>JAUVGW010000001.1 GCA_030593565.1 Phycisphaerae bacterium | reverse complement strand
AAATGCGCGATTCCGGCAGGGGACTCAAAGGTCGAGCGGTTTCGTCCGCCCCTCCGGGGCGAAATGGGATGCGGGCCAACCGGGACCACGGGTTCCGCTGCGCTTCGCCCGTGGCTACTCGCCTCGGCCCCTCCGGGGCCAAAAATGCTATGGCGAAGATCGGGGCAATGGCCCGTCAACAAAATCGGGCGGGCGTCACGGTCCCTCGAAGCCCAAGTGTGATTCCGAATGCCACCATTCCCGCACCCGATCCGGGTCATATGAACGAATCCGCGCGAGCACGTCGTCGATGACCGGCCCGAGGTCGATGGTGCCCGATGGTTCCGTGACAAGCCCGAGACGCTTTCCAAACACGATGATCGTGAGGACCGTCTTGCCGTCAGGACCGTGCGTGCCCAGTACCCGCAATTGGTTGTCCCGCACCAACAGGCGGACGCCGAATTCCGCATACTCCACTTTCTCGGGCAGCAAGCGCTTGGGGATGGCCTCGGGCCACGAAAAATCAAGCAGCCGTTCGGCGGCGGTCAGCAGAAGGTCCTGGTCGATCGTGCCCGGTCCATCAGCGGGAGGAACGACATATACCTCGATATCAGCGGCACGGATGTTGTCGTCAGCGATGTCCAGGTGGTTGATGCGAACCGCCAGTTTCCCGGTTGCCGAGCCCGCTCCCAGGGGATGGAGCAGTTGCTCCAACGTGAGATCATCGACGTGCCCGTCCAGTCGAAGACGATTGACATGTCCCAGCGCGAGGTCGGCCGGATCGATGGAGAACGTCGCAGAACCCGACAGGCTCTCCAATCCTAGCAACGGCGCAAACGGCGCGAACGAGAAATCCGTCAGCGTACCGCGTCCACGAAAACGTGTGACGACAGAATCGACGACCTTCGCCCAATCGACACTGATCGACAGCCGGCCACTGAACGGGCCCAAGGGCAAGGCAGATGTCATCTCCTCAAGATTGACATCGAGCAATTCGCCTCGAAGCCAGACCTCAGGCTGCGGCTTTGTCGCGTTGTACTCGATCTGGCCGGCAAATGTGCCGGCGGTGATGTTTCCATTGAGGGCCGCACCGATGCCGACGGATGCGAGCGGCACCTCGGGCAGCGTTAGCACGAACTCGGAGACCTCGACGCCGTTTTCCGGGGAGAACCTCGCGTAGATGGCAACGCCTTGGCGAATGTGATACCCGTTCAGTTCGTAGGCCCTCAAATGCGCGATCCCGTCATCCGGGTCGGACATGTCGATGGTTCCGGACGTGTTGCGGCACAGGATCGTGACGTCGCTTCGCGCGAAGGATATCTCGAAGCCCGACATGCCGACGCGGTGCAGGTTCAAATCCTCGAAGTCGTGGCCGAGGCTGGATTGGAAGACCTGGCGATAGTCATCGCTTTGCCATCGGTCGGTACCCAGGATGAGCACGCCGTCGATGAGGTCGAGTTCGTTTCGTTCGTCGCCGTTCTCCTTCTCGTGCCAGATGGCGCGCCGGCACGAGAAGACCCGGTCCCGGCGGCCCGGCAGCCACAAGGTGATATCATCAAAAACCCGGCTGTCGAACGTATGGCCCCGAATGCTCCCGAGGTCGCACGGCAACTCGAAGAACAGGCTGAGGTCGTTCTCGACCTCGGCCCGATAAGCCTCGCTCCGGATGTGCAGCCCGTAGTAGGCGTTCCACGCCAATGACCCACCCACGAGAACCACGGCGAGAACCAGCAGGAGCCTTCGGTGTGGAAGCATACGAGTGTGGCCCGTCCTTGGCGGTACGCGTTAACGCTAGATCACGGAACGGACAGTGTGATTGAAGAGACAAGCGTTGTAAACAGCCCCGCAGCGCGGCCTACGGGCGCATTCAAAGGGGAGCATCGGCGTCTCGCCGGTAGGAACACCGGCGAGACACCGATGCTCCCCTTTTCTTCGCGAGCCGCGAAGAATGCGCCTGATAACAGTGTAGGATGGGCAATCTTGCCCATCTGCTGATCGGCTCAACAGATGGGCAAGATTGCCCATCCTACAACCTGATCGGCTCAACAGATGGGCAAGATTGCCCATCCTACAACTTGCGGCATGGCGGACCGTGCCGCGTCGTCAAGCTACGCACCGCCGAGCCCGCGCGCGGATGCCATGTAAAAGTCGTAGGCCGCGTGGAGTTCCGACATCGTGTCCCCTGCGAACTTCTCGAGAAATGCCCGCGCAATCTCAAATGCGACGACGTTTTCGACGACCACGCTCGCGGCCGGCACGGCACAGATATCGCTGCGCTCATAGTCGCTGCGCTCGGGTCGCAACGTCTCGAGATTCACGCTGTCGAGGCCCCGCTGCAACGTGCTGATGGGCTTCATGACGCCGCGGAGGATGATTGGCATTCCGTTGGTCATGCCGCCCTCGATGCCTCCGGCATGGTTCGTGCGACGCACGAAGCCGAGATTCGCGGATTCGCGCTGATCTGGCACGAAGTCGAATTCATCGTGGACACGGCTGCCCGGCCGTTGGGCACAACCGAACCCGAGCCCGATCTCGACGCCCTTGAACGCCTGAATGGAACCGACGGCGGCCATGAGACGGCCATCGAGCCGATCCTGCCAACGCGCACAGCTCCCGATCCCGGGCGGCAAGCCCGACACACGGACCTCGACGATGCCGCCGATGGTGTCCTTCTGTCGCTGTGCCGCCGTGATCGCGTCGATCATCGCCTCGGCGGCGGCAGCATCAGGACAATACACGTCGTTGGCATCCCGGGCCGATCTGAGTGCCGTCGGAGCGGCATCCTCGGGTACGTCCGCCTTGGCATCGCCGATCTGCACGACGAACCCGACCACGTCGACCGCGAATAGCCTGAGCAAGGATGCCGCCACAGAACCGGCGGCGACACGAACCGCAGTTTCGCGGGCGCTGGCTCGTTCCAGTACGCACCGGCAGTCCGTCGTCAACCATTTTACGGAGCCGGCGAAGTCCGCGTGTCCGGGCCGCGGCCGATTGATCGTCGGAGCCTCGTCGATGCGCCAGTCTTTGTTGCGGAGTTCCATGGCAAGGGGGGAACCAATGGTAACGCCATTGCGGATGCCGGATAGAACAGTGGCGCGGTCCTTCTCGATGGCCATACGCTTGCCGCGGCCGTAGCCCCCCTGCCGCCGTCGAAGGGCCTCGTTGACGGCCCCGAGGTCGAGTGTGAGCCCGGCGGGCAGGCCTTCGACGATCGTGAGCAGGGCCTGACCATGGGATTCTCCCGCAGTTCGGTAATCGAGAATTGCCATGGCCGAGGATTATAAGCCAATACCAGGTCGGCAGTCTGCGCCCGGTATGTCGCTGTGGCGGCGGCATAAGGCCGCCTTGGGGTTCAGGGTTCAGGGTGCGGAGTTCAGGGTCCAGGGTGCAGGGTCCAGGGGGTTCACGGGTCAGGCGTCACGAATCTGGCATGGGGGATGGAACCGTAACCCCTGGGCCCTTTAGCCGCGGCCCAAGGCCGCAGTCACGCTTATCGGACAATCATCGTGTTTACGATAACGAGTATCGGCAATACCTGCGTCAAGCGGCCCCGTCACCGGACCGATCATAGCTACGTGGTTCATCCTGTCGGCGGCGTCAGTGACAAGCCGAGCCGCTCAAGGTCCACGCGCGGAGCGAAATATGATTGTACGAGCACCCCGAAAGCTGGATCCGTCAATGCCCGTGACCGCCGTGGCGGCCGATGCCGCGCCGGCCGCAGCGCCGTTTATCCCAAAGGCGCCGGCCGATTTTGAGGAGGCCGGACTCGATCCCGGCGTCGTCGAGTCGCTGATCCTGAAGTACCTCGCTGCCGTAGGTTCCGCGCCGGGCGCGTCGATTGCCGAGGCGCTCTGCCTGCCATCGAAGCCGATCATCGAGTACCTGACCAACCTCAAGCAGCAGCAGATCGTGGTGTACGTGGGTACGGCCCAACTGGGTGACTTCACGTATACATTGACCGATGCGGGGCGTGACCGCGCGCAACGTTTCATGCTGGAATCGATGTATGTCGGACCCGCCCCGGTGTCGATCAACGAGTATGTGGCTGCGGTCGAGGCGCAGACGATTACCGTGAAGTCGCCCGGCAAGGATGATCTGAGAAACGCCTTCAGCGACCTGCTGATCTCGGAGGAGATGTTCCAGGTACTGGGACCTGCCATCAATTCGGGCCGCGGCATGTTTCTTTACGGCCCTCCTGGCAATGGAAAAACCAGCATAGCGGAACGGATCACCAAGTGCTTCGGCGACGAAATCTACATTCCCCAGTGCGTCATAGTGGACGGGCTGATCATCAAGCTATTTGACGTGGCGAACCACGAGGTGATCGAGCGGAAGCGTGGCTTGATCGTCAAGCAGGATCAGATCGACGACCGTTGGGTGAAGATACGCCGGCCGACGATCGTGGCCGCCGGCGAACTGACCATGGAAGCGTTGGACGTCCAATACAACACAACGGCCAAGACCTGTGAAGCGCCGCTGCAAATGAAGTCCAACTGTGGCACGCTGGTGATTGACGACTTCGGCAGGCAGCGGATGGAGCCGATCGAGCTACTGAACCGCTGGATTCTACCGCTCGAGAAGCGCTACGATTTCCTGGCGTTGCCAAACGGCAAGAAGATCCGCATCCCGTTCGACCAGCTCATCATCTTCTCGACGAACCTGGAGCCGAAGGAACTATGTGACGAGGCTTTCTTGCGGCGTATCCCGTACAAGATCGAGGTTCGGGACCCGACCGAGGCGGATTTCCGCAAGCTGTTCGAGTTCGTCGGTCCGTCGTTCGGGTTCGACATCGATGACCAGGCGCGCGCGGCGGTGGACCACTTGATCGCCAAGCACTACGAATCCGAGGATCGGCCGTTTCGCTGCTGCCAACCGCGCGACCTGCTGTTGCAGGTCCGTAATCGATGTCTGTACCTGGATCAGCCCGTGGTGCTGACGCCGGAACTGCTCGACTATGCCGTATCCGTGTACTTCACGGTGATGTAGGCGCCCGTTCGCAGTGGAATCCGCGTTTTGCGTCGGCGCTGCCGCAGAGGACATGGTGCTCGCGACTCGTCCAAATGTGGTTCCGAACTATTGATACTCGAATGGCCAATTGAACATTCCGCATCCACCGGAAGCCCATGGATTGCTATCCATGGGCTTGGGGCGCGCTTCATTGGCCATTCAAACATCAACAGAGCACCCACATCAGGATGGCCGGCCGATTTTCAGGTCGGCCCTGTGTTGCCGAGGGTCCATTTCCAGCCGCCTAACCGCGTTGCCGATACCATCCAGCCCTCCCGGTGGCCGGCAGGGATCCATGACACAATCGGCGGCGGGGCGACACTGGCAGCTTGCCTGCCAGTGTCCGTGTAGGGCGCTATCTGTTGAGGCACTGGCGGACAAGCCGCCAGTGGCACCCGTTGGACCCTTCGGAGCAATGCCGCCTAAACTGTCATGGACCCCGTCGGCAGGTGGGCGGCGCCGGCGGATTGACAGTTGCCAGGCGCGAAGGTAGATTTGTGTGGTTGTCAGGCGGCGAGGTCTTTTCGCCGCGACGAGGAGCGTTGCCCTTCGTTTGACCTTTTTTTGCCTGAGGCGGTCGGATAGCCATGAACGATCGACTGGGACAGACGGTTGTGTTGATGTTTGGACTCGCATTTGGGCTCGCCGTGACAGGCGGTTGTACAAATAAGCCGACGGGCCCGACGATCCTCGATGTCGCCGAGCATCCCTATGTGAGCGACCTGCCACTGCCCAAGGACTTCAAACTGATTGAGCGGCAGTCCGCCGACAAGGTCACACCGGGTTTCCGATCGGTCAAGCATATCTATCATGGCAAAGCGAGCCTGCAGGCTGTCAAGAACTTCTATCAGTATCACATGCCGCAGGCCAACTGGCAATTGGATGAACAAACCCTGAACAAGGGTGTTTACGTGCTGAAGTACAAAAAGGCGCAGGAGCGTTGCGAGGTCAGGATCGAGCGAATGCCGTCCGGGCTTTTCGGCGCGGCGGTGACCCAGATTCGCGCCGGCATTCAATCAGACAACACGGGGACGCCGGCTACGACCGGCGGATAGGCAACCATGAAGCCAACGAGACGTCAGGACCTGAAGACAAACGAACTGTCACAGCAGATCGAGGAGATCCGCGACTACGCCAAGGAGAACGCGGCCAAGCTCAGCGGGATCTTTGTCGTAGTCCTTATCATCGCGGTGGGCGGCTACTGGTACTATCACCAGCATCAACAGCGCATCATGGACGGCTGGGCGAGCCTGGACCGCAGGGTGACGACAGGCGGCGACGAGGTTCCGGTCAGCGTCTATGAGTCGGTCGTCGCGGAGGACCTCGACGCGGCTTTGACGACCCAAGCGTTGCTCACGGTGGGCAGCGCCACAATGGCAAAGACAATGGCGTCGGGGCCGTTGGATCCTGACTCGGCAACCGCTGAGGAACTGGACCAAGCCAGGACCGCCTACGGCCAAGTCGTCTCCCGATACCCGCAAGACGTGACCGCTACCGGACAAGCGATGCTGTCCCTCGGCATCATCGCGGAGAATCAAGACGATCAGGAAACAGCGAGAAGCTGGTATCAGAAGGTCGTCGATGACTCGCGGTTTGCGAATTACCCGTTTCGTGACCAGGCCTCGTATCGGTTGGCCAACCTGAATCGGTGGGCGGAACCGGTGATCTTCCCCGTGGCCATGCCCACGGTTCCCGAACCGCCACCGGAGATCGCCGCATCCAAGTCGCCGCCGGACGCGGCCGTAACCAAACCACCATCGGATTTTACATTCATATTGCCGCCGAGCCCGGCCGAAAAGGCCGCAGAGAAAGCCGTGGCCGAGGCCACGGCCGCGGCCACGAAGGACAATGCCCCCACGAAACCGACGGCCACGACTCAGCCTGCCGGGCCGTCCGGCGGAACGAATGCTCCATAGGAACGCACGAGTTATCTCCCGCAACGCTGCGGCACGGATGGCTAGCCCGCGATCCTGCCGCCGGGGACGGCGGCGACGCAGACGCGGCTGAACACGCACATATAGGCGGACACATGCTTCCTGAGACGATCAAGACGCGCGGCATGCACGTAGGAGTCCGGTTTGCTCCACAGGCCTTACTGGACAAGGAACACCGGCAGCAGTTCCAGTTGAAGTCGAACGAAGGCTTCGATTGGCGAAAACAGGAATTCGCCGAGAAGGCCTGGCACCTGATCAGCCCGCAGGCCGACGGCGATCCGCGCAGCCAGCTCAAGCTGTCCGTCTTTCCCGACGTGATGAACTTCGAGGACATCTTTCCGACGGGCTCGCTCGATATGTTTTTCGACAACGTGAGGATGGCGCTGGACAGCGTTGCGTCGGTGTTCAGTCCGAAGGTCATCGTCGGTTCAGGCGTTGTTCTCCGAATGGCCGCCCAGTCGGTGGGGGACGATGCCCGGGTGTATCTTGGCCAGAAATGCCTGCAACTGGATGACCGGCTGACGCCGCTGGGGCGGCCGGTGCATGCAGTGGGCCTGAAGATGCTGCTGCCGCCGCTGCCTGGCAAGGACAAGCCGAATTGGCAGGTCGAGGTCAAGGTCGAATCGCTGGTCGAGGACATCCGGCAGTTGTTCATCCAGGTGGACGCTCGTTGGGGCGCGCCGGCACAGTGGGATCCACAGGTGATCGTCGACCGGATCAAGACGACGCATGATTTCGCAGCGGGGCAGGTGGTTGATTTCCTCCAGAAGCTCGGTCGCACGGATGAGGCGTATTGAGCGCCTGGAGCAGATTCAAGATAACCATAGCGTCCACCCCCCGTGTCGGACGTTGAAGACCGACGGTTTCCGGCGGCCGACAGGAGCGTCGGCCGCTACGAAAGCCAGCAAACCGCTATTGTTGTGGGATGGGCAATTTTGCCCATCTGCTGATCGGCTCAACAGATGGGCAAGATTGGGTACTGGTACAGTTTGAATTGGGGAGCATCGGCCCCTGGCCGGTACGTAGGTCGAAAACGAGGATTTTGTACCGGCGAGACGCCGATGCTCCCCAAACTTTACCAGTACCCGAAATCGCCGATCCTACGTGAATACGTAGTGGTTCATTCCATCTGTGTTTGCGGGTAGTAGCGTCGGCCCTGTGGTCGACGTATGCGAGGGGGGATCTCTCCACATTTTACGTCGGCCACGGGGGGCCGACGCTACCTTCAGTGTCGCAGCCTGCCGAATCTGTAGGGTGGCCGAGTCTGGGGCCGGCCGGTGGTCCTTGGTCAAGGATGGTCTGTGGGCGAGGGGGTCGTCTCGACGAGGCGTCCGTCGCGGTAGGTCGTACCGCGCCAGGTGACGGAACGGCGGCCGCCTATTCGGAGGGTGGCGTTGACGAGGACGGCGAGGCCGATGGCGGCGCCGATGGGGTATAGCAGGCCGTATAGCGGATGTGAGCGGTTCATCGCGTAGAAGCGAAGCATGACGGTGATCTGGGCGACGCAAGCGGCGGCAGCGGTCCAGGCCAGGCGGAGCCAGCCGGCGGACGGTTCCGTGCCATCGATGGAAAGCCCCGCGCTATCGGGGGAAAGTTCCGTACTGCTGATCGAGAATTCCGTGCCGAGGCATGTTACACCGATGCCGGCGGCCAGGGCGATCCACGGGAGTAGACTGAACGTCGTCACGAGCGCCATCGACGCGGCGAGCCGTCGAAATGTGCCGAAGCAGCCGTAAAAAATGCGGGTCCAGCCCGACCAACATTCTGCGACGGAATCGTACATCCGCACGGTGTACAGGTCGTCGTTCGAGACGACGGCGAGGCGATGCCCGGCCTGCTTGGCCTGTCGGGCAAGGCGCATGTCTTCGTTGATCTCGGCCTTGACGCGGTCGAACCCGTCGATGGCATCGTAGCAAGATCGTCGCATCAGGATGAATGCACCATTGGCATAGGCGGTGGGGCGCTTGGGATCGTTGACGTGCATCGGATTGAACCAGATCATCAGGATGCCGCTACACGCGGGCTGGATCAGGCGTTCCCAGAAGCTGCCCGTTTCATGGGCGGGCAGCACGGACAGGAAATCCGCGCCCTTGTCCATGGCGTATCGCAGCGCGACGGTGAGCGCCCTTGGCGAGACGAACACGCAGTCGGCGTCGGTGAAGCACAGCCACTCGCCTCGGGCGCGGTCGCCGCCTTCACGCATGGCGTTGGGCTTGCCGAACCAGCCCGGCTTGATCTCCTTGATGTGCAGTGCGGTGACGCGGCTGTCCGCGGCGGCGGCCGCGTCGATCAACTCGGCGGTGCGGTCGGCGCTCCTGTCGTCAATCGCGATGACCTCGTAGTCCGGGTAGTCCTGCCGCAGAAGCGATTGGAGGCAGGCCTCGATGTTCGACTCCTCGTCCTTGGCCGCCACGAGGATGGACACGGGTGGCGCGAGTTCGGTTTCGTCGGGTGAATGACCGGCCGACGACGATTCATCGACGGCCTCGGCGTACATGCCGGAGCGTAGCGGCGGCATCAGCCGCGCGACCTTGCCGATCTGAAGATGGCGACCCGTCCACACGAGGAAGGTCACGACCGTCAGCCCGAGCCAGACCCACAGGATGATGTCCATTGGCGTGCTTTCGTCGCGATTTTCCCGGTTGATCCTTACGCCGGAGACCGCGGAGATCACCGAGGCGTTAGCGCCTTAAGAAACCCTGTAGCGTCCGACCCCCGTGTCGGACGACGAAATCCAACCACTCTTGACGGCCGACAGGGGCGTCGGCCGCTACACCATTTCTTAAACTGCTCTAAATCCTAGTGTGGGCATACAGGACGGCGGCCAGGATTACGAGCCACGAGCCGATCCGGACGAACTCCCCGGTGAAGCGGCGCAGCCGTAATCGCATAATCTGGACGACAACATAGCTGCGCATCATCGACGCGGTCCGGTCGGCGCCCGATAGGAACACCGCGAGCCGCCACAGCGAACGGGCCATCATGACTGCGGCGTAGATGCAGCAGGTGGTCGTCAGGGCCAGCCGCCAGAACTCGAATAAATCTCGCCCGCCGAAAATCACGGATCGTCCCCATGCGACAAGCCTGCCGTGGTCGGCAGGCCTTCAAACAGGGCGGTGCCGATGCGAATCATGGTCGCGCCGGCTTCGATGCCCATCTCGAAATCGCCGCTCATGCCCATCGACAATACGTTGAAATGCGGGCCGAGATATCGCTCGCCGCGCAGGTCGTCGAAGACGTCGCGCAGGCGGTCGAAGCATAGGCGGACTTCATACGGCGTCCCCTCCAGCGGCCCCATGGTCATCAGTCCACACAAGCGAATGCCGGGCCATTCGATGAAATGCTCGGCAAGATGCGAAACCGCCCCGACAGCGATGCCGAACTTAGCCTTCTCGGCGCTGGTGTTGACCTGCAGCAGGATGTTCACGACGCGGCCGACACTCGTCGCCTGCTTGTGGAGGTCTTCGGCCAGGCGCAGGCTGTCGACGCTGTGGATCAGCTCCGCCCAGGGCACGACCAGCTTGACCTTGTTTCGTTGCAAGTGCCCCACCATGTGCCATCGCGGACGCGGCGGGCCGACGACGCGAGCATCCTTTTTCGCGCCTGTGCCGCTCGCCAGGACGCTTCTGCGCTGGCTGAGTTCCTGAAGCATGCCGGCACGCTGGTTGAGCTGCTGCGCGCGGCTCTCACCGATATCGAGCAGGCCGACCTCCAACGTTTGGCGCAGGATGTCCATCTCGACGTACTTGCACACAGCAACGACCCGCACGGCATCCGGATCTCGCTTGGTGCGGTCACAGGCCGCGGCGATCCGCTCGCGAATCCGCTTGAGATTGTCGGATATCCGGCGTCGCACGCCGGCAACGTTGCTGCTCACGGTTTGACTTCCCTTCATCCGTGCCCTCGCTACATCCGTGCCAATGCGCGAGTCTGCCATCGCGGTTCGCCGCCATGACCTCGCCTCGCGCCGACGGGCACTGGCATTCTAGCCGGTACGTTCGGGTAGCGACAAGCCCGCGAGACCCTGTCGATGTTCGGGGGGTCCATGACTGTTTAGTATGACAGCGCTAGATAGGCGTTGGCGGCGCCCAAGAGCCCCCGAGCTTGCTCGGGGGGTACGTTCCCGCGTGTCGGAAAGCAACCCCCCGACCAAGGTCGGGGGCTCTTGGACGCATGTAGCGCTGTCATATTAGGCGGCTCGCGAATGAGCAGCGTGGCACCTGTTTTTGCCCGCGAGGGGCACTCGATCCGAGCCCCGAGCGCAAGCGAGTGGGTCTGAAGGCCAACGGTCCGTCCACAAAGACCCACTCGCTTGCGCTCGGGGCTCTGATCCGCCGCCCCCGTTGGGGGCTCGGGGGGGCGATCGTCCAATAGGTATTCCAATCCCCATGCCGCCAGGACCTGCCGACGCCGCTTCAACAGCAGCGTCAAGACCGCCTCGGCGTCGTCCGCACGTGTGAATGCCGCGGCGGAGACGATGCCCCTCAGTTGGGCGCAAGACACGGCGGCGATGCGTTGCGCGATCCACTCGGCGTCGGACGGCGTAAGGCGTTGGAAGGCGGTATTCGGATTCTGAGATCGCCAGTGCCGCGCGTCGCGCCTCGCCATTGGGTCATACGAACCCACGGCCGGGCTCCAGACCTCAATGGAGTCGGGCAGTCGCGGCAGGAACCCGAACGTCGCAAGCCATATTAACTGGTATTCCACATCCCACGCGTGCCGCCACCCGCGCCACGGTTCCTTGGGGCGTCCGTTCCAACTGCCGAGGCAGGAGTTGAAGTCGACCAGGTAGCACGTCGCCCGGCGGAGTGGGTGCGAGAAAGGATTCTCGCACCAGCGGCCGGAACTCGCCTGCGATTCATCACACAACACTGGCGGACGAGCCGCCAGTGGCACTCTGCGTACAGTCGCCAGCGTATTGTTGTCACCGCGATCCGTGTCGTTCAGCCATGCCGCCACCAACCGCAATGCCCGCACCTCGCGGCGCATCCGATAGTGGTCGAACTTGAATCCGCCGACGACTTCGCCAGGCACGAACAACGAGGCCGTTGCGCGGCGGCCGTCATAACGCGGGTCGCCGGTGCCTTCGATCGTGACCAGGTAGACGGCCGGTACGTGATAACCCAGCAGCCACGCCAGGCGGGAGCCGATGATCTCCGACGAGGTGCCCAACTCCGGATAGTCGGGATGATCGAGCTTGACCAGAAACGTCCGTCCGGTGGCATCCTCGCCAATGAAGCCGGGGGTGAGGCCTTTCCGCTTCGCCTTCTTCACGCGCCACGGCGCAATGGGCGGCGGTTCGGTGGCCGGCCCCAGGCCTGCTTGCGCGGCGGACAAGGCGCGGATGTCGCGGTTAGTGAAGAACGGTCCATCGGCCACACCGTCGTCTGCCGTGACATTCCATGCTGCATCGCCGGTCAGGAGCCGGTATAGCGGGTCTAATGTGAGCAGGTCGCGGGCCGGATACAGATAGCTCGTCTTGAGCCAAATGTTGCCGAGCGAATCATCGCCGCCCCTGAACGGCCGATCGAACGACGCGGCAGTGTTGTCATAGTGTAGGTCCGCACAGCCACCGGCCGCGACGGCAATGCACGCCAAAACAAGAATACGACGCACAGGGATCATGCCTCGACATGGTATGTCCCCCCGTTGCACGGTCAACCGTGTGCGGTGGGGAATGTCGAGCCGGGTGCCATGCTTTCACGCGACGAAGTCGCGGGCAAGCATGTTGGCGTAGGGTCAAACATGCCTACCCGGGCTTCGCCCGTGAAGGCGTAGCACGCGGCACCATCTCCACATTGGGAAGTCCCTTCCAATAGTGCGTGTCGAACATCGCGTACTCTCGATTGAGGCGCCGGCTTCTTCGAGCAGTTTTCACACGCAAGGTCATCCCGTCCAGGGACCATTCCCCGTTCGGTAGACGTCGCACTTGCTGGTAGTGGATAACAACACCGCAGACGCCTTTGTCACCTACCCACTCCTGAAGGCGACCGAGGTCGCCGCCCATGTATTCCCTCAGAGCTTGGCTGTACAGCCGTCCAATCTGATTGTCTGATATCGGTGTTGTGATCCTGTCATTGTCTGGGTTCAACGCTTCAGTCATTTCGAGAGCAACGACGCCAGGTAAGCCTGCTGCGTTAATCTGTTTCGCACCCTTGCGCACGCGTTTTTCGAGACTCGAAGTGCTCTTGATACGCTTTGCCGCAATGCCAAACTTGATGCCATCAATGTGGCAAGTTACATCGGGCTCCTCCCTTACAACGGGGGTAAGGTTGGCAGCTTGGCAGATCGCCGCCACGAAGAGTTCGAATTGCGCGTCACGACCCTTTGACTGTGTGCGATCCTCATTAGGAAACAGGGAGTCCTTCAATACGTCTTTAACCAACCGTATGAATCCAGAATCTAGCGCGTGCGCCCGAGCCTGATCGAAAACAAAGCCAAGCACGTTGAAATCTCGCTCCGCTTCAAGCGCGACCTCGAACTCCGCGTGATCGGGCTGAATGATACCTTCTTCACCGGTCAATACCCGATACATCTGCATCAGACGCGACTGCGGGTGCGGCTGAAGTCCAAGCTCTTTGATCGATTCGATGACGAACTCAGCATTCTGAGTCCGGGTGCGGCGAAGTATGTCATTTGCGGTGTTCATATCTCGCCCCATCATTCGGCTACCACGCGCGCGGGGGCCGGACTCGGGTTTTACCCACGCGGTGCGACCATGACCCAGTTCCGTAGGGTACGCTGGCAGGCAGACCATCGCAAAGGGCCCCGGAGGGGCCAACGCGAGTAGCCACGGGCGCAGCCCGTGGAAAGCCGGTCGGCAAGACAGATGCCGCCCCGGAGGGGCGGACGGAACGCGAACATCCGGAAGATCGCGCCGCTGGCCTCGTCCGCCCCTCCGGGGCGGCGGGATTTGCACGCACGGTATCCACGGGTTCCGCTTCGCTCCACCCGTGGCTACTCGCGTCCGCCCCTCCGGGGCGGTTCTGATCCCCCGATTCCTCGACCACCCGATCCCTCGATCCCCTGATCCCTCGGCCCCTCAACCCCTCAATCCCTCGGATCGTTCCGCCGCGTCGTCGACGCGTAACATGCCGAGTTGTCGGCATACTGCCGCGGTGAGGATGGGCATCCCGACTGCCACGGCGACGAGCCAGCCGGTCGGCAGCATCACACAGATGCAGCCGATGGCCGCGAAGGCGAGGCCGAGACCGTAGCAGATTGCCACGGTTTGCCGAACCGACAACCCTCGATCGCGCAACTGGTCGTAGAAATGGCTGCGATCGCCCACGAATAGCGGCTTGCCGTTGAGCTTGCGTCGGGCGATCGCCAGTGCCGTATCGAAGATGGGGAATCCAAACACGATCACGGCCCCAACCAAGCCCCGCCACGCGGCGTGCTCGGTTAGCAGGATGATGCAGGCTGCGGCATTGAAGCCGAGTAGCAGCGATCCACTGTCCCCCATGAAGATCGAAGCGGGGTTGAAGTTGTAGCACAGGAAAGCGCCGCAGGCCGCCACCGTGGCGGCGCAGATGGCCAGGACCAGCGCGGCATGGTCCGGCATTGCGGGGCCGCCCGGCACGTCCCACAAGATGATCGCCATTGCGAAGAAACCGGCCGAGGCGATGCCTAGGATGCCGGCGCACAGTCCGTCGAGCCCGTCGATCATGTTCGTGGAGTTGGCCGCGCCGGCGAGAACGAATATGCAGAATAGGACGCTCAGCAGGTAGCCCGTGGTGTCACCGACAGCCCAGCCCGTCTGTCCAATCATGGATTCCGCAATCCCTCGTCCGATGCCTCCGTACAGCAGCAGACCCGCGACAAGGGCCTGTGCGAGCAACCGCAGCTTGGGCGGCAGATGGCGGATGTCGTCGACGAGCCCCAACAACATCAGGAGGCTGCCGCCGATGGCGACATAGGCCGGGGGCCAAGCGGAGGACAGACCGCGATACCAGCCCATCCACAGAAGCAAGAATGCCATCCAGCCGGCCCAAATCGCGAGGCCGCCCAAGAATGGGATAGGCTTCTCGTGGGGCTTCAGGCCGGCATCCGGGCGGTCGTATAGGTCGAATTGGGAGGCGACTCGCCTCAGGATGGGGACCGTCACCAACGCGGCGCAAAACGCCAGCACGAACGGAGCCAGCCAGCCGATGTCGGTCGGGAACATCGCACCCATGGTCACTGTCGCAATCGTCGTCACATCGCGGCTCTGATCACTCGTGAGAAACGCGGATTAGCCCAGATGATTCACCACAGAGCACACAGAGATCACAGAGAAATGCCAGAAAAGGACATAGCGAAGCCGCCACAGGATGACGGAAGATGCACACCGTCAGAACAGAACGTACTCGGATTCCGCCATAATTATTTTCTCAACAACACTCTGTGTTCTCTGCGGTCTCTGTGGTTTGAATAATCAGGATTAGCCTCCGGCGTTCAGGAACGACAGGATGGCGGCGGCGATTCGCTCCTGTTGGTCCTTCGTCAGTTCGGGGTAGATGGGCAGGGCGAGGACTTCATCCGCCGCCTTTTCGCAGTGCGGCAGATCGCCGCGCTTGCAGCCGAGGTCGGCGAAGCACTCCTGCATGTGCAGTGGCACGGGATAGTATATCTCCGTCGCGATCTTGGCGGCGGTCAGGTGATCGCGAAGCGCGTCTCGGCGCGGCACACGGATGACATACTGGTTGTAGATGGACGTGTTGCCGTCGGCGATGGTCGGCGTTTTGACGACACTGCCGGCAAAAAGCTCGTTGTAGCGGGCGGCGTTTGCGGCTCGTTGCGCGGACCACCCGTCGAGGTGTCGCAGCTTGATTCGGATGACCGCGGCCTGCAACGCGTCGAGCCGGAAATTGCCGCCGACGATCTTGTGATAGTATTTCGGGTGTCCACCGTGGTTGCGGAGCAGCCGGCATCGTTCCGCGAGCGCGTCGTCGTTCGTCAGGATCATGCCGCCATCGCCGAACGCGCCGAGGTTCTTGCTGGGGAAGAACGACAGCGTGCCCAGGCGTCCCATCGCGCAGGCCTTCTGCCCCTTGTGGATCGAGCCGACGGACTGTGCCGCATCTTCCATGACGGGAATCGACCGGCGGTCGGCCACTTCCAGAATCGACTGCATGTCGGCGCACTGGCCGAACAGGTGAACCGGGACGATCAACTTCGTCCGTTCAGTGATGGCGGATTCGATCGACTTGCCGGTGATGTTGTAGGTTTCCGGGTCGTTATCGACGAAGACGGGCTTCGCGCCGAGCCTGCTGACACAGCCGCCGGTCGCGAAGAAGGTGAATGACGGCAGGATCACCTCGTCGCCTGGGCCGATGCCGAGCGCCATCATCCCACACAGGATCGCGTCAGTGCCCGATGTGACGCCGATGCCATGGCGGCAATCGCTGTACGCGGCGACCTCTTCTTCGCACTTGGTTACCTCCGGCCCGCCGATGAACCACTGTGCGTCGCAGACCTCGTCGATCACCGGGCGGATCTCGTCGCGGATCGTCGCGTATTGTGCCTTCAGGTCCAACAGGGGAATCGCCGTGTCGTTTTTGATCGCCGTCTGTGTCATGTGTTACCTCGGGTGTCTCGTGTCTGTCGTTGATGGCGGAAAAAAGGGGTCAGGCTACTTTATCATCGAAGCCATGGTTCTGTTCGAGAGGTCGACCAAGATAAAGTAGCCTGACCCCTTTTTTCCCTCGCTTGCGGGAAGCACCATACCGCGCCGGCGGAGTGTTGTCACATTACCAGGGCGCGGGCGTAGACGCCCCGACGCCGGGGCCGAGGATCACCGCGTTCAGGAACAGCCTGCTCGTACCGTGCGCGTAGCCTCGGAACACGGGATCAACGGCGAACAGGATCAGTTGTCCCCGGCCCATGCCTTGGCGTGTCATGTATGCGCCGTCGGCCAGTCGCCGGCGTGCCTCGGGCCACACGAGCCCGCTGAGCCGAATCGACTCGGGCTTGGACAACCGAGCGATGACTTGCACGGGGTCCATCGCCATCAGGACGTGCGAGGCGTTGTAGAACACCGGTACGCGAGGGCGCATTCCATGTGCCAGCCAATGCTCCGGGTGCAGGTCCGCCCGCAGCAGGACACCGCGCGGCATGAATCGCCGCGCCCAGGCATCCCAACGCTTGAGCGCTTTGGTGTCCTCTTTCTTGGTCGCTTCGGTCGGCTGCGTGGTCGCATCGGTTGGCTGCGTGGTCGCGGGCGGTGCGTCGTCTTTGTAGTCCCATACCTGGTTGATATCGAACTGGGGCTGCGCCGCCGACTGCGTTCTTGCGACGGCCTCGGCATAGATGTCGAGTTCGTCCAGGACGTCGCGTCGCAGCCTGACACTGCCGAGGCCGCCTTTCTTTTTGCACAGGGCCGTCGCCGTGCCGCCGATGGCGACGAGCGTGCCGCCGTCGCGGACCCAGCGTTCGAGCCTGTCGCGGCCGCCGGCATCCAGCATCCGTTGTAGCGAGCCGCCCCACGCGTTCGGCAGGACGATCACGTTGTATTTGCGGAGGTCGCCGCCGGTAAGCCCTTGGGCCGATAGGCGGGACGTACGGATGCCGATCTCCGCATCCAGCAGATGCCAGATCGCCCCAGATGAACCACCGGAAAACGGCGACCGGAAGCCGATCGCGATGCGCGGTTCTGCGAGCAATGGGAACCTGCCGCCACCGAGATCAGGTCCGGCGCTCGTGCGGCCGGTTCGCACGGCGGACGACACCCCCGGCGGCAACGTGGCGAGCTGTTCGACAAGCTGCTCATTCGATTGCGTGTTCTCGTGGGCGCGAATCAGGAAGCTGCCGGGCGGATACGAGCGGCCCCCCGCCGTGAACGGCTTGCGAGCCACGCGGATCTTCCATTTCGACTGCAACAGCCGCGCCACCAATCGGAGGCTCGCGTCGTCCGCGCCGTCGATAACGTAGCCGTAGACCGGTGACTTCGCGTCACTACCCGTTGGCGCTGACGGTTTTGTTACGCCTGTGTCGGCGGATGGTGTCATGTTGCCTATCGAGCCATCGAGGATTCGGCCTACCGAAGCGGGCGGCCATGTTGACACGTCTGGCATTCCATCGTCGTCGGCCCAGTAGGCGTCGACGTCGTAGCACATGGACACGCACCAGCCGGTGATGTCGTAGAACTTGCTGCGATTCTTGAATTCCAACTCGCGTCGTTCGATCTTCAGGAATTCGTCGGACGGGCGCGGGTCGAATCCCAGCATGGCTCGCGCCAATGGGCTCAGCGGTTGCTTCATCGAGACGGCGATCGTTCCCGCCGGGAACGTTTTTTCAGCCTGGACTTCGCCGAAGTGGTTCGTCACGTTC
This sequence comes from Phycisphaerae bacterium, assembly GCA_030593565.1. Taxonomy (GTDB): domain Bacteria; phylum Planctomycetota; class Phycisphaerae; order UBA1845; family UTPLA1; genus JAFGQA01. The sequence goes on along the minus strand of JAUVGW010000001.1, from coordinate 34,854 downwards.
TTCAAGACGGCCCCGCCCTCCGGCAAGGCGAACGTTTCGATGTTTTGACGGTCGAGCATGGCCAAAAATGCCGCCGCGCGGGTCTTGTTCGAGCCGGGCACGAGCAGGAAGACGTCGCGGTCGTTTTTACCTGCCTCGTCCGCTGCCGCCCGCTTTTTTGTCGCGTAGAAGTCGGACAAGATCGCCTGTCGGTTCTCGGCGAGCGTCGTCAGGTTGGCCATGGAGCCCACATACTGGTGTGCCACGTCCTCGCGGTAGTACCGATCCTGCTCGGTCGGCAGCCGGATGAACGAGCCATCGCTTCTCGCCTGCTCGAACAACATGCCGACAGCGCCGTGGTGTTTGGCCCAGATGTCGGAGAAGCCGATCGCCCAGCCCTCGTTCCATTCACCGCTGTAGTAGCTCCAGCCCCGTTGGTCAAAGGCGGCCGCCTGATCGGCGGAATAACGGTCGGTCCACTTCAACACGGTGGGAGGGATATGCGCGTTCAAGGGCGCTCGCGGCGGGCTGAACAGGAATGTATCCGTGCCCCACATCTCGTGGGCGTCCACGAGCAACTGTGGATGCCAAGCCTGAATTGCCGCCACGTGCCCACGGCTTTCCGGCTGGACGGTCATGTTCCAGTCCCGGTTCAGGTCGAACAGATAGTGATTCGTCCGACCGCGTGGCCAGGAGCCGGTGTGTTCGGCGCTTTGGGTGTCGCCCGTCGGGATCTTGCCGCCAAGCTGCTGCATCATCGCGAGGTATCGTTCTCGGCCGTCCGGATTTTGAAGCGGATTGATGCAGGTGATGACCGACTCGAGGACGGTCGTCGTCGCGTCGTCGCGGCCGGCGGCCAAGCGGTACGCGGCCATGACGGCGGCGTCGGTGCCGCTGAGCTCGTCTCCGTGGACCGTATAGGCAAGCCACGCGACGGCAGGTAGCGACCCAACCAGTTGCTCGGCTTCATCGTCGGTGGTTATGCGCGGGTCGGCTAGCTTGCGGAGGCCCGCTCGTATCTCGCCCAAGCGGCGCATGTTTGCCGCGTCACTGATGACGACGTAGTACAGCGTGCGCCCTTCGTGGGTCGTGCCGTAGTCGCGCAGTTGGACTCGGTCGCTGGACTCGGCGAGTCTGTGCAGATACTGCTCCAGTTCGGGATACCGCATTGGACGTGAGCCCAACTCGAAACCCAAGACCGACTTCGGCGTCGGTATGGCGTCGTCCAGCAGAATGCCGTCCTCCGCCGCGATGTCGAGGACGACGTCCGGTGGCGCGTCCTTGACGCCGCCCGCGGCCGACCACTGTCCCTGGCAGGCCGGCGCCGAGAATCCGGCGACCACCAGCCACACCGCCACCTTCGATAGTCGTTTCTCCATGGTCCCATCGCTCCTTACCATCGGCCCCGCCGCGCATCGGCCGCTGATGCGCGTACCAACGCCTTCGATGCCGCGGGAATCAGCGAAAAAAAGGTTTATGGCGCTTCCACGACCCAGGTACCGCCGGAACTGAGCAACTCCTGAACGTTGCCCGGCCCCATCCTGTCGACGGCATCCGCCATTTGGTTCTGCATTTCCGTCTCGTATCGCGGCGCGTCAGCACACCGGAAGACACCCATCGGCTCCGGGAACTCCGGGACCGTCATCCGGCTCAGCAGATATGCCAGGCTTGGTTCCCGTGCGCGTTCGTCGTGGAACAGCAGGTCGTCCTCGCTGATGCCATTCCCGAGTTTCACGACTTCCGGATTCAGCCCGTTGAGGCGGATGCCCTTGTCGCGGTTCTTGCCGAAGATCAGCGGCCGACCGTGTTCCAGATAGATGACGGAGTCGTCGCGTTGGTCCTTGTCGCTGGCGTAACTGAATGCGCCATGATTGAACACGTGGCAATCCTGGTATATCTCGATGAAGGACGACCCGAGATGTTCAGCCGCCCGGTGTAGCGTCGCGGCCAGGTGCTTCGTGTTGACATCCAGCGAACGGGCCACAAACGTCGCCTCGGCGCCGATGGCAATGGCCAACGGGTGGATCGGATTCTCGGTCGAGCCCCACGGTGTGGACTTGGTGCGCTTGCCCAACTCCGAGGTCGGAGACGTCTGTCCCTTCGTGAGGCCGTAGATTCGGTTGTTGAACAGAAGGATGTTGATGTCCAGATTCCGGCGGATCGCGTGGATCAGGTGGTTGCCGCCGATGCTCAGCCCGTCGCCATCGCCCGTCACGACCCAGACGGACAGCTCGGGATTCGCCACCTTGACGCCGGTGGCGATCGGCAGCGCCCGGCCGTGGATACCGTGAAAACCATAGGTCTCGAGGTAGTAAGGAAACCTGCTGGAACAGCCGATCCCGGAAACGCAAACGATCTGCTGCCGCGGGAGGTGAAGTTCGGCAAACACCTTCCTGACTTGCGTCAGGATGGAGTAGTCACCGCAGCCCGGGCACCACCGTACCTCCTGGTTGCTGGCGTAGTCCTTTGCCTTCAGTCCCGGTAGTGGGTCGCTCATGATTGTACTCCCCCGCTCTCTAGGATTTCATCGATCTTCGACTCGATCTCCGAAATCATGAACGGCTTGCCCGAGATCTTGTTCAGGCCGACGGCCTCGATCCCGTACTCGGCTCGCAGAACGTAGCGAAGCTGCCCCATGTTGAGTTCGGGAACCAGAATCGTGCGATAGCGATCGAAGATCGCGCCGAGGTTCTTCGGGAATGGGTGGATATGCCGGATGATTGCGTCTGCGACCGGAAGCCCCCGGCTCCGGGCCCGCTCCGTTGCGCTCGTGATCGCACCGCTCGTTCCCCCCCACCCGACCACGAGCAGGTCTCCTTCGGGCGGCCCCACTACATCCTGATCCCCAACGGCGTCGGCAATGTTGTCGATCTTCGCTGCTCGAAGGCGGATCATGCGTTCGTGGTTGTCCGCGTCGTAGGACACGTTTCCGGTGAGGTCCTCACTTTCCAGGCCGCCGACGCGGTGGCGGAGCCCCGGTGTGCCCGGCAGCGCCCACGGGCGAGAAAGATCGTCGTTCCGTTTGTACGGCAGAAACCCGGATTCGCTGTTCGGGGCGTCGGGATGGTGGACTTCGATCTTCGACAAATCCGCCACCGCCGGAATGCGCCACGGCTCCTCGCCATTGGCGATATAACCGTCTGTCAGCAGGATCACCGGCGTCATGTAACGAATCGCGATTCGGCAGGCCTCGATGACACTATCGAAACAGTCGGACGGGGATGACGCCGCCATGACACAAATCGGGCATTCACCATGTCGTCCGAACAGGCTTTGAAGCAAATCCGCCTGCTCCGTCTTGGTAGGCAAACCGGTGCTCGGCCCACCGCGCTGGACGTTGATGATGACCATCGGCAGTTCGATCATCATGCCCAATCCGATGGCCTCACTCTTTAAGGCCAAGCCGGGGCCGCTGGTCCCGGTAGCCGCCAAGTCGCCGGCAAACGCCGCCCCAATTACCGATGCCATCGCCGCGATTTCGTCTTCCGCCTGAAATGTCTTGACCCGGAAATTCTTGTGACGCGACAACTCATGCAAAATCTCGCTGGCCGGCGTGATCGGATAGCTGCCGTAGAACAGTTCCTTGCCCGCCAAGTGGGCGGCGGTGATCAGACCGAGTGCCGCCGCAAGATTCCCAGATACGTTCCGATATTGCCCGGGCGGCAGCGCCGCCTTCGCCACGCGGTATCGGTGATCGAACAACTCGCACGTTTCACCGAAGTAGTACCCCGCCTTCAATACAGCCGTGTTGGCCTTGGCCACAGCGGGGCTCTTGGCGAATTTCTCGGTGATCCACGCCAACGTCGGCTCCATCGGCCGGCCGTACAGCCAATAGATCACGCCGAGTGCGAGGAAATTCCTGCAACGGTCCATCTGTTTCGTGCCGAGTCCCGTGTCTTTCAGGGCCTCGCGCGTCAGTCGCGTGATTGGCACGCGATACAGCTTGTAGCCGGACACAGTGTCGTCATCGAGCGGGCTCGACGTGTAGCCGGCCCGCTGGAGGTTCACCTTGCCGAATGCATCGTCGTTGACGATGACTGCCCCGCCGCGCCGGACATCCGCCAAACCCGTCTTTAGGGCGGCGGGATTCAACGCGACGAGGGCATCCACGCTGTCGCCGTGGGTGTGCACGTCATGGCTGCTGAACGTAAGCTGAAACCCGCTCACGCCTGCAACCGAACCTGCCGGAGCCCGAATTTCTGCCGGATAGTCCGGGAATGTGCTGACGTCATTCCCAAAGATCGCGGAGCTACGCGTGAACTGCGTGCCCACGAGCTGCATTCCGTCGCCCGAGTCGCCCGCGAAGCGGATTACGACTTCGTCCATTTCCTCGACGGGGATCTCTACATGCTTGCTGGTCGCCGTTTCCGTCGTCATTTTTTCTGGCCTGTCTGTCTCCGGTGCTGTGCGGGCATGCCTCGTCATAACCATCGTCCAGCCGGTTCCCCTGTGGCACCGCCGTCTCGGTGGTGGAGATACACCTTTTCGGCGCCCGCGCCACAGATTGTAGTGCTGGTCGGCCAACCCGCACATTCATGTGCACGGAGGCGCTAGCAATACGATAGCATCCATGTCTCGCGCAATCCACTCCCGGCCATGTCCCCCGCAACGAATCACGGACCTCCGACGATTCCCCGTCCCTGGCCTCGGCAGCGCCTGCCCCACTCCGCAACGGATATACGAAGGTTCGGCCTGCGGCCTTGACGGGTTGACAAGATTCTCATTCGTCCTTGCTTCGCAGGCGGCGCCTCGCTACACTACGCGGCTCGCCGGTGCTCCACACTTGGCCCACCGACGTCCATTGATCCGATCCGCGCGGCCGTGGCGGAATTGGCAGACGCGCTGGCTTCAGGTGCCAGTGGGGGCAACCCCGTGGAGGTTCGAGTCCTCTCGGCCGCAATTCACCTGTCATTTTCTCACATCCACAGTTTTGCGCCCTCGGAATCCTAGGTTATGCACCTGGCGCGAGTCCGTGACAGTTTAGCAGTACAGCGCAAAACAGGCGACGACTACCCCCAAGAGCCCCCGAGCTTGCTCGGGGGATACGCTCCCACATGCCGCAAGGCAACCCCCCGACCAAGGTCGGGGGCTCTTGAGACTGCTGGCACGACCTTGCGCTGTACTATTAGGCAGGTCATGAGGGTCAACATCACGGCGGCCCCAGGCGGCCGGAATCAACCGATTCCGTCGTTTAGCCGCGACCCACAGGGGAGCGCGCCCTCCACGCGCTCCCCTGCGGATCGCGGCTAAACAGATCGCTACCCACGCGGCGTCGTCTTCTCCACGCAGCGAATTTCCATCTTCTCCAATTCGTCGAGCACGGGATTATAGATGTCCCCCGACACCGGCACATGCACGCCCGTCTTCTGAATCTGCCCGGTGAGGATCAACTTCGACGCCACCGCGGCGGGCAGGCTCACCGTTCTCGACATCGACGAGTCACCATTCGGGATGCCGTAGTCGATCAGGGTCGACGTGATCTCCTCCTCCTTGCCGTCGGGGAACCGGGCGACGAAATAATGACACAGCGCGATCATGTCGCGCTCGCCCGGCTTGTACGGCATCTTCTCGAGGAGGCGCGCCGACAGGATGTCCAGCGGCGTCGTTTCTTCGCCGGTGATCGGCAACTCGTCGTCATTCAGCAGCCCGAGCCACTCCATGCGATCGAGGACGCCGGACGCCGCGTCCAGACCAAGCTGCTTCGCCAGATCGGCCCGCAGGTTGCCGGTACCGGGCGACGTCAGGAAACCGGCCATGAACTGGGCGAAGGTCGTTCCCGCCGGATAGGTGGTAGGCGTTTCCTCGAGGATGCCGAGGTCGACGATCTTCTTCAACGTCTCACACCAGCCGACATATCGGAACGTTCCGCGGAACATCGTCTCGATGCCTTTAAGGCCGTACACGTCAATGTATCCCAGCGAGTCCCGGTTTGGATATGCCTCCAACTCGCCGAGCCCTTCGACCTGCACGCGGTGCGTGTGTGCGAACAACTCCGGCCCCGGCACATTGATTTCCTTGCCGCCTTCGCGATAGCGGCCCGGATTCGTCCCCGCCGTACAGACGGCCCGCGGAGCCCACGAGAACTTGTAGCCGAACGGATTGTCATTCGCCTCGGGGGCGGGCAGACCACCGCAATACGACTTGAAGCTGACCACCTTACCGCCTCGCTTGCGGACGTCGTCGATGATCCGCATGGCCGACATATGGTCGATGCCGGGGTCGACGCCGATTTCGTTGAGGATCATTACGCCAGCATTGCGGGCAGGTCCGTCGAGTGCCTGCATCTCCGGGCTGACATACGACGTGGTCACCATGTGTTTGCCGTGCTTGATGCACAGCTCCGCCACGACCGGGTGCAGTGGCGCGGGCAGCAGGCTGACCGCCAAGTCGTGTTCGCTGATCAGTCGGCTTAGCTTGTCCGTCTCGTCGGCCAGCAGCGTCATCGCCATGCCGTCGGCATGGCCGTCGATCAGGGCCTCCGCCTTGCTGACCGTGCGGCTGGCGACCGTTACCTTGAAATCAGGCTGGTCCAGCAAGTAGCGAACCAGCGGCCGAGAAACCAAACCCGCGCCCAGAACCAGAACCTTCTTCATCTCTCGATCTCCTGCATCTCCGATCAGTCGCCGTGTTGACGTATCTGTCGGCTTGTTAACTTGCACGCCGCGTGCCACTTGGCCGCATCCTCGGCCGTGCAATCGTTACTTGCTCAAGTAGTGCTCCAGATCCTTATAAGGCCCCGTCAATTGGCCTTGATAGACAATCGTGGCTCGCACCAGTTCCTGCGGCAATCCACTATCCTTCAGCATACCCGTGAAGTCCGCCGCAGCCAAAGCCGGCATAAACGGCATCATCGCTTGGCTGAACGCGTTCGAGGCATCCACTGGAAGCTCGCACGGCAGGAAGTCCACCGCCTGCACGACGACGCCATCGCCTTCGACCCCGTCCCGTGTTTCACCCGTGGCTGGGTCGTACACGTAGACCGGGTTGTCCGGCGTGGTGACCCGCGGCGTGCAGGCCAGCGCGCCGTCCGTGTCGGCCGTGATGTCGCCAACCACCCGCAAACGCGGTGGCTGTGGGCCTGCGAACAACTCGCGCAACTGCTCTCGGCTGACGAATTGTGGATACCTGGGCTCCCAGTAAATACAGTTGATAAGCACCGTCAGATACGGGATGAATCGGAAGAAATCCGCCCGATAGCGCTCGGGATGATCGTAGTATTCCTGGAGCTCGAACGGCGACGACGGATCGCCCCGCCGCACCATGTGCTCCTCATGAAAAACGACCTTGTAGCACCGATCCGGAACAGCCTTCACCGAGGCCAGATCGTCCGGGCCCACCTCCTCGACCGGCAGCAGGTCGAATATTTCCTGGGCGCCTTGCGAGACTTGGCCGTAACCGGCGAACCCGCAGACGAACGGCTGGATGGCGGCGGGCAGCCCGACCCGACGTACCTGTTCCCCCACCTTGCGGAACTCGTCCTTGATATGGTCCAAATCCCGGTAGCGATGCGACGGCTGGATCGCGGCGAACGGCGTATCCGAGCCTTCGTGCTTCAGTCGCCGCCCAAGCGCCCACAACGTGTCGATCATCCCGGCCAACCCGGCGAACCGCCCGAAGAACACGAGCCGTCGTCCCTGATCGTCCGCGATCTTCTCGTAGTCGATGACTTGGCATCGCAGGTCCATCAGCCGCCGCAACATCGGCATGTTGTGCGTCTGTCCCTTGATGACGTGCGAGAAGAAAACATACGTCTTGTCAGACTCGAAGTAACTCGGCGGAATCTCCTTGACGCCCATGATGATCGGACAGTCTGTCAGATCATTCGCGATCGCCGCGCCCGCGGCATCGTATTCACCGTCCTTAAAGACGCGAATCGGAGACCTTTGCACGGTGATATCGAGGCCGTGTTCGCGTGTCAAACGGGCCACGTCCGCCGGCACCAACGGTGTCCGGGCCTCCCAGTGGTTCTTATCTTCACGGCGTATCCCGATCCGAGCCATGCATCTGCCCCACAACGCGCCGGTCCAGCTTTCTCCGGGACCCCTGCGAAAACGATCAAGCCTTTGTTGCCCCGACGGGCCGGCGAAAATCGCCGCCCATTCTCCGATTCATCCCTCTACCCCGGCCGCGACGGCAACCCCGGAGCGCCGAGCCGATGATGTTAATGCAATTGCCGGCTCCCGATCAAGCCGCATGCGTCCTCGGCACAGGCGTCGGGTGCGTGACAGATTAGGCGGGACGCTTCAGTGCCGCGAGATGTAGCGTCGGCCCCCCGTGGCCGACGTATATGCGGAGGAACTACTCAATATTTCACGTCGGCCACGGGGGGCCGACGCTACATTCGGTATCGCAGCCCGCGGAAACTGTCGCGTGCCCACAGGGACGGTAACGCCACAGTTTTCTTCGCTAGCCACGGAGATCCCCAGCGCCAGTCATCCAGAACGGCCGAAGGCCCCCTTGGGATGTGAATACGATGAATCCCCCCAATACGCGCTACACGGACCCGGGCGGCGGAGCGTGAAACAGCGTCGTGGTCAACCGCTCCGTGATGGCGTTCAAGGTCGACAGGGCGGGAGCGATTTCCCGCCGCGAACGATCCGCATCGCGGATTTGCTCGAGCAACTCCTCGTCAATAGGCAAACTCGCCAGTCTCCTGGCGCAACGGCGACATGTCGCGACGTGCGCTTCAGCCTTGGCGTCGGACTCGCCCGATAACTCACCACGAGCAAACCGCTCCAACACGTCCGATTCCAGGCATCGTGACATCATCGTCAATCCTCAATCGCTCTGATATCCGCGAGGACCGCCTTGATTCGCTTCATCACACGCGTCTTGCTGATGTAGATCGCATTGCGGCTGACACCCAGCAGCTTCGCGACTTCCCGTGGGTCCCGACCGTGTACCGCGTACAGCTCAAAGGCCTGATACACGACGGGATCGACCTGCCCGGCCACTTCATCCAGGCACCGAGCCAACATTGTCCGCTGCCATTCGCGATCAAACGCTTCGTCCAGATTCTGCTGGACCGCGTCGACCAAGCCCGCCGCACGGTCCCCCATTATTTCGACCGTTTCCGCGCGCATTCGTCGCCGCTGCACGTCGCGCACTTTGTGTTGGGCGATCCCGCGCAGCCACGCCTTGAACCTGCCTTTCGAGCGGTCGAACGGGTTGTTAGCTTCCCGAAACGCTGCATGTACCGCCACGAGCGTTTCCTGCACCGCATCATTCGCGTCTTCTTCGCGAAGCCCCAATTGGCGAGTGAAGCCCATCAGCATCGGCGCGTATAACCGGAAGAACTCCCGCCAGGCGCGTTCATCCCGGCCACCGCCGAGTGCTTCCAACAACGTCAGGCTCGTGACCGTCGTCATGAGACCATCCCAAATGCAAGATTGCGACACCGCTGTTACGACTACTTGCCGAGGCTGGCCTCCGAATAGACGCCATCTACTTCACCATTCGTCGGAACCCGTCCAAATCTTTCTCATTTCTTTCCGGAGATGAGAAAGATTGGCCCCACCAACGGCGAACAACTAAGGGAACGGCAGGTGAACGGGCGCTGTGGCACCGGCGCCAAAGCCGGTGGTGAATGTGGCATCGGCCCCCCCGTGGCCGACGTATCCGCGGAGGACCCCCTCAGTACTTCACGTCGGCCGCGGGGGGCCGACGCTACCCTCGGTGTCGCAGCCCGCCGAATCTATCATGGACACCGTGGCACCTGGCCTTTAGACAGTTTAAGGGAGGTGGGAATTGCAGAAAAGGGCTACAACACTCCTCGTCGGCAACCATGGGTTTCTGATGGACTGCGTTGCCCTCCGGTTGGAACGTGATCCGCGTCTGTTCCTTCTCGGCATTGTCGACCTACCGGCAGACCCGACCGAAAACCTGGACTGGCGGGCCGCAAGCATCATCATCATGGACATCGACTCCGCAGAAAGCAACTGCTTCCAGCTTGCGACCAGGATCAGATCGCGTTGGCCGACGACGCGTTTGATCCTTATCGCCACCACCTTCGACGATCGATGCATCGCGCGAGCCCTCCAAACAGGCATCCGGGCCCTCGTTCCAAAACACCAACTCTGGCAGCTCATCTCCGTCGCCATCGATGAAGTCCTGGCCGGAGGCGTGTACTTTCCCGAAGACGTGCGGACACGCATCGTGATCGACGATGCCGGTGCGAGTCTGGGCCACGGGCTCCCGAACCCACCGCACACCCAAGCCGCAAGTGCTTCGGACGGTTCATTCACGCTCTGCAACGTCGGCTAGGCTGGCCGCCACATACCGTCGCCCCTCCCAATTGCCATCCCACCGGTTCCGGCCTATCATCTGTTCGTTCGCTAGGGGTGCCCGATGAGGGCTGAGATCCGGCCGGTGAGCCGGAACCCTTCGAACCTGACCACCGAGGCGCTGGCTCCGCGCGGCGACGAGGTGCGTAGGGAAGCGGCAAGCCATGTCCCTCGATACGATTCGCGAACTGAACGTTTACAACCGCTGGGCCAATCAAAAAGTCATGCGGACCGCCGCTGGCCTGACGGATGAGCATCTCGACGCCCCGGTCGAGATGGGCTGGGGATCGCTACGCGCGAACCTGCGACACATCTACGGTGCCGAGCGAATCTGGCACAAGTGGACGGCAGCGCTGGGGTATGACGACCTCGCGCGCGCTCGTGACCTGGCGACGATGGACGACCTCGCGACGGCTACGGGCAATGTTGCGGATGCCCGCGACGCGTGGCTGGCGGCTCTCACGACCGCCGATCTCGACAGAACGGTCACAATGACGCCGGACGGCGGTGTGAGTGCCACGAATCGCCTTGGCGACGTGTTGATCCATCTAGTCAACCACGGCATTCACCATCGGGCGCAGGCGCTCAACATGCTGCGCCACCACGGCGTCAAGCCGCCGGGGTTGGACTACTTGTTCATGCGACTGGAACGCCCGACCGTCGAACACGAGCCGGAGTTTCTACCCAGATTGGGCGAACTGGATTTCGCCGTGAGCGACACGGTCGTGGCACCGGCGCCGCTGGACCTCGCAACGATCCGCGACTTCTTCCGCTATGGCGATTGGGCCTTCGGTCGTGTGGCCGCCGTCGCCGCGGTGCTTTCGGATGAACAGCTCGATCGGTCGTTCGAGATGGGGCTCGGTACAGTTCGCAAGACGTTGATCCACATTCGCGACGCCGAACACTGGTGGTACAGGAATTGGACGGAAGGACCGCAGCTCGGGTTTGACGACTTGGCGGCGGATGCGCCAATCGCCGATGTGCTATCGGCGTTCACGCAATCTGCCCAGCGGCGAGATTCGTTTTTCGACGGGCTGACGAACGACGATCTTCACCGCGTCGTCTCGGCATACGTGCGGAATGAAGTGAAACTGAACTTCCGCCTGGGCGAGTCGATGCTGCAACTACTCGGCCACGGCACCCACCACCGAGCCCAGGCGGTCAACATGCTGCGCCGGCTCGGCACCAAAGCGCCCGAACTGGACTTGGCGGAATCGAGAAGGGGGCCGGCGTAATCGATGTGGCCTTTTGCCACCGTCTGGCGCGTTGTATGGATGTCTTCACTGGCTCCGGAGGGGCCAAGGCAATCCCATGGTAACGAATAGGTAATCCCATGACACAACTACAATCCGCCCGAAAGGGCATTACGACACTTGAGATGACGCGTGTCGCCCAGCGCGAGAATGTTTCGCCGTCTTTCATCCGCGAGGAAGTCGCGCGGGGGCGGTTGATCATACCGGCCAATGTGCGGCACCTTGCTGGCTCGGCGGGGCAGGCGCCGCGGATGCGCGAGGCCACCGGCGATGACGTAGCCGGTGGTAGCAGTGCGCGGCAGATCGTCGATGTCGAGCACCTCGACCTGGCCGCCGGTCACCCGGGGCACGGCGACAGCGCGCGGCTGTGGGTGAACCAGACCGCCGCCCAGCGGTGGGCCGAGATCGACCGGCCGGGCGTCCTCGAGGGCCAGGTCGCGCCTCGGCGTCTCGACCCGATCGGCATCGGCCGGATGATCACCACCAAGATCAACGCCAACATCGGCGCCAGCCCGGTCGCGTCCGGCACGCAGGCGGAAATCGAGAAACTCCGCTGGGCTCAGAAGTACGGAGCCGACACGCTGATGGACTTGTCCACCGGCGGGAATCTCGACGAGTGTCGACAAGCCATCATCGACAACAGCACGATCCCCATCGGTACCGTGCCGATCTACTCGATGATCATCAACCGCTCGGTCGAGGACCTGACATACGACGACATCCTGAAGGAGGTCGAAAACCAGGCCCGACAGGGCGTAGACTACTTCACGATCCATGCGGGCATCCTTCGGGAGAACCTGCACCTGATCAATCATCGGCTGTCCGGGCTGGTCTCGCGGGGCGGGTCGCTGCTGGCCAAATGGATGCTGCACCACGGCAAGCAGAACCCGACGTACGAGGTGTTCGACGACATCTCCGCGATCATGCGCGAGTACGACGTGGCCTATTCGCTGGGCGACGGCGTGCGGCCGGGCTGCCTGAAGGACGCGGGCGACGCGGCACAGATCGCGGAATTGGAGGTCCTCGGCGAGTTGACCCACCGCGCCCGCGAAGCCGGCGTGCAGGTCATGGTCGAGGGGCCGGGCCACGTGCCGTTGCACGAGGTGGCGTGGAACATGCAGATCGAGCAGCGCATCTGCGATGACGCCCCGTTTTACGTGCTCGGGCCGGTCGTTACGGATGTCTTCCCGGGCTACGACCATATCACGAGTTGCATCGGCGCGACCGAGGCGGCCCGTGCCGGTGCGGCCATGCTGTGCTACGTCACGCCGAAGGAGCATGTCGGCCTGCCGAAGTCGCATGACGTCAAGGAGGGCTGCATCGCGTACAAGATCGCCGCCCACGCCGGCGATATCGCGCGTGGCGTCCCCGGCGCAATCGAGTGGGATCACGACATGGGTCGTGCCCGGGCAGCCTTGGACTGGCCGAGACATTTCGAACTCGCCTTCGACGGTGAGACGGCGCGCTCGCTACGGACCGAGGAACTGGACGTCGAGGCCGACTACTGCGCGATGTGCGGCCACGACTGGTGCACGTTGCGGATCAGCAAGGAAATCGAGCAGTTCGCCAGCGGCAAGGACGAAGCCGACAAACAAACCTGCGGCACCGGCGTCTCGCCGGTGGCCTCCCCCGATCCCGGTAGCGCGCAGTCGCCCAAACCGATATCCGAGCAGCGCGGGCTGCCGGCCCGACATGACGGAAAACGCGCCTGCCACAGTGACAACGTCGCCGACGTGAAGGAAGCTGAGGAAATCCAAAAAAGCTCCGCTGAATCGAACATGGCCAAACGGTGAAATCCGACATTTACCCCACACGGAGGTGGGATCACCGGCGAGACGCCGGTGACACCGAGATGCCGGTGCCACATTGAATCGTGAAAGCGTCTATCCGCCGGACAACCGTTTGAAGTGCTCCGCATTGCGTTGCCGGTACGACTTCCACTTGTCCGGCAGTTCGTCGTCGGGGAAGATGGTGTCTTTCGTGTATTCATCGACGCACAGCCCACAGTCGATGCAGGACTCAGGACCGAACACAGGGCCTCACCATCCACGATGGTTGCCATAACTTCGTGTGTCCCATGCGCTGCGAGCTGGATGCAACTTCGCCGTGGTCCGCGATGCGGCCTTGCATTCCCGCCGCGGGGGCCGTCACAACGGCACGCCCGTTTTCGTGTGGCGGCCACAAGGCGTGTTGCGGAAACGGCGAGTCCGGCCTTAGAATACGCAGCACGGCAAGGAACCACCGACATGAGCACACGCCCGACAATCCGGCCGACGACCCCGCCCGACCGACTGACCGATCGGACAGCGGACGAGACGACCAGCCGGCCCATCGGCGAGCGGCCTGTGTTCCCCATTCACTTCGATCCCCAGGCAGCGGACGACCGTACCGAGTTCGTAGATCGGCGGGTCGCACATCGCCTGAGCCAGTCGGCACGTATCCAGGCAACCAAGCGGCTTCGCAGACACGCCCGCCATGCCGAGTTCCATCACCTCCCTACTACTGAGCAGCGTTTACGCTGACGGGAGATTGGCGGTAGCGTGTGGCCTCTTGACACCCTCCAGGGGGGTGTTCAGAATGAGCCCCAAAATGCTGTGCAACATGTACTCGTCGGCTTGGGCTGGAGCGATGCGCCCATAGTAATCATCATCGCCACGTCGTCCGCCGGATGGAGTCCGGTTGGTCCGGGCAGCCCCAACAGGAGAGCGCGGCGAGGCCGGATGAGACGGTAGCGTAGCAGCCTGTAGTGAAAGTGCCGAGAGGGCCGATTCGTCTGTCCTGGCGCTATCGGAAACGCAGTCGTAAAGGGCCGTCACGGACTTCTGCCACGGGCTGCTAGGATGGTACGATCGCGATCGATGAACCCGAATTGGTAACGATCGTGTTGACGTTCCTGAATGACGAGTTGTGCTTGCCGAGCTAGGAAGAAGCGGACAAGAACGTGTTTGCCGAATCGGTGGTTCTGGAGCGTATCGGGCCTGTCGGAGCTGGTGAGCCGGAATGACGGCACAGCCCTGCGTGAGTGCGAGAAGGAGCTCCCACCGCTTCCAGAGGCGGGGGCTAGAGGCAAGGAGAAGATCACGTCAACTCCAATTCGGTTTTCCACGGCGATCGCCGGTCCTTCAGATGGACGAAATGGAGTGGGGCACCCAGTGCATGGCCCAATCCCACGGCAGTGTCTAAAATGGGAGCATGTTGGTGGCTGATGGTGGTACAGGCAATGCCGGCAATCGTCCCTTGCGTCCGTTCGGGGGCGTGTGCCGGTTCCTGGTCTCGGCTATTCTCGTCGTTGCGGCGTTGTTGACGAGCCTCAGCGGGTCGATCGCGTCGCCGCGGACCGCGCCGGACGAGCGACACCACTACTCCTACATCAAGTACGTCGCGGACCACTTCGGCGAGTTTCCGATTGACTATGCGTCCATGTTCACGGACCGGCCAACGGACCCGAATCACCTGAAACATCCGCCGCTGTATTACTACCTGTTGGCCGGTGTCTATCTTCTGGTGGAGCCGGACCGGCAATTCACGGAGGTCGGCCGCGAGTGCGTGCCATACGGTAGCCGCGAGACGAGTCGGGTGATCATCCCTGTGTTGCGGTCGGCGTCGCAGTTCCTTGCGTTTGTCGGTCTATTGGGTGTCTATCTGCTGGTGCGCCACTTCGTTCGGATCGGGCTGCTGCACGCGTGGCTGGCGGTACCGGCGACGGCGCTGATGGTGCTTCCGCCGGTCTCCCTGTATACCGGAGGCAGCCTGAACAACGACGTCATGTTGCTCACGCTGTGGCCGTACATCACGCTGTATTGCAGTCGGTACTTCCTCGAGGGCGACAGGCAGGCGTTTTGGGTGTCGGTGTTCCTGCTGGCCGCGGGCGTGCTGTCGAAGGCGACGCTTTGGATGTTCGTGTTGGGCTTCGGGTTGCTCCTGTGCGGCCGGCTGTTTTGGGAGGTGCGCGGAAGGTGGCGGGCCGGTCGGCTTCAACAGCTTCCAGCTCCGACCGCGCCGGTGCCGCAGTTGCGTGACCGCGCGGGCCTGTTTGCGTGGCGGATTGCTGCGATTGCGCTTTGCGTCGTCGTCATCATCCATCTGGGCACGAACCTGGCACGGTACGGCGCGGTGCAGCCGTCGTATTCGCGCGTGCACGACATCGCGAAGGAGCGGAGCAAGTTCTACCAGGTGCCTGCCGACGGCCATATCCCACCGAAGTCGTACACCGAGATGGCCGAATTGTGCGCGACGAACATCCTGCGCAGCACGAATGGTATCCTCGGCCACGCCGAACGGCTGTATCGCCACAACAACAGACAGATCGCCTATCTGTTCGGCGTCAGTCTGCTGCTCGTATTCGCGTCGTCGTTTGGATTTTTTCTTAGGGCACGCCCCGTAACTTCCACAGCGAGCCGGGCCGTCCCCGGCCCGGCCCCGTGTCCGCACCGCCGGGACGGCGGTGCCACAGGTGCCAAGCTACTCGTGGGGGCGTACCTGGTCCTGGTCGCGGTGTACTTTCTCTACTTCGTTTACCGCAACCACCACGCCTATCACACGATCAATCGCTATGCGGCGCACGGGCGGTATTTCTTCGGCTATCTGCAACTCCTCATTCTCAGCATGTTCATCATGGCCGGTTCGCGCCGTCGCGGCGGCGGGAGGATTCGGGCGGCGCTGCACTGGGGCCCGGCATCCGTCGGTCTGTTAGGCCTGTTTGTCGTTTTGTTCGACCCGTTCTGTTACACGCGGCGGACGGTGGAGTTCTATCTCCGGTCCGACATGCCGACGGTGATCGCCGAGCGCCTGGAGGTCGAGGGGTTCGCGAAAGTGGAAATCGATCGAAGCTGGCCGAGGAAACTGTTGGCCAAGGGTTACAGGAAACGACCCAAGAACAGGCTGCCGAGCTACCATCGGTTGCACTGGCGGGGAAGCACGCTGGCGGGGGAGATCGATGTGTCCGGCGTGGAGGGCGACGTGTTGGAGGTCCTGTTGTGGGTGCGGGGCGACACGGCATTCGGCGAGGACGCCCGGCTGGGCGTCGGCATCTGCGAGGTGATTGAAAAGGGAAATCGCACGTCGCCCGACTCGGCGGCCCTGCGGGCCACGGTGGAGGCCGACGACACGATCGAGACGTACAGAGTTTGCATTCCGCTGACGGCGTCCGACATCGGCAGACGGCTTGTGTTTGTCCGGTTGTTGAATCAGGCAGCGGTTGATGAAGGCTCGTTCCTGGGGCGGTGGTGGCCGCGAACGCGGAGTCCGGCCGTCTTCGGTGTGTACTATCGTTTGACGAACGAGCGTGATGAGGCTAACGTTTCGCGCTCGTCCGGCGTGGAAGGGCCCAGGATTCAGGGGTCGCGGCTAAATGACGGAATCGGTTGATTTCGGGGTGATCGATGAAGCTCATCATCCAGATACCTTGCCTTAACGAGGAACGCTCGCTTCCCGTGACGCTGGCGGAGTTGCCGCGTCGGATCGAGGGCGTGGATTGCATCGAGTTCCTCGTGATTGATGACGGTTCCACGGACCGGACGTCCGAGGTGGCCCGTGCACACGGGGTGCACCATATCGTGCGCTTCCCGACGAATCGCGGTCTCGCGGCAGCGTTTCGGGTGGGCGTACAAGCCTGTCTGGACCACGGCGCGGACATCATCGTCAACACGGACGCGGACAACCAATATCAGGGTGCGGACATCGAGAAGCTGGTGCGGCCCATTGTGGAGGGCCGTGCGGAGATGGTGATCGGCGATCGCCAGATCCGTCATCATGCGGAGTTCGGACCTGTCAAGAAGTGGCTGCAAGCGTTTGGGAGCCGTGTTGTCAGCCAGTTGGCGCGGACGCCGGTGCCGGATGTGACCAGCGGTTTTCGGGCGTTCAGTCGAACGGCGGCGATGCACCTGAACGTGTTGAGCAGCTACACCTATACGCACGAGACCATCATCCAGGCGGGGCTGCATAACTTGGGGATATTGTCGGTGCCGATCTCGGTGAATCCGAAGATGCGGCCCAGCCGATTGTTCAGTTCGATCCGGAGTTACCTGCGGCGCAGCGGTGTGACGATCCTGCGGATTTACACGCTCTACAAGGCGTTGAAGGTCTTTACGATTCTCGCGTCGGTCCCGTTCGTGATCGGCGTGGGTCTCGGTATCCGGTTCCTGTACTTCTATCTCACGGGCCAGGGCGCCGGGCACATTCAATCGCTGATCTTGTGCACGGTGCTGCTGAATCTGAGTTTCATGCTGTTCGTCCTCGGCGTGCTCGCGGATTTGATCGGATTCAACCGCCGGCTGTTGGAGGACATCCTGTTTCGTTCGAAGCAGTCCGCCCAACCGCCGACCTCGGCCTATCCTGATCGGCGCGAACCGTCGCGCCGTGAGACGCCCGAGCCGCAACCTGTGCCGCAGGCCGAGGACGACTCGGCCAACTCGACCGGCCCATCGGCGGGACCAGCGCCGCGGCAGACGGAGGTCGGCGCGGCAGACGGCGGCCGGGGGAAAGCATGAGGATCTGCCTCCTGGGGCCGACCCATCCGTATCGCGGCGGAATCGCCCATTACACGACCATCCTGGCGCGGGCGCTGGGCCGCCGTCATACGACGAAGTTCATTTCATACACGCGTCAATATCCGCAATGGCTGTTTCCCGGCAAGACGGACAAGGAACCCGGCGAGGCGCCGCTGCCGACGGGCCATGTCGAGTATCTGTTGGACTCGATGAACCCGCTGACGTGGCGGCGGACGGCTCGGGCGATCGTGGCGTTTCGCCCTGATCTGTTAGTGCTTCCGTGGTGGGTGGCGTTTTGGATGCCGCAATACGCATATATCATCGGCTTTGTGAAGCGGCGATCGCCCGCACGGGTCGTGATCGAGTGCCACAACGTCGTCGAGCACGAGGCGAGCTGGCTGAAGGTCGCGGCGTCGAGGAAGGTGCTCTCCAAGGCCGACAGGCTTATCACGCATTCGCGGGAGGAAACCGCACGCCTGCGCGGGCTGCTCGGCGACGGAGCGGACATCGCGACGGCATTTCATCCGACGTACGTGGATCTCAAGACGCGCCAGTATGCCAAGGACGAGGCTAAAGAGCGTTTGGGTTTGAAGGGCGACGTGCTGCTGTTCTTCGGTTTCGTGCGTGCTTACAAAGGACTTGGCGTTTTGCTCGACGCGATGCCGCGGATTCTGCCGAAACGGCCCGTGACACTACTGGTCGTCGGGGAGTTCTGGAAAGACAAACAGGCATACCTGGATCAGATCGTAAAACACGACATGGCGTCGTCGGTACGCGTCGTCGACGAGTATGTGACCAGCGAGGAAATGGCGGTTTACTTCTGCGCGGCGGACCTGGTGGTGCAGCCGTATGTGTCGGCCACCGGGAGCGGTGTGCTGCAACTGGCCTACGGGTTTGATCGGCCCGTCGTAGCGACGCGGGTCGGCTCGCTGTCGGAGATTGTCGAGGACGGCGTGAACGGCCGACTCGTGCCGCCGAGCGATCCGGCCGCCCTCGCGCGGGCGGTCGTGGAAAGCCTCGACCCACCGACGCTTGAGGAATACACACACCGGGCGGCGAAGACGAAGGAGCGCTTTTCGTGGGAGGAGCTGGTTCGGATCATCACGTCGGACGGCGACACAGACACGGGAGACGGTGATCGGTGAAGGCGCTGGTGACGGGCGGCACGGGTTTCGTCGGTCGATACCTCGTGAGGGAACTGGCTTCGCGGGGTGTGGAATGCCGTGTGTTGGTGCGGCCGACGAGCGACCGACGGGGCCTCGCGGATGTCGGCGGTGTGGAGTACCACGAGGGCGACATCCTGCGGCCCGAAACGCTTGCCGGCGTCGCCGATGGCGTGCGGCACGTGTACCATCTTGCCGCGGAGGGGCACGTGTCGGCGGTTTCAAAGGCGGCATTCCGCAAGTTCGTCGAGGTCAATGTCGAGGGAACGAGGAACCTGCTGTCGGCGTGTTCGGGTTGTGGCGTAGAAACATTCGTTCATTTCAGCTCGACCGCGGCGATGGGGCTGATCACCGAACCGCTCGTGAGTGAGGCAACCGAGCCTCGACCCAGGACGCCGTATCAACGGAGCAAGCTGGAAAGCGAGCGTATCGCCTTCGAGACAGGCCGGGCGCTGGGAGTCTCCGTCGTGGCCCTGCGGCCCTGTATGGTCTATGGTGTTAACGGCCGCGGCGAGTTCTTCAAGATGTGCCGGCTGATGCGAAAGGGCCTGTTTCCCCGGGTCGGCTTCGGACGCAACCTGACGCCGCTCGTTCATGTACGGGACGTCGTTCGCGGGGCGGCCTTGGCCGCGGAGAATGGCAGGCCGGGCGAGGTATACCTGATCGCCTCGGAGCGGTCGATCGAACTGGCGGAGCTTCGACGATTCGCGATGGAGGCGTGGGGCGTCCGCCGTTGGTATCCGTATGTGCCCGTCTGGTTCATGCACGCGGTCGCGTGGTGCTGCGAGGCGACGGCGAGGGTCATGGGCGGAGCGCCGATCGTAACGCGGCGTAACGTCGCCTCGACCGTCTGGGACCGGGAGTTTTCGATCGAGAAAGCCATGCGGGAATTGGGTTACGAACCCGCGGTCAGTTTTCGGGAAGGCATCCTGGAAACCGTGCGCTGGTTTGAGAGTGAGCGGTGATGCCTCGGTCGGTTGTTCATAGTCGAAGGCTGTCGTCGCGGGACGATCCCGTGCCGGTGCTGGAAGACCTGCTGAATTGTGCGGGCGGCCTTCCGGGCGATCTCGGCCCGGGCGACCTGGTATTGATCAAGCCGAACTTCGTGGCTCCGCTTCCGCGGGCTACGACCGATTTCACATTCATAGAATTCTTCGCGACGCGAATTCGAGAAGCCGGCGCCGTGCCGATCGTCGGTGAATCGAGTGGCTACGAATTCGACACGAACAAGACGTTCGAGATCCTCGGGATCGGTCCGTATCTCGCCGAGCGCGGGATCGAGATCGTGAACTTCGAGGAGCACGGCTATGCGCCGGTCGACCTCGGGCGCGGCATGCCCGTCGTGGATGTGGCGGAGCCGGCACTGCGGGCCAAGTGGATCGTCAACCTGCCGGTGCTCAAGGGACACACGATCACGAAAGTGACCGGGGCGGTGAAGAACTTGTTCGGGATGTTGAGTCTCGATAGTCGGCGGAGGCTGCACGTCCGGGGTTTGCACGCGGGGATCGCCGCCGTCGCGCGGCATTTTGCGAATGCCCTGCACGTTGTCGACGCGCGGGACCTCCTGACCCGCGCGGTCTTCGGTGAGACACGGCCGTTGGACTATTGTCTGGCCGGGACGGACCCGTTTGCCCTCGATCATTTTGGCTCCGGACTGTTGGCGATCGACGCGGGGGCCGTGCGGCATTTGGGGCGTGTGCCCGAGTACGACGTGCGCGGAGCCGCCCCCCCGGCGTGTGCCGATCTGTCAACGGCGACGACCCCAAAGCAGCGTCTGCATCGGTTGCTCTACTCGGCCTTCTATTGGCTCGATGGCGTCAAATGCGGGACAGTCGGCGGCAAATCGATTATACCTCACCTGCACTGGACGCTGGGTGTGCATCCGGCCCTGGGCGACGTGACCGACGCGGAACTCCGCGAGCTTGCCGCGTTGTGCCCGGTTGAAGCGATCAGCGTCGAGCGACGGTCGATCATAAAAGAACGATGCGTCGCGGTTCGCTGTCTGAAGTGCTATCGCGAGGGTCCGCCGGGCTCGATCCGGCTCGGCGGTCTGAATCCTCCGAGAAGACGGAGTGCCCGTTGAAAGATATCCCCCATGATGTTCCAGGCCTGTGGGAAGACTATGCGTCGTACGTCCGGGACAGGGGCATCGCGGCCCCGCGCGTCGTCATCCATGGCGGGTATGGCAAGCGCAACATGGGCGATGACGCGATCCTGCACGTGCTGATCGAGCGCGTGCGGAAGCATCTGCCGACAGCCCGCATCACGGTCCTGTGCCACGGCCCTGAAAACGTGCGCGCGTGGTATCCCGACGTGGCGGCGTGTCACTTCATGAGCCTCACGGCACTGAAGGCGATCGTGAAAAGCCATATCTATATCATCGGGGGCGGCGGCATCATCAACCGGATCAACACCTACTCCGGCCGCAGATTCCTGAAGATACTGGACATGAAGGGCAAGTTCCTGTTCATGGCGGCATGGGCCGCGAAGCTGCTCGGCGCGCGGACGCACTTCTATGCGATCGGTGCGACCTCGTTCCCCGATGCGTATGTCAGACTGCTGGCAAGGTGGGTGCTGCGTCGGGCTGATTGCGTTTCCGTCCGTGATCCTCTGTCTGGGAAGAACCTGCGTGATATCGGTGTCAACAGGGCCATTGTGCAGGTGTTGGATCCGGCGCTGTCTCTCGAGCCTGCTCCGACGGGCGAAGCCGTCGAGATACTGGAAGCCATCGGATTGTCTGCGAAGGAATCGCGCGACCGGCCGTTGGTCGGGATTAACATTCGGTATGTTCGTGATCCCGAGATCGACAACGAGCATTCTATCGCTGAAACAGTGCGCGTCGTGCAGTATCTTGTTGAGCAAAGGCACTGCGATGTTCTGTTTCTGCCGATCAGTCAACATCCATCGCAGCACTTCGAAGACGACCTGGATTTCGGCCGGCAGGTTTCCGCGCGGTTGCGGGATTGCGGAAGTTTTTTCGTTTTGGAGACATACCATCATCCCCGCGTAATGATGGCGATCCTGGAGCAGATGGACTGCCTGATTCTTATGCGGCTTCATGCTGTTATTCTTGCTTCGGTGATGAACATACCCGTGATCGTCGCCAGTTATGACAACAAAGTCTCCGAGTTTGTGACGCTGACGCGGAACGAGGAAGCACTGCTCGATATCAAGAACTACTCCGCCGATGCCGTGATTCGACTGATGAAAAACCGGTTTCCGCAACCCGCTGAATGCCGCCCGGACGGAGCGCGAGGCTGATCATGGGCAGTATGGAGAACAACACGCCGACGGTTCTGATCTGGAAGAACAAGTGCTGGGAGTCTCGCGGCTCCAATTTGGGCGACTTGGCCATCATCACCGCCACCATTGAGGCCATGAAACGCGCTCTTCCGGAAATCGATATCATCATGCTGTCTGATGATCCGAATCACACCGCGTCGCTGTATGGGATTCGCGCCCTGCCCATCGGCATCGGCGGGATCCTGCGCGCGGTCCGCGAGGCGGATATGGTTCTCCTCGGGGGCGGAACGGTGTTCACCGACGTATCCTCGAAGGCGATCATTGTCATCAATACCAGCCTCCTGTATCTATCGCGCTTTTATCGCACACCCATTGCGACCTACGCCATTGGAACGGGGCGGATGAGCCGACTCGGTGCATGGTTGGTTCGCCATCTCCTCCCCGCATTCACGTTCTGCACCGTGCGGGATGACGAATCTCGCCGCGATCTTATCTCGCTCTGTTCCGACGTGGGCACGCGCACAACGGTAACGGAGGACGCGGCCTTCTCCCTGCGCCCCGCCACTCGCCCAGCGGCGAGGGACAATTGTGTCGTGATCTCGCCGCGGCGCATCTTCCATTATGCGAATTCGCTGCTGCCCTTTTACATCCGCAAGCGTTTGGGTCTTCTGCCCGCGGGATACTCCGCGAAGCTCGACAGCTTCAAGACGCTGTTGGCGGAAGTCGCCGACTTTCTTGTCTGCGAGCATGGCGCGCGCATCCGATTTCTGCCGATGTACAGTGCCATGGGTGAGGCACGCGGCATCAGCGGTTATCTCAAGTCACGATTCTCGGCGCGGGATGATGTCATATGTGATGACATTCTGTCTCGCATGCGCCACGGCGATCGAGCCGACGTGTTTCTCAGTGACTCGCCGATGGATGTCCTGACCATGTTGACGGAGTCGCGCCTGGTGATCGGGGTTCCGTTGCACTCACTGATTCTCGCCCATGTTGCCGAAACACCGTTTGTCGGTTTGAGCTATCAGGAGAAAGTAGCACGATTCATGAGGCGCTGCGGCATGGAGCGATTCATGATCGATGTGGCAAGCATCGACTGCGTGCTGAACAAGGGTGCCTTCATTGCGACGATAGAATCCTGCCTGGCAGAGGAAGACCGTATTCGTGACATGCTCCGCGCATCGAATATACGAATGAAAGACGTGGTCGACAGGCCCGCGGGACTGATCGCGGACTTCTTTGAGGCGAGGCGCGTAAGGCGAGGTCGGCTCCCATGAGACTATTTATCCTGATCATCATCGCCATGACACCCATCAACTGTGTGCGCGTTGTGCTGTATAGGAGTCTGCTGGGCTTCAAGATCGGTCGACATGTCAAGATCGGCATGTTCAGCTTGCTCGATATCAGGACGGTCGTGATGGAGGAACATGCCGCGATCCGGGGCATCGGCAACATCTTCCTCAGCGTGCATCGGCTCGAAATGGCGCCGTATTCTCGAATCGGCGGTCCCAGATTCTCCATGAACCTGTTTCGCGGCACGGCAAACAAGAAAGACTATCCGGCTGCTTGTCTGAGACTCGGCGGATGCGCGATCATCGAACTGATGCACTACATGGATATATGTGCTGATGTGATCATCGGAGATAACGTGGTGATAGGCGGCATCAGGTCGGTGTTCATGACGCATACATTACACTTGCAGGAGTTCAAACCGATTGTCATCGGCGATAACGTGTATGTCGGATCGAATTGTCTTTTTCAAATGGGCACACGGATCGGAGCACGGTGCGTGGTGGGACTCGGATCAGTGGTTGTGAAGTCTATCCATGAGGAGGATGCACTCATCGGAGGCTCGCCCGCAAAGGTAGTCAGGGAACATTTCGGGTATAGGGCGGAGGACGCGTTGGCTCTGCGCCGACGGCCCTATTACAAAGACGGTGAATTGGTCCTGCCTGATGCTCGGTCGTAATATGCCATGACGACAGGAACGTTATACCAGGTCATCGCGAGGTTCGGCTTCCTGATCAGCAGTTATCTGATCCACGTCTCGATGGCGTACTTCCTGGCCGACCCGCGGGACTATGGTGATCTGGGCGTGATCCTCGGCATGGTGACGATGGCACGGGTATTCCTGTCGACGGGTCTGCCGCAATCAACTTCTCGCTTCATCGCGATGGATCCGAGCAACGAAGGCGCGATCTTCGCGACGGCACTGAAAATCCAGTTCCTCTGTTCCTTGGGTATCCTCGTGCTCTATGCGGCTGGGACGCCGATCTGGACGCGTCTTCTGAACGACACGTCCCTGACAAGAAGCATCCTGATATCGTCCCTGCTGATTCCCTGCATGGCCGTGTTCCAAATCTATCAGGCCTTTCTCAACGGGCGTTCGGAATTCGGCCTTCAAGCCCTTTACACCGGCATATACGCCGCCGGCAGGTTCGTGTTCGCTATTGCGCTGGTGCTATTAGGTCTCAGCATAGACGGCGTGTTGTTCGGATTGATCCTAGCGGTACTGGTTGCCCTGGTCTTGATCCGTGTCCGAGTCCGACGGCCGAGCCGCGAAGGCAGTTGCGAAGCGCGTAAACTCGTGGCGTTCTCGCTGCCAATCGTTGCCTTCTCCATCGGGATCACGCTGCTTCTGAATCTCGACATCATGATCTTGAAACACTATTACCCGGATGACGAGATCATCGGCTTCTACACGGGAGCGATGAACTTCGGAAAGTTGCCATACTTCGTTCTATACTCCTATTCCGTGACGTTGCTCCCGACAATCTCGCAAGCCTTGGGCTCGAGCGAAGCATCTGAAGCATCGAAGGTGGGGAAGATCGTTCGTAAGAACATCACATCGCTGGTCGTTGTCGGGCTGTTCGGCACCGCATTCGTGGGTGCGACCGCGGGGCTTTGTCTGGACTTCGTATATCCGTCGGCCTATCGCGCGGCTTCGCAAGCCCTGATCCTACTGTTCAGTTCGATGTGTCTGCTGGCCGTACTGCACGCGCTTGCATCGGTCATCACTGCTGCCGGAAAACCGCAACACGCAATGGTCATTGTATTGCTCTGCGTACCAGTGCACTTTGGATTGGGTGTCTGGTTGACACCGAGGTACGGCATGATCGGCATGGCGACGGCGAACCTGGTGTCGGTGGCCGTCGGCACGGCCATTGCCGCCGTTGTCGTTGCCCGGCGCACGGGCGCCCTCGCGCATCCCGCCACGTTGGCAAAGGCTGTGTTGGCCTGCGTGGTGGTATGTGTCGGTCTGGTCTGCTTACAGGTAAGGACAGTTGCGTTCTTGCCCGTCATGGGACTGGCGAGCGTTGTGGTCTTCGGGCTGTTGATGTTGCTTACGGGCGCTATTACAAGGGAGCAGGTGAGCGCGGTTCTTGATCGTGTGAGGAAGCGAAGTCAGTAGGGCTCACACGGCACGGCGGCGGGGCTTTTCGAACGAGGCATCCGGTTGGCCGGCGAAGGCCCGATGTCGTATCATCTCGGTGTGAGATGAGGGTCACGGCCGTGATGGGTGATCACGGCGGCTGGGCTTCGAGGACGCACGATGATTGATATGCTGACACGCGGAAAGCAACGCATATGAACGTGAAGGACTTCATAACATGCCTGTTTCCTCGAACGGTTGACTACCGCCTGTCCTACGGCGGTGTAAAGCGCCATGGACGCCCCCTCACCCTGACGTTCTCGGTGACGAATCTCTGTCAATCACGCTGTCGGACCTGCAACATCTGGCAGATCTACAAGTGGTGGCCGGAACAGAGGCACAACGAGCTGTCGTTGGAGGAGATTGAGAAAATCTTCAGGAGTATTGGTCGAATCTACTTCTTCAACATCTCGGGCGGTGAGCCGTTCTTGCGGAAGGATTTGCCCGAGATCGTCGAACTGGCGTGTCGTCACCTGCGCCCTCGCATTCTCCATACTCCGACGAATGCGATCCAACCGAAAGTGATCGAACAGCAGATGCGCCGTATCATGGAGACGATGCGACGTTTACGACTGGAAGTTCCATTCACGATCAAACCGTCCTATGACGGCGTGGGGGTGATGCACGACGAGGTGCGCGGTGTCAAGGGTAATTGGAACCGTCTGGTCGACACGATTATTCGCCTAAAGCGTCTTGCGGTAGAGTTTCCGAATCTGCACGTCGAGGTGGGCACAGTCATCTCCAATATGAATAAGGCGCATCTGGAGGACATCGAAGACATTGGCCATGCGATGCGTGTCGGCAGCTACCGTAATGAAATCGCGGAGCAGCGCACCGAGTTCTACAATATAGGTGATCCGATCACACCCTCCGGAGAGGAGTATGCCGATCTGATACGAAGCTTTTCGCGCAAGATTTGGGAGAACATCGGCACGAAAGGTCGCCTGACACGGCTGACGGAGGCGTTGCGCATTGTGTACTACGATATTGCCGCGCGGATCGTCAAGGAGAAGCGGCAAGTGATCCCATGTTATGCGGGAATCTCCAACGTGCATCTGACGCCGACCGGCGACCTGTGGCCGTGTTGTGTCCTGGGATATGACAAGCCGATGGGAAACCTGCGGGATGTGGGTTACGACTTTGACAAGGTATGGCATTCACAACAAGCACAAGATGTGCGTCGTGGTATCAGGAATCGCCAGTGCGCATGTCCGCTGGCGAATCAATCATACAACAACATTCTCATACACTATCCGAGTTTGATGAAGGCGATCCTCCTTGCGTTGCGGGGTCTTATGAAGAAACCCGGGCTGAAGGTCGATTCAGCGATGCGGCTGTCGGAGAAGCCGCGCCGACCGGAATCGTACATCACGGCCGAAGTCATCCGACAGGTCGAGCAGGTCGCGAGGGCGGGATCGAGGCAAGAAGATGTGGATGAAGCAACTGCGAGTTGAGGCAAACTACTGCGGCGGGTGACTATCGCCGGATCTGTAAATCACCCTTCCCCCGGTTTGGGCATGCCCAGACTTCGCTGATTGAAATCGACCAAATGTCCGGGGCGACGTGAGGGTCGGCGGGCTTGACGGCGATCTCGACGGCGTCGATCGCCCGGTTGCCCAGGAAGACGCCGACGTGTTCACCATGGATTGTGATGTCGCTCGGCGCGACAGGCTCCGAGCGGTTTCCGATCATGCATCGGGCGGTGATGTGCCAATGGTCCGGCATGGCGGCAACGGTTCCGCTCTTGAAGGCCCATATTTCGCTAATCGCGATACCCTGCTTGATGCCGCGCGCTTTTGCGATGTGCAATTCGACGGCATCAACGGTCTTGTCACTGAGACCGATGCACAGATGCTCACCGAGTGTGTGAATGTCGGCGTCGTCGATAGGGACCCGTCGGTCGCCGGTAACCTGGTATGCTGAGAGATTCCGCGGCCAGGCCTCTTTCGGGCACACAAGGTGGAGGGAGTGATATCTTGTGTCGGGATCCAACGTTGCGCGGAGCACGATCTTCTCGTGCAGCCTGCTTTGTCTCCCTTTCGTCTTCCAGACTGTCTTCAAATCGCGATCAAGCATGAGATTCGAGATGCGCTCGTCTTCGGTTTCACGCTTTTCGATCACGACCTTGGTGATGTGCGAATGTGTCGGCGGCAAGGTTTCCGGAAAAGCCTGGTCATTCTTGCATATGAGATGCAGCGAGTGATACGTCTTGCCCGGTTGCAGGAAGGCCTTCAACAGGATAGCGCCGTTTCCGTCTTCTTGTGGTAGTGTCGCGCGCCAGCGCGTGTGCATATTCCGATCAAGCAGGGTTCCGGACAGGTCGCGGCCTGTGGCGTCGGTGAGGTTCCGGATGTATGAGTGAACAGGCGGGGCGAATCGCAAGGTCTGTTCGCCGGCCCACCTGCGCTGAGGGAACGACACACGGGCGATGTCGGCGTCGGCGATGCCCACAGGGCGCTTGCCGACACGTGAATTGACAGAGATGGACTCACCTCGGACGAATTGCTTTCGGTGATAGGGAACGACGGGGTATTCCCCACTGAGATAGGCGCTCAGGTAGCCGGTCTTGAAGTCGGCCGGGACTCTGGTGCCGATGGGGAAGTTCGCTGTGATAAAGTCGGCCGGTCCTTTCCAGTTTTCTCTCGGAACGAAGTGGAAGTCCGCGATGCGTGTCTGGCTGAGGAGGACGAGGGGCGCCGCGATTCCGATGCAGAGTATGGGGCGGATCGGGCGGAAGCGGTCGTGTCTGTAGAATCGTTGGAATAGAAGTGTCGCCATCACGGCCAACGGCACGACGCCGAACGAAGCCATTCGTAACGGGGGCGTTCGCATCGCCAAGTAGATCAAGAACATCGCGCAGAACGAGAGGCAGATGATCCTGGCCGGTGCGCCCTGCGGGTCTCGCCGGCGCCAAGCGACCCAGGGGAGAATGGCGGCGGCCATGACGGCGCTGAACTGGGCCCAGGCGATGGAGCTTGCGTCGAGCGCGGACAGCAGGTAGAGCCCGATGGCCGCGAAGACCATTTGGACGCCTGGGAAGTTGTTGTACCTCTTGGATGAGTATGAGACGGCGTTGTGTGTGATCTCGTCCATGACCGGCAAATGAACGAGGATGATCGCCAAGGCGGTGAGGCTCCCGACGAGGAAGATCCATCTGTCTTTCGTCCAGAGGAACAAGAGGAGCAGCAGGGGGCCGGCGAAGATGACGAAGGGGGGGAAGGTCCAGGCACCGAGGAATGACAGCAGTGCGATCAGCAGCACGTCACGTCGGTGTCGGGTTTCGAAGTACCTCACAAGCAGCAGTGCTATGGAAACAGCAAAGAAGCAGGCGAATCCGTAGCCGCGAGCCTGGAGCGTGAGATCGAGGAGCGGACTGTTGACGGCCAACAACTGGAAGAGCAGGGCGCCTTCGATGAAACGCCTGCGCCTCGCGAAGAACACGAGCACAATGAGTTGCATGGCGATGACGGCGGTGATGGACCAAAGACGCGCCCTGAGCGGGTTGTACTGGTCCATCCAGGGCGTCAGCGAGTTGACCAGGTTGAAGAAGTGATGATTGTTTCCACCGCCGTTCGTGATGGTGACAAGCGGTCCTTGCGAGGAGTACCGGGCGATGGTGAATAATTCGTCCGTCCAGAGGGATGTTGTGCTCATGGCGTGGACGTACTGACCGAGATAGACGGCCGCGAAGGAAACCACAATGAACGCGGCGATGGCTTCGACGATCGTGAGGACCCGAGGGTGATGTTGAGCGGCCAGGTTGATTCGCGCCCATTGGTTACGGATGGGGAACATGGTTCTCCAGATAATCCGGGAGTGACTGACCAATCCCTAAGCGTCGCCTTCTTCCCACGGCGATATCGTCTCAAGACCGCATCCAATACACGCCGGTCCAGTCTATTTCCTTTATCTCGTCGGTGATGCCGTGTTGCCCGCGGTAATCTTCCACGGCTTGCCTGCAGGCCGAGAGGCAGTCGTAGTCATCCACGATCAGGTATCCTCCCACAGAGAGCTTCGGATAGAGGTTGACCAGGCCGTCCATCGTGGATTCGTACATATCCCCGTCGAGGCGGATCCGCGACGGCGCGATCCACCATGTGTTCACTCTTCTGGTCAGGTTGCGGGCATCGCAGCCTGACCGCGTTGCGCATACGACGGGGGACGTTCAAGATCCTCCAGCCCCGCGTTGATTCCATCGCATTGATCAGCCGGCGCGCATCGTCAAGCTCGCGACGGACATGGAAAAACGCCTGATCGAGATGCCCGTTTGCCTCGAGGAGATTGGCGTTCTCGGTTTTGAGCCGCTCGTTCTCCCGCCACAACGCCTCGCACTCGGCTTCAGCATCTTGAAGGTCGTCCACGAACGCTCGGAGCCGATGCTCGTCTTCTGCGGTGTTCTCCGATCGAGCGGCGCTGCGCCCGGTCGCCTGCGGTGCCGTTGTCGCTTCCGCCATTCTCTCAATCAGCGTGGTCACCGCCGCCACCAACCGCTCCTCGGGCCTTGTCACGGTCTTCCCTCCCACGACCGGTTCAGCGTCGGATTCCACGACACCACGCAATGCACCCCTCTTGCCGGACATGATCTGTGATTCAGGCCACCCGCCTCATCCTTCGCCACAACAACAGACGCCACTCGTGCCCACCGGTGCGAGATACCGACGCCCACCGCTTGCGATCCGCATTGTCACAACGCATTCTGATGAATGCAAGGCGGCGTGGCTCGGTTCGTGGATTGGTACCGAAACGAAAAACACCGCCAAGATCAAGCGATCGACTGACACCACCCTAAGATTTGGTTCTTCTCCAAACATAGGGGACCGAAACCAAGGGTGATCAGATCGCAGAAAGGCCTGTCCGAGCTTGCCCATTTTGGGAGAAGAACCTCAAAAATGACCCCTCCTTGCGTACGCTTGGGGGCAGCGAGCTCTCCGCTCGTAATCCGTCGGTCCTCTCGACCCCCGCAGCTTCGTCCTGCGTCGCGACCGACGCCCGCGATTTCCAATCGAATCCAGGCGGTCTTGATGGCGGAGCGAGGAGGCGACGAGGTCGTCATAAGTGGTGTGTTTCTAATGAATTATGCCCCTTAGAACGACCGGTCGACTGCTGATACTGTCCGTCGCTCCCCCATTATGGGAGAAGAACCATTTTTGAGGCTCTGGATCACACTGTAAAACAAGGCCGGTGGAACGCGACACCTCTTGACGGAACTTTCGTGCTCACCACCCGCCAACCACCAATCACCGCTGTGGTGCCTGGTCGCGTCAGCGAACAGTTCAGCAACTCGTAGACCACATCTAGGGTAGTCCCCAGCAGCCCACAGACGGCCTGTATCGAAAGCAATGGCGGCCTACGCCGAACACCATCAAACTCCTGCTCGATGGCCAACAGCGCATCACCTCCCGCCTCGGCACCATTCGAGGCTAGTCGCCTACGTTGTTTGACGGGGACGCCCGGGCTTTCACGGGATTCCACTTTAACGTGGACGACAAGACACTTGAGTTCTGTTCACCCACCAAGGTGCTGACCAATCTACTCTGAATCACCGTGACCGAGCTGATGCAGATCGGGTCCGCAAGGCCATCGAAAGGCTGGTCAAGATACGGGGATTGACCGGCAACGGTCCTGCCGTCTCGGACTTGGCTTCCTGCGTCGCATCCAAACGATGCCCAGCAACGTCAGTGGCATCATCGTCGCCGTGCCCCCGCCACACACACCGCACGGTCCCGGCAGACCGGCGGGAGGCGGCGTGCAGGCATCGCCGGTCCCGTCGCCGTCGGAGTCGATCTGATCCGGGTTCGGCGCTTCGGGGCAGTTATCTTCGCAGTCCAGGACCGCGTCATCATCTGTGTCAATGTCCGGTACGCCACAGCCACAAAGTCCGGGATCGAGCTTGGCCGGATCTTCAGGGCATTTGTCAAGGCAATCCGGCACACTGTCGCCATCGCTGTCATCATCCGAGACTCCACAACCACAGGCACCTGGATCGAGCTTGTGGGAATCGTTCGGACAATTGTCTTTGCAGTCCGGTACGCCGTCCGCGTCGGCATCCGTATCCGGTGTATCGCACCCGCAGAAGCCTGGATCGATCTTGTTCAGATCGTCGGGGCAGCCATCACATTCGTCGCCGACACCGTCTCCGTCGGTATCGGTCTGATCCTTATTCGGCGTCGTGACGCAGTTGTCACAGGCGTTACCGATCCCATCCTTGTCGTAGTCGAGCGGATCTTCCACGCGGGCCGTGAAGTACTGTTCCGGGGCGCCGGGTGGGTAGTAGACGACGCCGCTGGCCTTACCCTTCGCGCTGAAATAGAACTCCGGCTTGGCGTCACAGGTTGGCGCCGGCAGCGTGGCTTCGTAGAGACCACCTCCCGCCCGCAACGGCTGCTCCAGCGGCAATGTCTGGAATGGACCCTCATGGTAGCGGTAGTGGATCATGCCCGAGCCGGCGATGTAGCTGTCGGCTCCCGGGAGAATGCGGATGCGAATGTAGAAGAGCTCGAAGGGTTCGAACATCCAATAAGGCGGTACGTCTTCCGGGATGCCGAGCAGGAATGGCGCGGGAATCCGCAGGAAGTAGATGTCCTGTTCATTGTTGAACGTGGCGGCGTACGCCACGCACGCACCCGAGTCGTCGGAGACCATGTCGTTGTAGTCGCCGAGCTTCTGCTGCGGGGGCGTGCCGGGCCAGCCCACGTGAGGATCAAACGGATCGGTGAGCACGATGTTGTCCGACCAGGTCTGGCCACCGTCGGCGGAAGTCGCGTAGTAGAGCTCGGTGGCGTACGACTGCGTAGGAGCGTTCCGCGTATCGTTCCAGACGACGTCGATCCGGCCATTAGGGGCAACCGCCATTGTGCCGAACCACTGAAAGGCCTCGTTGTCCTCGGGGTCGTCGTTGATCCGCACGGGATCGCTCCACGTTTCGCCACCATCGATGCTCCGAGCGAACATCACGTCGAGCGGGTCCGTCGTCGATTCCCTCCTCACGGAGGCCAGCGCGTACACATTCCCCCGTGCATCGCTGTCGGTGTGGTCGACCGCGACCCAGGCTTGGCCAAGCAGGCCGCCGGGGTTGGGGCCGCCCAAACTCAACCTTCCATCAAGGTTCACATCCGTACTGAAATCGAACGCCACGGGCAAGGTCTCATCCTGCACCGTGCTGGACTTCGTGAGGAGCATGCTGTCCGGAGGCCAACTCGGGGAGCTGTTGCCGATGATATACAGTTCACCATCGGGCCCGACGGCCAGGGTTCCCCAGTAAGGGTGGTCGGGTAATTCTACGCATTCGGCCCACGTTACCCCGCCGTCGTACGAACGCGTGAACTGTCCCGGTGCGCAGGAAGACGCCCACGACGTCCAATACACGTAGATGTTGTTTCGCCCGATGCCGTACGTGTGATCAATGGTCATCCATTGTTTGTCGCCGCCCCGGGCGTAGATGCCGTCCTCCCAACTTGCTCCGCGGTCGGTGGACCTGAAGATGTGACACCAGTACTCCCGCCCCCCTCCCGCGGTCTCGGCTGAACTGAGGCTGTGATAGTAAAAGTTGCCTGACGTGTACGAGGCCAACACCGGGTCGGAGCGGAAGACCCCCGGCTCGATGACGCCGGGAAACTCCCACCTCGTCCCACCGTCCCAGGTATGGCCCCAGCCGGCCTGTCGGAAGTCGCTGGTAACATCGTCGAATTGGCGCCAGCCAATGGCCATGTATTCCGGCAAGGTCGGGTGAACCGCGATCGAGGGTTCGTTTGCGGCATCCAACAGGATGTTGTCACCCGCGGGATCGACGTTTACTTGATAGCTGACATACCCATTGCGGACACGCGGGGGAGATGGTGTCGTGAGCCGTGCCCCCCAGGGAACGTGGACGTACGGATTCCGGGGTGTTTCCCTGTGTTCCCATCGCTGTGGCGCGTGAGCGGACACCGCCTGCTTCGGCGATGCGGCTCGTGCCCCAGCCTGATGGGACTCCTGTGCCTGCGAGCGACTCACAGCCGCAAGTGCCAGTACGACGGTGGTTGTCAGTAGAAATGCACGCGGCGCCATGCGCTACCTCCTTACGAGCAGGTATTTCATGACAGACCAAGTCGGAGCCGATTGTGTGGTCACGCACTGAATGCGCAATTAGAGGATAAGCCAAAAGCGCCCCCCTTGTCAAACGAGGGATGAAGAAACGAGCCTGACGGGAATCGAAGCCGCGACTCAATCCTCCGGTCTCCAAGACAAATCGAGACGACAGGAACACTTACGAATGAGGCGACTGACCGAGTGCGCCATACCGAGACGCAAAGAGACGGTCCGAGTCGAAACCGAATCCCACGGAGCGTACAACGGTTATCGCCACTTCCGAATCCGCCACATCCTGCACCGCGTTGGCGCCAGAAGATCAGCTTGATCTGGCGGCGCTGATCGCACAACCTGCCGCATTGCCTGACAAAGACAGGCCGGCTATTCGGGAGGCGCTCGCGCCGTCTGGCGCCGATGAACCACCCTGCAACTGGTGGACCGTTTATAGGGTAGACCTCAATATGGCCAAAGATGGCCTGCAATGAATGCGACGTGAGGAAATGGGGTTTGGATCGGCGCGGGTTGGGAATCGTGCTACGGGGCTGATTCGGCGTCTGATACCAGGCGCACAAAGTTACTGCGCTAGAGTGTAAAGGGCCTTGCAGACCGATTTGATAGTGTCCGGGTTGCAGGACAGAGCCGTGTTCTGTGAACACGGTGCACCGCCTTCACAGCAAGCGGTTCCGATGACATAGAGCCAATCGTATCGCGTCTGACGTACCGCCGTGAACCGCTCGCCCGACGTGCCCAGCCACGCGTTAGCGTGCCTTGCTGACCGAATCGGGCTTCATCCTGGAAGTACACTTCTATTCGCCGCTCGGGGTGTTTGCCGGCGATTTTCTCCAATGTTTTCGGGGATTTTTTTTGAAAGCCGCCTGGGCCTTGGGATCCGATTTCTCGTGGGCCAGGCGCGGACACAGGTAAGAGAATCCCAGTCGCCGCAAC
>JAUVGW010000329.1 GCA_030593565.1 Phycisphaerae bacterium | reverse complement strand
GCTCCATGTCGAGGATGATCCGCGGGTTTCCGTTGTCGAGCAGGGGCCTGACGGCTTTGACGACCGCTTCGCCGTCGTTGACGGTCAGATCGCCCTTGAGCCGAAGGATCGAGAGATTGATTTGGTTTTCAGTTTCAATTGTCAGGGCCACGGCATCCTCCTGAATATGGGACCGCGGGATCATGGTGGCGCCACGTGCCGGGGTAAGTATCGGTTGAATTCGAGGGCAACTGAGCCGGCGTTTCGTTGGTTTTGGAGGCCTGCCAAACGGCAAGCCCTGTTGCGAATGCGGCTTCTGTGGCATCGTTTCCGACCGCTACGGTGGGGACGGGCACGAGCGGGTCTACTGCTGGGCGTCTCGCCGTTTCTGTTTTTCCTTGAGCCGGACAAACTCGCGGCCGTCTTTCCAGCCTTGCTCATAGCCCTGCTGGTATTCCTTCTCCGTGATCCAGAGCCAGGTCCAGGCGGCGTGGATGTCAGTCAGCGACCATTTGGCGTCCCGTTTGCCGTCCTTGTAGCCTTGGTTGAACCCTCCGGTGGAGAAGCCCATCCGTTTTTGAGAGTTGGCCTCGTTGTCCGGGTTGGCGCAGCCGGGGCCGAGCATGGCAGCACAGATCACGGTGACGGCGAGGCAAGACAGAAGGCGGACGCTCCGATTCCGACGTTTCGGAACCGGTGCGAGAGCGGAGGCGGTGCTGTGTGGTTTGTCACGCATCATATTCGGTTATGGCATTTCACGCTTGCCTATGCACCGGCGCCAGAGCCGGTGATCCCACCGGCTTTGGCGCCGGTGCCACGTGAGCGTAACGCCGCTACGTGGATGCCGCTACTTGTTTCGTCGGCCGGTCTTCCGATAAACCCCCCGTTCACAGGCGACGACGAAGGTCTCCGCGGTGGTCTTGAGCCGCTCCCAGTTGAGACGGATGCGGTCGGCTTCGTCCGGGTCGATGGCGCCGTCGTCGGCAACGGACTCGCTGACTTCGCGGAGCAGGCGACTGAAGGCCATGACCAGGTGTTGCGTGGATTGCAGCAGGTCGGTGTCGATGTCACTGGATTCGTCTTCCGGATTGTGGACGAAGAAGCCGTTGGCTTCATGGCACAGCCAGCTGACGACCGGGATGTGGCCCGTGAGTTGCACGATCTCGCGAAGGCGATCGAGGGGGTTTCTGGAGCCGCTGGCATCCGGATCGGTGGTGTCGGATTGCTCGCACCATTTGTAGATCAGGGCAGGGCTGAGGCGGAGTTCGCCAGCCAAGGCCTTTACACCGACCTTCTCGGCGGCCTGTCGGAGGACTTCGTGAGATCGCATATTGCTGGTCTCCTTAGGATGATCATTGCCGGCCAACCTGTGGGCCATATGAATGGTTCTCGCGCAGGCGATCCATCGCCATTATAATCAAGTCGGCGCTTTGGAGTAGGTGCGTTGGGATCGCTACCGGACGAGGACGGATTTCAGACGAAGGCCGATTTGAGGCGGCTGTTCGAGGAGGGGGGTATTTCGCCGCGCAAGCGATTCGGCCAGAACTTCCTGATCGACCGGAACCTGATGGGGAAACTCGTGTCGTCGGCGGAGATCGGGGGGGGGGATTGCGTTCTGGAAGTCGGCGCTGGAATGGGGAGCCTGACGATGGCATTGGCGCGAAGGGCCGGCCGGGTTGTGGCAGTGGAGATTGATCGGGCGCT
The DNA here is from genome assembly GCA_030593565.1 of Phycisphaerae bacterium. Classification (GTDB taxonomy): domain Bacteria; phylum Planctomycetota; class Phycisphaerae; order UBA1845; family UTPLA1; genus JAFGQA01. Next base: position 4,201 of record JAUVGW010000329.1, on the reverse strand, counting down.
GGCGGCACTCGCGCGGGAGCGGTTGGCTGCATACGAGAATACGTCTGTCTTGAACGTGGACGCGCTCGCCAGTAAGTCGACCATTGCGCCGGAGATGGTTGCGGCCGTCGAGGATTCGCGGCGGGGGTGTGCGGGGGGACTGAAGCTGGTAGCGAATCTTCCGTACGACATTGCGACGCCCCTGGTCGTGGAGCTGCTGTTGGGCGAGCTTCCGTTCGAGCGGCTGTGTTTCACCGTGCAGGCGGAGGTGGCGGACCGGTTCTTCGCAAAGGCGGGCAGCCGGACCTATGGTCCGGCAAGTGTCGTCGTGCAGTGGTTGTGTCGTGGGCGGCGGGTTTGCAGGGTGCCGCCGCAGGCGTTTTGGCCGGCACCGAAGGTGTCGTCCTCGATGCTGGCGTTGGATGTGCGGTCGGGGGAGGCGGTCGGGCTGGTCGATCGGCGGGCGTTTGCCGGGTTCGTGCGATCGTTCTTTCAGCATCGTCGCAAGACGATGGCCAACATCGCGAAGCGCATGGATGGGGCGGAACGGTTCCTCGATGCGTTGGGGGCGGCAGGGGTGCGACCGAGTGCCCGTCCGGAGGAGCTAACGGTTCAGGCGTGGGTCGAGTTCTACCAGGCGGCGTGCTGACGGTCTGGGCCAAGTCAGGTATAGTGGCGGTCTAAAAGGATGAAGGATAAAGGGTGAAGGATGAAGGGTGGGGGGTGAAGGCGTTCGCCCATTAGGTTGAGAGTGTCGGACCAGTGGACGTCGGTCCTGGTTTGTGCGGTCCCGAGGAGCAGTGGCATTGATGTCATCAGACGATGTTCATACGCGGGTGATCACGACGACACACCTGATCAAGGGTGAGGATCTGAACCACCACCAGACTTTGTACGGGGCGCGGTGTGTGGAGTGGTGCGTGCACCTGGCGTATGTGGCGGCGGAAAACTGTTTCGACGAATTTCATCCGATGGTGTTCATGTCGGTGCGGAATGTGATGGTTCGGCGTCCGGTGCGGATCGGGGAAATCCTCGAGCTGACGGGGCGGGCGGACTACATCAACGATACGGTGATCGGCATTGGTGTGGATGGCCGGAAGCTGCACCCCAAGGACGATACACGATCGGTCGTGACGGGGAGTTTTCTGTTTTGTACGGTGGACGAGCAGGGGCGTGCCGTGCCGCACGGCTTGCCGCCGCTGGTTCCGAAGTCCACCACGGCCGAGGGCCGGTGGAAGCAGGCTGCGGAGAGCGCGTTGGCGGATCGTGCCTGACAGCCCGTGGTAAAAGGGAAAACAGCGGTTCGGAAATGCCGGTACCACGCGTCAATACCGGCGAGACGCCGATGCTCCCCGTGAAAACCACCGGCGAGACGCCGGTGCCACAGTTTTGCCACGGGCTGCTAACGACTTCGGACGATGAATCTTGACGACACGATTGTGGCGGTTAGCTCGCCGCCGGGGGCGGCCTGGCGCGGGATTGTTCGTTTGAGTGGGGCGGATTCGATTCCGATTGCGGACGGGCCGTTTCGCGTTGATGGGTGTCATGGCGGTGGGCTGGCGGCGATCGAGGGGAATTGTCATGTGCAGGGGATGCTGGCGGTCGGAGGGGGCGTGCTGCCGTCGAGCGCATATTTATTTCGGGCGCCGCACAGCTATACTCGGCAGGACATCGTGGAAATACACGTGCTGGGCTCACCCGGCGTGTTGGGGCTGATAGTGGAGGCGTGTTTGGCGCGGGGCGCGCGTCGGGCGGAGCCGGGGGAGTTTACGGCTCGTGCCTATCTGGCGGGCGCGTTCGACCTGTCGCAGGTCCACGCGATTGCCGGGATGATCGCGGCGCGATCGGATCATCAGCTTCAGGCCGCCGAACGGCTGCTGCACGGCGCGCTTGGGAGGATTGCGCGCGAGGCGCGGGAGGAACTCGGCGAACTGTTGTCGCTGGTGGAAGGCGCGTTGGACTTCGCGGACGAACCGATCGAGTTCATCACGCTGGGCGAGCTTCGTGAACGTCTGACGGCGTTGCGTAAGACGTTGGCATCGAGTGCTGCGGCAGGGCTGCGAGCCGAGCGGTGGGGGCGGTTGCCGCATGTATTGCTGTCGGGCAAACCGAACGTGGGGAAATCGAGCCTGCTGAACCGGCTGACCGGGCTGGATCGGGCGATTTGCGCGTCGGTGGCCGGAACGACGCGGGACGTTCTGTCGGCCCCGATGACGGTGGGGGAGACGGAGTGTTTGTTGCTGGATGTGGCGGGTGTCGATGAAGGCGCGTCGGGGCTCGCGCGTGCGGCGCAGGCGGCTGCCCGGCGGGCGGCGGATGAAACGGATGCCGTGGTCTATGTGATCGACGCGACGGTCGGGCGCGGCGAGGATCGGCCGTGGGAGGATCGGTTCGGCGACCGACCGGTAATCGTGGCAGTCAACAAGTGTGATCTTGTCTCGTCGTCGCGGCGGCATGAGATGATTGCGACGTTTTCGGCGTCCGGAGACGTTGCGGTTTGTCCGACCAGCGCGGTGACGGGCACGGGCTGCGACGCGATCAAGGAGGAGATTCACAAGGCGTTGCACGGCCGGTCGGTCGACGTGCACGAGTCGGCAATTGCGATGATGGCCGAACATCGCGAGGCATTGGAGGAGGCCGCCGAAGCCGTGCGGAACGCGGAGGCGGTGGCCGCCGACGGTGACGAGCATCTGGATAACGGTGAACTGGTGGCCGCGGAGCTTCGCGCGGCGGCTCGGGCCGTGGGCACGTTGGTCGGCGAGGAGGCGACCGAGGATATATTGGGCAGGATCTTCTCGCGGTTCTGCGTTGGGAAGTAGTGCATTGCCACACATGAATCTGCGGGTAGCGTCGGCCCCTCGTGGCCGACGTAAAATGTGGAGGGGTTCCTCCTCGCATACGTCGGCCGCAGGGGGCCGACGCTACTACCCGCACGTTTTCGCGTGGCGATACAATAGTTGTTCGTTGTTCGTGATGTGGGTTCTGCGATGCTTCGCGGATCGGAACGTGTGCCACTGCTTGAAGCAGCGGCGCGCAAACCCGCTCGTTGAGGATTGACAGATTATTAGGCCGTTAGCTGCTGTCTGCAAAGCGTGGGCATTGAGGCTGGTTGTCCGGAGGTATTGATGGAATTGGATGGTGTGTTCTTGGATATGTACGGGACGCTGACGACGGGCGACCGTCGTGCGGTCGAGACGACGTGCGGGCGGATCGTTCGCGATACCGGCGTCTCGCTGTCGGCGGAGGAACTGAGTGTCACGTGGGGGGAGCGGTTCTTTCGAGCGTTGGAAGCGTGCAGCGGCGATGGATTCCTGACGTTGTTCGATGTCGAATGCAAGACGCTGGTGGAGACGATGGCGGAACTCGGAGTGGCTAACCTGGACCCGATTCCGTATTCGCGGATGCTTATGGACTACTGGCAGAATCCGGAGCTGCAGCCGGACACGTTGGCCTTTCTGGCCGAGTTTCCATGTCCGGTGTGTATTGTCTCGAACGCTGACCGCGCGGACGTGGAGGCGGCGTTGGCTCGTCACGGCATCGTCGTGCATGATCTGGTCACATCCGAGGAGACGCGGTCTTATAAGCCGGACGTGCGGATTTTCGAGGTGGCATTGGAGCGGACGGGCTGGCGTCGGGATCGAGTGATCCATGTGGGAGACTCGTTGCACAGTGACGTGGGCGGGGCGATTGCCGCGGGCATTCGGAACGGGTGGGTGAACCGAGCACACCGGATCCACGACATCGGGACGGCGGAACCGGACTATGAGTTCGAGGACCTGCATGGCTTGACGGCGCTGGTGAAGGGGGAATCGACGGTTGAGGAGAATACCGAAAGCTGAAAGCCGAAAATCGAAAGTCGAAAGTCGAAAGCCGAAAATCGAAAGTCGAAAATCGAAAGCCGAAAGCTGAAAGCCGAAAGTCGAAAGCCGAAAACCGGCCGGGGTGGCACGGACAAGCGGGGGAGACGGGGCGACGTTGATTCGGAAGACGGTGTTGAATACGAGCATACGTCCGGCAGACCGAGAAACGGAGCTTGTCCGTGGACGCTCCATACAGCCAACGGCAACGCAGCACGGACAAGCATCGCCCTTGAAGCCTGTTCGGCCTAGCCCAAGTTACGCAGTAGTTGGGCATTTTCAACTTTTTTTGGCGTCGGATGGGGCTTGGTGAACATGCCAGGTGGGGTTCGGGTCTTCGCCCCCGATGTAGTGTAGACCTTGCC
>JAUVGW010000240.1 GCA_030593565.1 Phycisphaerae bacterium | reverse complement strand
GATCTTCACCAGCGCCTGTACGAATGAGAACAGTGCATCGCCGTACTGATCCTCCGGCACTTCAAGACATAGCTCACCACCGTCGTTGGCCAACCGGAACGACAGGAGAACCTGATCAATGATGCTCTTGCGCGTGCCTTGCGAGAGATCGATTTCCCCATAGCTCATGTGCATGAAGGTGTGGCCTTCGTCCGTGAAGCGCCATTGATCGTTGCGTTTTTTGAGGACGATCACGAAATGGTCGCCGTCATCAAACATGAAAGGGGTATAGACGATGAAACGGTCGATCCCCTCACGCTCGACATCTATCTCCTCGCAGACCTTGCGCTTGAACTCGCGTTCCAGTTCTGCCGTGTTCATCATGCGCCTCCCTTGCCATCGAAAAGGGACGGCTCGTCGTCCCCCGGTAGCACAATTCCGTTCGACTGGACAAATGCTTGACGCGCCGTGTCGAACGATGCGTACTCGGTTGTTATCTCAGCATAGCCATCTATCGGCAACCCTGCCTCCTGATACCGCTGAGTGCCCTTATGAATGTGGAATCTATTGCGGAAACTGCTGTTCGGTTCGCCGTCTGCCTTCTCCAGCTTGTTCGTGTGCGAATGCTTTCCGTTGTAGCGACAAAGGCGGAAGTCGCGGCCGTCCTTGTCCTTGAAGGCCAGGATTATGGAGAAGTCGAGCGGGTTGATCGCGTTCTGCCGGATTATGATGCGAAACCAATTCTCGGCCTCACCTCGAACCTCCAAAGCCCGTTGGGCGTGTTGGAAATTGGACTTCGTGTGCGGTCGAAGGCGCGTCATCCAATTCTTGGGCAACGGCTTGGATTCCGCCACGAGGCTGTCGATCTCGGCGTCAGTCAGAATCCTTGGCATACGGTCTATCTCCTGCATTGACGCGATGCCTCAAGCATGCTTTGTCCCTTCAACGACAGCTCAATCTTGATCGTGTGCTCCACAAAGCGGACACCTTGATTCATCTTGGCGGCGGCCTCACCATGATTCGTTGTGACCTACCTACTCTTATCTGACTCCCCGAAGACCTCCGCCGTAAAGGATTCTATCTTCGTCTCAGGCTTCTTCCACGCGTCCGGCGACAGCCCCGCCTTCCCGCACGTCTGCTCCAGGAACTGCTCCCGCCGCCAGCCGCGCTCGTACGCCACCTGTGGCAGCAAGACGCCTCGGCGCATGCCCATCGTGATCAACAGCCCGTGTCGGCCGACGATGATCTCGTCGATCTCCTTGACGCGATTCATCGGCGTCAGATAGCTGATCTCGATGTCGATCTCGCCCAGTTCCTTTGTCGTAACGGGATTGGCAATGAAACGATGGTCTTGTGTGGCGTTCACGGCGTTCCGGATCACCGAATCGTACAACGGCCCGACGGCCTCCATATTGCCGATGCAGCCGCGAAGACGACCCTGGTTCTGCAAGGTCACAAAACACGCGCCGTCCGCCCGAACGTCCGGCGGCATATCCTCGGCTTTCGGCTCCGGCGATTTCTCATTGCGAAGTTGCGCGGCCACCGTCTGACGCGCCAACCGCAACAGGGCCGTCCTCGCTTTCTCGCTGAGCGTTCCGGGGCGACGCGTGAATACGATGGACTGATAGGTCACGCTGCTCGACCAGTCACCCGTCATGTTGCCCGACGTGTCGAACGCCGCCAGCACACCTTGCGCGCCGGCCTGCATAGACAAAATCCGCAGCAGCAGAAGGATCGGCCCGCGACCGCAGATCGTGTCCTCCGTCTCCGCAAGGTGTTCGGCGAAGCCATCGAAGTCGCCCTTTAGAATGGGCGCGGCGGCACTCTCCCCCAACTCACGAATCTTCTTCGGCACGTCATCCTTGAACGGGTAGTATCCGAAGTTTGCCCCGTAATGCGTGAAATCGCTGCTCGCCACGAGCAACGTCTCGCCGTCGATCGACGGCAGGATCGCTTCGGCCGCCTTGAAATAATCCTCGTCCTTCATCCGCCCAACGTGTAGCGGCACAAGCTGAAACTCCCCAACGACCCGCTGCAGGAACGGCAGTTGCAGCTCGAGCGAATGTTCCCCACGATCCAGGCCCGGCTGTGATTCAAAACCGGCCTTCTTCGCGAGCGCATCACAAACCAACCGATCGACGGGCACTTGTCCCAATGGCGTCTCGTATGCCGTCAGTTCCTTAGGAACGTCCACACCCTGATACCGTCCCGCATTGCGATGGCTAAACGCCAACACGATCACACGTTTGTACGCATGCCCGCGCAATGCACGATACCCCGCCGCCGCCACCGGCGCGCTGAACCGATACCCCGCATGTGGCGAGATCACCGCAACGGGCTTACCCTCAACCGCGGGCGGTTTCGCCTTGTCGACCAGTTCATCCACCAGCTTCGTCAGTGCCGCACGATCACCGGGATACCAACTTCCCGCAACGCACGCCGGGCGGACGGCTCTACCGTCTTCCTGTGCCTCGGCCATGTCAACGCCTCCGTGAAGCAACACCCCCAAGCCGCCTGCCGCCATCCAAATGAAATGCCGCCGGTTCATAACTACGGTTTCCGTCTACCCGACCGAGACAGTATACCAGAACCGCGCGGACCGGCCCACAGCCCTCGAAACCTCGGTACTGGTAACGTTTGGGGAGCATCGGCGTCCCGCCGGTACGAAATCCTCGTTTTCGACCTACGTACCGGCCAGAGGCCGATGCTCCCCAATTCAAACTGTACCAGTACCGAAACCTCCCCCATATTTCTCGCCGATTGACCCGGACCCCAATCGCAAGCGCGGAATCGCAACCGAACGGCCGCCACATGGGCGACCCGCCGCTTGTGCTCAGGGCTTGGATTTGCGTCTATAGCAGATTCAAGATGACCGTAGCGTCCGACCCCCGTGTTGGACGTTGAAAACCAACGGTTCCCTGCGGCCGACAGGGGCGTCAGCCGCTACATGGTTTCTTGAAGTGCCCTAATCTGAATGCCAACGACTATTGGCGATGTCGCGCGAAGTGATTATCGCGCACCACGACTACTCGGAGTCAGTCTGCTCTGCACAAGCCACCAGCTCCTCGGCCCGCGCATCGCGCATCGGCCCGACGTGGTCGCGACGCAGATCGTCACTGGGCCGTGGCCGGCCGGCGGGGCGTCCGGCATCATAAGATGCCGTATCCGCACGCGATGGCTGGCTTCCATCCCGAAATGTACCGATCTTCGTCCGGGGAAGCCGTTGAAAGGGCCGCAGCTTCCTGCCGCCGGTCGGCATCACGGGCTTCACCTCATAGCCGGCCAGCGACGTGCATTCGCCGTGGAACCGGCAAACCGTTTCGTGGCAGGCCCCCTCGGCTCTGCCAAAACACGGCGTGTACCCCCCCGCTTTCTGCATCGTGTGGATAAGGTCGAGATTCGGCATGTCGCCTGTTTCGATGGCTCGGCGAACGGCACGGTCACGAGCCGCATGGATATTCAACATTTGGTTTCTCACTCCTCATCCACGCTCCACCAGCGTGTTTGGGACATGCACGTCACGCCTGCCTCGACCCCGTCCCGGCGACGGAATTAAAGTTCCTATCTTAGAACCTGTTGCTCTCAAGATTGTTTCGGAAACAAGACGGCCGCGGTTGAGTAAGAAACCTGGCCGAGTCGCACCGATGATCTGTCGCGGCTGATTAGCAGGATGAACGTGAGCCGGGCCGTCCTCGGCCCGGTCGGCGGTGCGCTACTACGCTGTGAGCAGGGACGTGTTCAGTATGACGACGTTACATAGGTGTCGGCCGCTCGCAGGAACCCCCGACTTTGGTCCTGCTATTCCCAACGTTTTCCAAGCGGACGCAACAAAGGAAAGTCCGCGAAGCGGATGACGGAATAAAGCCCAGGGCGAAGCGCAGCGAGCCCTGGGGTACTGGAGCCCCGGCACGCCCGAGCCCCCAACGGGGGCGACGGAACTCAAATCCGTGGAAGCCCGTCCGGAAAATAGCGTCGCCAATGGACGGATGCGGTTCCGTCACCCCTGTCGGGGGTTCAGATGCCAGTGTGGCACCGAACCCAGGCTCGTCCTTGGCCTATTACTGGTCGTCAACAAAACGCTTGAGCATCCGCATGATTCGCTCCGTCTCGCGCGGGTCGGTACGCGTGGAGATCGCGTTGTTATCGATCCCGCCGAAGAAGTGCAGCAACGGCATACCGGCCGCCAGGTCCTCGGCATAACCGTTGAAGATCTGGCTCCGCCAGCGCAGCGCATGGCGATCCAACATCTGCATGCGCTGCATCCGTGCCGTACCGGGGTACGTCGCGTAGAAGTTGGGAACGGGGTGTACGAGATCGCCCAAGTCATAAATGGCCGTCGTATAGGTCTTACCGTCCTCGCCCTTGTATGGCGGGCTTTCATAGATCACGCCATCGCGATATCGGGCACGGCGGGCCGTCCGCTCCGGCCAGTCGTCGGGAAAGGTCATGTCGCCCAGCGGTGCGATCGCCGCCTCGTTGTTGCTGAGCAGCCAATCGACGCGGTTTCGCCGACGGGCATCGGCCAGTTCGCGATCGTAGCGGTGCAGCGCGTGGGAATCGGCAAGCAGGTCCTCAACGTCGATAATCCGCCCGTCCGGCGAAGGCTCACCTTCGTCCGCGCCCTCCATCAGGGTCAGCACGTCCGAATCAACAGCATCCTCCACCTTGGGCGCGGGCGTCTTCACCTTGCCGGCCTTCTTGGCCGTCGCCTTCCGGAGATTAGTCAACTGCCGCCGATAGGGAGCAGCGTCCACGAAGGTCGGCAGGCCGTCGAGCGCCGACCGGGCATGATCGAGTTTTGCCGTCGCGAGGGCCGTGTCAGCCGCCCGAAGCGCCTGACGGGCCTGCAAGATGTCCAGACGAACGATCCTAAACGTCTGATCGATCCTGGCTGATTCCTCCTGGCGAATCAGATCGAGTGCCTCGTGTTCCGGCTCGGTCATCCGGCCCGCCGCTTGTTTGGCCACGAGCAGGCGGATGTAGTTCGACTGTTCCATCGGAGCCAGGCGATAGGCCCGTTCGTAAAGCCCGATCGCCTTGTCAAACTCGCGCTGTTCGAGGAACCTGTCGGCCTTGCTGACGATGGCCTGGACATCCTCGCCTGTTACGGGGACGGCGGGATTATTCTCCTCGACGGCCTGTTTCAGAAGGTCACTCGGACCCGCCAGGACCGGTAAGGCGACCAGAAGCACGGTCAATAGGGACCAATGGCAGACGTTGCGGTTCATGATGGGCTCCTTCAGGGGCGAGTCCTCGGTGCCACCCCCGGCAGGCGGCACGCGCGGCGCATGGGCGGGCGGATTGAATCCGCCGCCCGTGTGGGATACCAATTGTTACCGGCCCCAGTCCGAGAATCAAGCCCGAAGATAAGGATATCCTCGGAATCGCCGGCGCGTGGCGTCGCTTGACGCCAAACACGGCCAAGCTTCGCTTGACCGTGCCTCGTCTTGCTGTCGGGCGGATTCCGCCGGTAACATGGCAGGATGCGGGGCGACGGAGCGTTTCGGGATTACGCCGATGTCGGAGAAAAAGGGTATGCCGGTGAATGAAGCGGAGGTATCTGGCGAGCCGGGCCGTCCTCGGCCCGCACGAATCCAGCAAGGAGCCGCCAAGGACCGAGCGTCGCAGTTAAGCCTGATGATGTCGGCCGCCCCGCACGAGGCAATCCCGGACGGCCTCCCCGGCAGGTGGTGGGTCGCCCACACGAAACCCCGGCAGGAAAAAGCGCTTGCCGCGGATTTGTGGTCGACCGATGTTCAGCCCTACGTCCCGCTGGGGGTCCGGGTCACTCGCAGCCGGAAGACCGGCCGGACATCGAAATCCACGATTCCGATCTTTCCCGGCTATTTGTTCTTCTGCGGAACGCAGCAGGACCGGGAGCGCGCATTAAAGACACAGCGCATCGTAACCGTGCTCAGCGTTCATGACCAGGACCAGTTGATCGACGAACTCCGCCAAATCCACCGGATTCTATCGAGTGGACGAGGCTATCAGACGCACCAGAGCGTCAAGGTCGGCCAAGTCGTCAAGATCCTGAACGGCCCACTGATGGGCTTACAGGGGATTGTCAGTGGGCGTCGTTCTTCCGTCCGTTTCGTGCTGAACGTACACATGCTCGGCCAATCTGTCATCGTCGACATCTCGATAGACGACATCGAAGCGATCGACACATCGCCATAATCCCCCAACGCCTTCCAGCAGGGGCGCAGCTAGTAGGGTGCGTCCCGGACGCACCAATCTCAGCAAGTAGGGTGCGTCCCGGACGCACCAATCTCAGGCGAGCAAGTAGGGCGCGTCCCGGACGCAACAATCCCAGTAGGGTGCATCCCGGATCAGTGCTGCAAACATCTTGGCCCCGGAGGGGCCGAGGCAAGTAGCCACGGGTGAAGCGCAGCGGAACCCGTGGAATGGAGGTGATACACCCATAACCGCCCCGGCAGGGCCGGACGAATCCCCCACCATCTCTTTCAGAAAGGACCGAGCACCCACGCCGGGTGCCATGCCTTCACGGGCGCAGCCCGGGCAGGCATGTTCTCCCAAACCCAGCATGCTTACCCGCGACTCGTCGCGTGAAAGCATGGCACCCGGCCGCTGCCTGTTGCGCTTCTTTTTTGCGGGGCCAAAGTGCAACCAGGCGCAACTTCGCGCAACTTTTGGCCCGTTCAGTTGCTTTTTGGGCCGGTTTGACGGCCCTGTCAATTGGGCTTCTATGGATCAATAATGCTCAGCGTTCCGCTTCCGGGTGAGCCGGTTCGGCGTTTTTCCCCGGAACGGTCCGCGGACCCAACCCGGCTCGACCCCACTTGGTCCAGTGAAACGCCCAAGACATTGCCGGACGTACCCCACCAGGAGGGCTTGGCGGCCAACGCCCGCCAAGCGTCGGGCAGAGTCCGACCGATGTGTGCGACCTCCCCGGCTCTCGGATCATGATCTAATCGAATTATTCAAGACGCTTACCATTGTCGCCCTAAACATCGCTGACCTCGCAGAGCATGCCCTGGGCAACCTATTTCACCGCAATAGGACAACAAAGGGAGCGGACAGCTCTGGCTCATCATGGTATGTCCTGGACAACCGCGTTCACGACAATAGTACAGTTGAGGAGAGCATCGTTGACTTGCCAGAGTATGCCCTGAGCACCCTATTGCACCGCAATAAGTTAATAAAGGTGGCGGACAACTCTGGCTCATCATGGCATGTCCTGGACAACCGAGTTCACCACAATAGTAGAGTCGAGGAGGACATCGTTGAAATGCCAGAGCATGTCCTGGACAACCAATTTCTGTGCAATAGAACATATTCCACCTCCAGACCAATCCAATTGTTAGTGTCCTCCCCGAGTCCTGGTCCGCACAGCGGACCCTACGCGGCTGTGCGGGCCAACCCGATGGTGAGCATTCTCCCCGAGGCCTGGTCCGCACAGCGGACCCTACGCGGCTTGGGGACTAGCTTCGTTCGGGACGATATGGCATCGCCAAGGCCACCGCCGGGTGCCATGCCTTCACGGGCGTAGCCCGGGCAGGCATGTTCTCCCCAACCCAGCATGCTTACCCACGACTCGTCGCGTGAAAGCATGGCATCCGGCCACGCGTTGAAAAGGCGCGGATTTCGAAGTCGCTTCTCCATGCATTTGTTAGTCGGCATTCGTAAGCCAGCGGATGGACCACCAGTGAAACTGGTCATCAACAGACAGTTTGACATAGTTGCCTTTTTGGATCTCGACTATCTCAGTGGCTGCTCCCGAGTATTTATCCATACCCTTAACCCACTTGGGCGTTTGCTCTTTGTCATCGTCGGTAAGATGCTCCACATCAGCGATTCTAACCCGGTTTCCGACAGAGAACGCCCCGACTTTCTCGCGGGTAGGCTTCTCTCGGGTCTTTGAAGGCTGCTTGCCATCTGCCCTGTCGCCCAGCTCCTCATAGTATTTTTCGATATCGTTGATGTTGCGGGCAAGCAATTGAGAAATCGGTTGAGGAATTTCATTGGCCTCGACATGAAGAAGGATGGGTGCAATTCGTTTCCCGAGAGCCTTAGCGCCCCCGATTTCGATGAATACCCAATGGCTCTTGAGGGAAACCGGGCTGATCAGGATCAACAGTTCATCACAATCAGCAAGGTGGGTTTGAAGGGAATCATCGATCGAATCTCCTGTGTCGATATCCTTTTCGTCCAGGAACGTCTCGTGTCCACGATCAGTGAGTTGCGA
>JAUVGW010000286.1 GCA_030593565.1 Phycisphaerae bacterium | reverse complement strand
GCAAATCGCGCAAAACATAGTCCAGCGTCTCGCGGGCGACGCGGGCGTACAGCGGCTTTCCGGTCAGTTGGTAGGCCTTGAGATAGATATCCACAACCAGCGCCTGGTCGTACAGCATCTTCTCGAAGTGCGGGACGAGCCAGTCAACGTCCGTCGAATAACGGGCAAAGCCACCACCAAGGTGATCATAGATTCCCCCATAGGCCATTCGTTCCAGCGTCAGCTCGACGAGTTCCAGCAGCCGCGTCTTCGCGCCGGCTTCGCCATCGGCATCCGTCAGCGAGTGGTGGTAGGCACGGAGCATCACATCCATCGCCATAGACGGTGGGAACTTGTTCGTTCCACCACCGCTGATTCCACCCTTGACGGGATCAAAAGCCCCCGCCAGATCATCCGCCGCGGAAACGAAGACGTCCTGCGACGCCACGCCGCCGCTTGGCCCGGTGGCCGTCATTTGACGAACAGCCTCGGTGATTGAGTCAGCCTGACGCAGCACCTTCGCCCGGTCTTCCCTCCACGTCTTCGCGAGGTATTCCAGGAGTTCCCGAAAACCCGGCCTGCCCCAGCGGCCCTCGGGCGGGAAATAGGTGCCCGCATAGAACGGCTTGAGGTCAGGCGTCAGCCAGACTGACATCGGCCAGCCGCCGGACCGCGTGAATGCCTGGGTCGCCGCCATATAGATGGCGTCCAGGTCGGGGCGTTCCTCACGATCGACCTTGATGCAGATGAAATGCTCGTTCATGATCGCGGCGACGGCCTCGTTCTCGAAGCTCTCACGCTCCATGACGTGGCACCAGTGGCAGGCGGAATAGCCGATCGACAAGAAGATCGGCTTGTCTTCCGCCCTCGCTCTCTCCAAGGCCTCGGATCCCCACTCATACCAGTCCACGGGATTGTGTGCATGTTGGAGCAGGTAGGGACTCGTGGCATGGATCAAGTCGTTGGTGTGCCTGTGGTCGGACGCGTCGGCATGTTGGCTGCCTTGGACTGTCGACTTCACGGGTTGGGCACCTTTCGCGGGAGTGTCATCGGCGACGGCTTGGCCGATGGTGGTGTTACCGTGGACCGCGAGGACGACCGCCAATGCGATGGCAGGGACACGAAGCAGGCAGATGTTCCTGGAGACGGGTTTCCGCATGTCGGCGGCTCCTTGCTGAGTGATCCGTTTCCGGGAGTATAGGTAGACAGGACACGGGCCGACGCTACATTCGGTGTCGCAGCCCGCCGGGAAGGTCGCGCGGCCCGGTCTGCGGGAAAGCCCGTCAATCGCGGGCAGGCCGGCCACAATTCCAGCACACATCGAACGTGCCGGGATTTTCCTCTTCGCAGGCGGGGCAGGTCCAGTCCGGCCGCTCGGCGGCTTCGTCCGCAGGCGGCATCTCCTCACCGAGGGCCTGGCGGCGAAGCAGATCGATCGCCTGATAATAGCTCGCTCGCACAACCCCCACGCGGCTTTTTGCCTGCGTGATGCCGGGAAGACCGAACATCACCTGGCCCGGCCACAGGACCACAATATGTGGAATCCTGTAGTGCTTCAGCAGGCCCACGACATCCGGCGAGTCGGTCACGTCCTTGCCTCGGAAGATCACCACGGGAAAGTCGCCCTCGGGGATGTGCTCCTCCATGGTAAAAGACTTGCCACACTCCGGGCAACGGTGATTCGATAGACCGGCCAAACCGTACCCACACTTCAAGCATCGCAAGCCGAGATCAGGTACAGGCAGGCTTTCAGGATCAAACGCCATGGCGGGATTATAACAGCCCGTGACAAGACTGTGGCACCGGTGTCTCGCCGGTGAGATCACCGGAGGGGCCATTCCATCAGTAGGGTGCGTCCCGGACGCACCATCTTTCTTCATTCTCCGGTAAGAAGGTGCGTCCGGGTCGCACCCTACGGACTCGCCGGTGAGGTAAAAAGGTGCGTCCGGGACGCACCCTACGGCCTCTCAGTGTATCACGTCGGCCACGGGGGGCCGACGCTACATCTCGCGGCACTGAACATCCCGTCGATTCGGTCATGAGCCCGGCGACGAACCCCAGCCGATCTCGATGGCAGGCATGGGCATCAGTCGTTGCACCTGTTTCGCACCAACTCGAACAGCAAAAAAGTTGGCCTGGCTGCCGGAGTTGTGGGCTCAGGTAACCAGGCCAGAGGGTGGAGTGGGAGCAGTGTGAAAACCGGTGCGTCGAGGCAATCAGCCAAGGCGTTCAGCCGAGGCGCTTGCCCGACTAGCGACGCACAACGGTGAAATCAGGTCCTATCAACAATACGTTCTCACGCGACAGAAGTTGCATCTGAATCAGAAAATCCTGAAAAACTTTCGCCTTGGCGGGATCGACCGTCGCGACCGCCTCTAGCGCCGACGCAATCGGCGGAAGCGATGCAAACCTCGACCCGATCGCCCTCCGGACGGCGCCCAGGGACACGAATTCATCATCTTCACTTTCGCCGCCGAACAACTCACCGAGAATGTCCATCAGCGTCTTCGGCCGCGGGAAGACGCGCAAGTCATACTTCGTGCCCAAGTCGGCTTGATCGGCGGTGTACTTGATCGCATCAGCGAAGCCGCCCAGTTTGTCAACGAGGCCGATCTTCAAGGCTTGCTCACCTGTATAAACGCGCCCGCCGGCCAACGGTTCCAAATCGCCCTCGATTCGGTCGCCTCGGCCCGCTATCACACGGTCCTTGAACACCGTGTAGACGCGGTCCATGTACCCCTGAATCAGAGCCCGCTCATCCTCGGTGAAGGTGCGGTTGGTGTTCATGATGTCGCTGATCTTGCCGCGCTTGTATTCGTGCGACGTCACCCCGGCCCAGTCCCACAGGCCCTTCGTGACCATCTTGCCGCCGACAACGCCGATCGAGCCCGTCAGCGTCGTCGGCTCGGCGAAGATCGCATCGCCCATGGTGGCCACGTAGTACCCGCCGCTGCCGGCGACGTTGCCCATCGAGACGACAAACGGCCGCCCGGATTTCTTGAATCGCTTCGTGGCCTCGCAAATGACGTCACTGGCAATGGCCGACCCGCCCGGCGAATTCACCCGCAGGATCAGCGCCTTGACCGAGTCATCGGCGGTCGCCTCGGCGATCGCCTTGCGGATCGTCGCCGAGCCGGCATTCGAGGAGCCACCAAACAGGCTCGGCTCGCTGGAGCCTGTCGTGATAGGCCCCTCGACATAGACGACGGCAATGGCGGTCTCATCAGAAGCCTCCTCACCCTTCATCAGCTTCGAGAAAACCTGGAAGAAGGCGAACGGGTTGGAAAGATCGATGTCGAGGCCGTCGTCCTTGCCGTAATTGCTGACGACCTTGACGTCCCTGCCGTATCGCTTCTTGACGCTCTTGATGAAACTCCCTCGATACTGGAGCTTGTCCACCAGCTTCGCTTCAAGGGCTTCCTCGGCGCTAAACATCCCTTTGTCTACGATCGCGCGGACCTCATCCGTCGACAGCCCCCGGCTGTCCGCGACGGCCTCGATCATCTCGCTGAACAGCGAATCGAGCAGACGGTCCGTCTGCTCAGCAGCTTCGGGACTCGGACCGGTTCGATAGAACGGTTCCCCCGCGGACTTGTACGCGCCGCAGTGAAGGATGTCCGCCTCGATTCCCACCTTGTCCAGCAGGTTCTTGAAATAGAGGCCTTCGGCATAAATGCCCGTGAATGACACATCGCCGATCGGCGCCAGGACGAGCTTGCTGGCCGAGGAACCGAGTAGCAGGGAGCCGTTGCCCAGCGTCTCACAATAGACCAGCACGTCCTTGTCCGCCGCCTTGAGGGCTTCGAACTGTTTGCGAAGCTCCTGTATCTGAGCGAAGCCCAACGCCGCCTCCTCGATGTCGAAGATCACCGCCCGGAGGTTCGCATCGCTCCGCGCGTGCCGGAGCCTCTTCAAGAGGTCGAACATGTTCGTCCCGCTGCCACTGCCCAGAATTGGCCCCAGGCCCATGGCATCCGGCGCCTCGGGCAGCGGTCCCTTCAGCTTGAAGAGGGCGACGACATCATCCGATTCGCCCATCGCGGGCGTCGCGGCCAACAGGCCCACGACAGCAACCATAACCACACAGGCTTTCATCCTTGTCCATACCATCTGCTGATCTCCTATTCGCCTGGAGCCGGTTCTTCGTTCGTTCGAGCCAAGAATCCCACGCCACGCATTTAGTCATGGTTCCGGCCATTGGATACCTGATGCCGCCATTTCGGGGCGTCTTGGCCATCCCACCGCGTCCCCCGACTCGCGAGTCTGGGTAAAAAAACGCAGGGTTCACAAAGATCTCACGGCAAAAATGCCCCCATCCCTCGCAGAATGCCCCCGTCCCTCGCACACAGCGTTCAGAAAGCCTCGCGAGCCGGGCGGTCCTCCGCACAGTGAGCCGGGCGGTCCTCTGCACAGGGAGCCGGGCGGTCCTCCGCCCGGTACCGGGTCGGGGACGACCCGGCTCACAGGGATCGAAGACGCTCCGGCTTGCCGAGTCAGGCCGAACCCTGTTCGTGCTCGTCGCGCAGGCCTTGCCGCTCGTCCGGACGCTGCCCTGGAGGCGGCGGGCCCTGGGCGCCGGCGAAGCCCTTGATCGAGGGCATGTCTTCCGGCTTCTCGTCCGGGTGAACGGCAAAAATCTCCACGCGAACGATATCGTCGAAAGGCACCGTCACCACAAAGCAACCGACCTTGTACGCTTCATCCGCCGGCATGCACTCGAACGTGAATGACGTCGTACCGGGCGCACTGATGACGTCCTTGATCTCATATGAAAAGCCGTCTCGCAAGTAGAGGATCGTCCGGGCTTCCATCGCGTTATAGAAGGTCTGGTAGTCTTTATCCTCGTCGAACTTCTGCGGATCGAGGTCCGGAAAATGTCCCTTTGCGCAACGCCGCTTGGCTTCTTCCGTTCGTTCGTCGTACGGCGAGCCGAACCACCAATCATAGTTGAAGTGCATCAATGTCCCCTGTCGTCGGTACGTGGGTATCTGCGTAACCGCGCTAATCTAGAAGCGGCGTCACGCGTTGTCAAACCGGAGGAATCGGTGGTGTTTGGACGGGATCCGTGACAGTTTCGGCGGCCAGCGCTCTGTTTAGCCGCGACCCACAGGGGAGCGCGCCTCCGTGGACTGCGGCCAAACGACGGAATCGGTTGATTTCGGCCGCGGGAGGCCCGAAGCGGCATAACGACCGTGGCATGAACAATCCGAGCATAGGCCGGTCCGGCACCTAGCAGCAATAAAGGCCCACGGACGCGGCGTCCGTGGGCCTCTTGGATGCTTGGAGGCGGCGAACCGTCTGTGCCGCCGAGATATTGGGGTCTACATGCCCATGCCGCCGCCGGGCATCGGGGGCGTCTTGGCGTCCTTCTCCTTGATCTCGCTGACGATGGCGTCCGTGGTCAGGAGGAGGCCGGCGACGGAGGCGGCGTTTTGCAGGGCGATGCGCTCGACCTTGGCCGGAACGAGGATGCCCATCTGGATCATGTCGCCGTACTTGTCGGTGAGGGCGTTATAGCCGAAGTTGGCGTCTTTGGCCTCGAAGACCTTCTGGGCGACGATCGAGCCGTCGATGCCGGCATTTTCCGCGATGACCTTGATTGGGGACCACAGGGCGCGGCGGACGATGTCGACGCCTGTCTTCTGGTCGCCCCTGACCTTCTTCTCCTCCTTGTCGAGCACGGCCGCGAGGGCTCGCAGCGGAGGAACGCCGCCGCCGGGCAGGATGCCTTCTTCCACCGCGGCGCGGCAGGCGTGCAGGGCGTCCTCGACGCGGGCCTTCTTCTCCTTCATCTCGACCTCGGTCGCGGCGCCCACCTTGATCTGGGCCACGCCGCCGGACAACTTGGCGAGGCGCTCTTCGAGCTTCTCGCGGTCGTAGTCGCTGGTGGTGCGGTCGATCTCGGCCTTGATCTGCTCGATCCGGCCCTTGATGTCGGCCGTGCTGCCCCCGCCCTGAATGATCGTGGTGTTGTCCTTGTCGATGACGAGGCGCTTGGCTTGGCCGAGGTCTTTGATATCTACGGACTCGAGCGTGATGCCCGTCTCCTCGAAGATGGCCTTGCCGCCGGTCATGACGGCGATGTCCTCGAGCATGGCCTTGCGTCGGTCGCCGAAGCCCGGCGCCTTGACGGCGGCGCACTGGAGGGTGCCGCGGAGCTTGTTGACGACGAGC
Organism: Phycisphaerae bacterium; assembly: GCA_030593565.1. GTDB lineage: Bacteria > Planctomycetota > Phycisphaerae > UBA1845 > UTPLA1 > JAFGQA01. The sequence goes on along the minus strand of JAUVGW010000286.1, from coordinate 710 downwards.
GTGGCGAGGGCTTCACCCTCGATGTCCTCGGCGATGATCAACAGCGGCTTGCCCGCCTTCGCGCAGTTTTCGAGCAGCGGAATCAGGTCCTTGATCGAGGATATCTTCTTTTCGTGGATCAGGATCGCGGCCTTGTCGAGGTTGACTTCCATGTCCGCGACGTTGTTGACGAAGTGCGGCGACAGGTAGCCCTTGTCGAACTGCATTCCCTCGACGAGTTCGACGATCGTGTCGAGGGTCTGTCCTTCCTCGACGGTGATGACGCCGTCCTTGCCGACCTTGTCCATGGCATCGGCGATCCGCTTGCCGATCTCGGCGTCGTGGTTGGCGGCACAGGTGCCGACCTGGGCGATCTGCTTCGACTCCTTCACGGGACGACTCATCCGCTCGTACTCAGCGACGATGGCGGCGACGCCGATGTCGACGCCGCGCTTGAGCTCCATGGCGTTGGCGCCGGCCGCGAGGTTCTTGAGGCCTTCGGTGTAAATGGATTCGGCGTAAATGGTGGCCGTCGTGGTGCCGTCACCGGCGTCGGTGGACGTTCGGCTGGCGACCTCCTTGACCATCTGTGCCCCGATGTCCTCACCGGGCTCCTCCAGCTCGATCTCCTTGGCGACGGTGACGCCGTCCTTGGTCACCGTGGGGGAGCCGAAGGACTTCTCGAGCACGACGTTCCGGCCGCAAGGGCCGAGGGTGACCTTCACGGCCTT
>JAUVGW010000404.1 GCA_030593565.1 Phycisphaerae bacterium | reverse complement strand
ATCCAGATCACGGCCGGCGGCGGGGGCGGAATCACGCTGCCCCACTCGGACTCGGTGACGAGCGGCAGCCCGGCCTTCGAGATTGAAAATCTCGGCTCGGGCGAAGGTCTCCGCGGTGCCAGCTCCAGCGGCGCCGGCGTGAAGGGTGAAGCCACCGCTTCAGACGGCCACGGTATCTATGGCCACAACACTGCCACGACTGGCAGCGCCATCGGCGGCTACTTCAAAACAGATAGCGACGATGGCCGCGGGATCTATGCCGAGGCGATGACTGCACTGAGCGGGTACGCGGGATACTTCGTCGGGCGCAGCTACTTCAGCAATAATGTCGGCATCGGGACGGCATCACCCGGCTCGCCACTGACGGTGATGGGCATCATCGAGTCAGCCACCGGCGGCTTCAAGTTCCCGGACGGGACGATCCAGACCACGGCCGGCGGCGGGGGCGGCGGAATCACCCTGCCCTACTCGAACTCGGTGACAAGCAGTAGCCCGGCCTTCGAGATTGAGAACCTCGGCTTGGGTGAAGGCCTCCGCGGTGTCAGCACCAACGGCATCGGCGTGGAGGCCGAGGGCAACGGCACCGGAGTCTACTTCCCGGCGCTGCGGGCCGAGAGCACCCATTCCGATGGTATCGCCATCTTCTCCACCTCCGAGAGCACCGACGCCAACACCGTCTTTGTCAACAAGGGCACTGGCGACATCATCAAGGGATTCAGCGGACCCAGCGGCGGCGACCTCGTGTTCCAAGTGAACAACAGTGGCATGACCAGGATGGATGGCTTCCGGTTGACCAGCTCACCTACCGCCGGCCACGTCCTGACCTGTGACGCCAGCGGCAACGGCACCTGGCAGGCACCCACCGGCAGTGGGTTCGACCTGCCCTACGACGGGACGACCGCCGTCAATGACACCGCGTTCACGATCATCAACACCGACCCCGGCAGCTCCTCGAGCAACTGCGCCGGACACTTCGAATCCGCGGGACTCCTGGGAAATGCGGTGTACGTCAAGGCCACCGGCACCTACGCGACCGGAGTGCATGCCGAGGCTTCGGGCTCGGACGCCGCCGCAGTCGTAGCCAAAGCCACCGCCGCGACCGGTCGTGGCTTGATTGCACACGGCAACTACGCCGCCGCTGAACTGCATGGCAACGTCAGGATCTATGAGTACGGCGCGGGCGGTGATTTGGTCATCGAGCTCGGCAAGGGCCTCGATTATGCCGAGGGCTTTGACGTGACCGACAGCGACAAAGTCGAGCCCGGCACCGTGCTGGTTCTCGATTCTCGGCACGCCGGCCAACTTGCCATCAGCACGCAAGCGTATGACCGCAAGGTGGCCGGCATCGTCGCGGGCGCGAAGGGGCTGGGCTCCGGCGTGCGACTCGGCGGCGAGTTCGATCATGATGTGGCGCTGGCCGGTCGCGTGTATTGCAGCGTCGTCGCCACGGACGACCCCATCGAGATTGGCGATCTACTCACCAGTTCCGACGTGCCCGGTTGTGCCATGAAAGTGAAGGACCACCAACGAGCCCAAGGCGCCATTCTCGGCAAGGCGATGGAACCTCTTGCGGCCGGCGAGCGAGGTCAGATCCTCGTGCTGGTCACGCTCCAGTAAGGAAAGGAGCTGCTACGATGAATGCTCGATCAAGACACATGACCGCCCTGTTCGTGCTGCTGATACTTGCGTGCCCCGCAGCCGCCTGGGATCGCCTACTCATCATCACCCCGGCCGAGTTCGTCGACGAGATCGATCCGCTGGTCCGCTTCAAGCAGGCCAGCGGGCGGATCACGTTCGTCGAGACTTTGGGTGACATCTACGGCACCTACGGCGGCATCGACAAACCGGAGCAGGTCAAGTGGTGCATCGTCGACTACGAGCAGAACCAGAATGTGAACATGGTGCTGCTCGTCGGTGACGTGGACAAGTTCCCCACACGCTGGACGTTCTGGGGGAACGAGAATCAGGAGGAATTCCACCTTACGGATTTGTACTACGCGGACCTTTACGCCGACGGTACGACCAACTTCGAGACGTGGGATTCAAACGGGAATCAGCTCTACGGCGAGGTCGAGTTCGATCCGGACGGATACATCAACAACGACGCGATCGACTATCTGCCCGACGTATCCGTCGGCCGCATCGCCGCCTCGACCGGGGCGGAGGTCACAGCCTACGTGAACAAGGTCATCGCCTACGAGCTACGCACAAGGCCCGACGACGGCTGGTTCAACACGATCGGCCTCTACACTGGCACCTGGAGAACCGACCACAACCCGCGGAGCGACGAGATCAGCTCGGCGATGAGCCCGCTGGGTTTCGCGAGCATCAAACGCTACACCGATTGGACCGGCCCGAGTCCGGTTCCGCCGCCCGGAGTACCGGGCGTGATCGTCGACGACTTCAACGGCGGCTTGGGCTTCGCCAGCTACATGGGACACGGGAGTGCCGGATGCTGGTCCTGCGTCAGCGTCTGTCAGGGCACACTCGCGCAAGTCGCGAATTCCCACATGCTCCCGGTCGGCACCGGCGCGGCGTGCAGCACGGGCTCGCTGGCTTGGCATCCCGGGCCGCATCCCTACGAAGATGAGAGCGGTGGTTTGCACTGCGGCTACGAAAACGGCGAGGCATTGGATCCCGGCCCATACCCGCATTGGGATTTCCCGCGACCGGCACCGATCCAATCCGGCATCGTGTCGTGCCCCGGCGGCGCCGAATGCGTGAACTGCGACCTCGACAAATCCTGCATCGGTGAGACGCTTCAGTTCGGCAGCCCACCGGGTATGACCGGCGCCATTGCCTATCTCGGTGAGCGCGGCGCTGGGCAATCGACAGCGGACGAAGCCGTCAAGTCCTTCTACGATGGCTACGTGGTCGGGCACCGGTCGCTGGGGGCTATGTGGAAGTACATGATCCAGCAGTACTACGACCAGTACGACTTGGGTAACAGCCACACGTGGTGGTACACGACGGACGACTGGGGCTGGGGATTCGTCTTCGACGAAGCTCGCAAGTTCATCGTCTTCGGCGACCCGTCGCTGTGCGTCGGCGGGGCCTTCACGTACACGCAGAGCGGGTCTGTGTGGGATGGGGACGGCGGCGGTCCGTGGCTCTCGTTGAACCGTTACCGCGTCGATGGCGACGTCACTGTGCCCGCCGGCGAAACCTTGACGGTCGATCCGCTGGCTTCCGTGGTCATCGAGCCGGGGCGCAGGATCACCGGACTGAGCTCCAGCAGCGTCGAGGGTCTGCACGTGTACTCCAGCGCCGAATATCCGACGTATCTCATGTCGGTCAACGTGGATTCCACAGCAAATGAGGCGATTCGGGGAGTCGTCGTCAAAGGAGAACTCCGCGTGTACAACGGCGGCGAGATTGTCATTCACTGAGAAACGCCTGAATCGATCGGGCGGACCCTCAAGTCCACCCGACACCGAGGAGAAGATAGACATGTGGAACAAACGAACAACACTCGCCTTGGCCGTCGCAATAGCCCTCTTTGGCGCGACCGGTATCGTCCTCAGCGACATCACGCTTGACTGGTGGACCATCGACGGTGGCGGCGCGATGCGTGCAACCGGCGGCCTATTCGAGTTGTCCGGCACCATCGGCCAACCTGACGCGTCCGCGACGGTCATGACCGGCGGCGCCTTTGAGTTGACGGGTGGGTTTTGGGCAGGCGCGCCGGTGTGTGCATGCCTGTCCGACGTCAACGGTGACGGCGAACGAAACGGGCAGGATGTCCAATACTTCGTCGATTGCATCCTGGGAATGGGGGACAACTGCGCCTGCGCTGACGTGGACGGCCTGTCCGGTCTGGATGTGAATGACGTGGCTGTGTTCGTGCAGGACTTACTCGATGGAACGTCGTGTCCATGACAAATCGCACCCACTGCTTGATGGCGGCATGGCTGAACGCCTGGTGCTCGACGAAGGATCCGAAGTCCTTGATGACGATCATGGCCTCCTCGGGCATGTCCAGGATCTCGTGGGCGACTTTCGGCGGATCGGGCTAGCCGAGATAACCAGACACGATTCCGTGGGGTGACAACCGCCAAAGTTCTGGATACAGTCCAGGCCTTGCGAATCGCATCCATCGCCCGTTCGAGTTGGCGGTGGCTTGTACATCGGGAAGGCACGCGTCCAGGCCCCATACAGCACGTCAAAACGACCTTGACGGAACGCGGGCGCTTTGTGACCGTTCCGCCGTTGGGTGCGCCCCGGAGAGACGCGTCTGCCGATGATGTTGGCGTCATCACGGCGAACGGGAGCGATCCTTCTGAATCAAGAGACATCGAGCCAT
>JAUVGW010000370.1 GCA_030593565.1 Phycisphaerae bacterium | reverse complement strand
GCTGGTAGCGTGACGATCAGTCGTCGGATGCCGTAAGGCCTTGTTGTACGAATGCCCCCGGCATCACCTCCTTCTGCGAATCAGCATGAGACCCACGATGATCAGGCCCGACGATCCAGGTTCCGGAACAGTAGAAAGCTGAAAGGCCAGATCGACAGTCAGACTTTGATACCACTCGGGGAAGCTCATGTTACGGGCCGCTATTCCGGTCATGTCAGTCTCGGAGTACTCCAGCAGAAAGTTGCTGTCGATGTCACCGATTTGCGTGATCTCCAGCCAATACGGCGTTGCCGGTTCCAGCGACACCGGCGATGCCAAGTCAACCTCATAGAAGTACTCATCCGGAAGCCCACCAGCCTGGATCCACCCACCCGTCGCGGTGCGAGAAGGATCAACGAAGAGCTCCTCGTATAGGATGTTCTCGTCGTCTGGCAGGCCGCCTGCCGAACCGTAAAACCGCACGCGCAAGGTTTCCGTGGCTGGCGGCTCCTCGTTGAGGTAATAGAAGCCCCACCATGCGACGCGCCGCACGACGCCGGGCGAAACCAAGGAAAAGTCGTCGGCGATGAATTGCCAAGCCTCCTGCCCGAGGTAATTGATGAACGCCGAATCGGCCGACTGTCCCCCGGCTCGCCGCGGCTGATGGTCCACCACCACGCCGCCGTCACGCATCCAATCGTCCCACGTGCCGGGATAGGCCGATGCCCGCCCGCACATAGCCAACAGCACCGAACCCACGATGATCGAGCAACACAGAAGCTTCATCGTGTCCTCCTTGTCTCCCCCCACCCCCGACCAGGCAAGCGAGGCAACCGATCCGCGCAGACCGCTATCGGACGCCATACACTAATACTACCCCCCCCCATCCAGAAAAGTCAAGCATGCTTTCCGTCTGATTATCTGCCCTGGAATCATCCGTCGAGAAGGGGCCTTCACAACGAACAGGTCGAATGCGAAAGAGGGGTTCGGTGTCAAGTTCGCAGGGTGCGTCTTGACGCACCCATCCCATCCTGGCCCCTGATCCCCCGATCCCCCGGTCCCTTGGTCCCTCGATCCCTCCTCCCTCCTCGGCCGGGCGCCATGCTCATCCCGAAGGGTGAGCATGAAGATGCCCCGGTGCCAACGGCGGCTTGTCCGCTCGTGCGAGATTCCCATCTCGCGCGCATTCTTCGCAAGGTCCCCATCCTGCGGGGCTGCGGGGGGGCTTCCCGTCGGAGTGGGTGCGAGAAGGGATTCTCGCACCAGCGGTGTAGGGTGCGTCCCGGACGCACCTTCTTTCTGGAACCCGCCTCCGAAGCGGAACGATGAGCAACTATTAACGAATGGACGCGATGCGATCATGTGCAGAACAAACGACACCGTCATCCGAAGAGTTTGCGGCAGTTTGCGGCAGTGCGCACTTTTTCTGCTGCAAAATCGCACTGGCAGCAGGCTGCCAATGGCACTGAGCGTAGGGTGCGTCCTGGACGCACCTTCTTTCCGCTATTTTTTTACCGCGGCCCGTTGGGACGCCGTCAGCAGACCATCCAAACGCTTCTTCAATTCGTCGAACAACCGGTCGATCGGCTCGTTCAGCGCCTTGAGGCGGGCCTTTTGACCAGCCTTGTCCTTGATCTTGTTCGCCTCGTCGACCTTCTTGGCGTTGGTCTGTTCGATCTGGACGGCCCGCTTTCGCACATCCTTCAGGATGGACATCGCCGCGGCAACCTGGGGGTCGGTCAACTTGTATCGCGATATGAAATCACGAACGTGTTTCTCCCACGGGTGAAGTTCCTTGGCAGCCTGCTTCTCCACAAGCTTTGTCACGCGCTTCACATCCTCCGCAAGCTGAGCCTTCGTCCTGACTTCGTCGGCGGCCTTGACTGCCTTCTCGACGGCGGCTCTCTGTTCAGGTGTGGGTACCTGAGTATCACCGGCCTTCGCCTCTGTGCTTGGGGGCTCCTCCCTGTTTCGCCGGCGTCCTCGCCAGCGAGCCCTCCGTTCCTGCCAGCCGGCACGCCTTTCCCGACCCTTCTTGACCTGCTCCTCCGGCAGAAGCTTCTCGACCCGTTGGATCGCCGCCTCCATGTCAAACGGGTGCTTCTCCTCTATGTCCCGCATCTTCCGCCGCAGCTTCTGAAACTCCGGATTGTCTCGCATCCCCCGCCACCCATCGCGTCCACGCCGACGGCCCTCGCCCTCGTTCCCCGCCTGCCGGCCCCAGAATTCGAACATCTTGTCGCGAAGCCGGTCGTACTCCTCAGCATCCGGACCCATTTTCACGCGGCGTTCGGCGTCCATGGCCTCGATCTCGCCGCGGACCACGATCTGCTGAGCCTCATCAAGTTCGTACGCACGGGTCGTCATACGGACATAACGATCGAGCCGCATCTCGCGCCGTTTTTCCGGAGCCGCATTGCGATAGCGCTCCCGCCTGGCCCGGCGTCGCTCCCGCCGGGCGTCCCTGTCGGCGTCATTCCGGTCCTCCCGCTCGCGAGGACCGGCCCGGTTGCCCGGCGGGTCCTGGGGATCGGGTTGTGTCACCGGACCTGCAAAACAGAGACTCAGGGTGATCATGATGGAATGGGTGAACATGGTGGACCCCTTTCACGAACAAGCCGGATCGAAGCAGCCATCGCCCGACGAGTGCGGCCGGGCGCACCTTCCCCTTTATTGCGTAACGCGTCCGCCGACTGGATATTGCGGAAGCCGCGAAGTTAAGAGACGGAATCCTGCGCATTTGCACCCAACAACGAACATCGGCACGTTGGCCCGATGGCGAGGGCTGCACGTTGCGGGTGTCGCCGGTTCCGGTGTGTCGGGGGCCGCCAGTGCCCGCTCAACTTGGTCGACACGTGGGCGAGCAAGTTGTTAGAGCAGATTCAGGACAACCGTAGCGTCCGACCCCCGTGTCGGACGTTGAAGACCAACGGCTTCCACCGTCCGACAGGGGCGTCGGTTGCGACGAAAGAAGGTCGCTCGTGCGAGATTCCCGACGGAGCTGCTGCGAGAACGGATTCTCGCACCAGCGACGGACACCGGCGTCAGCTCGGGCCATCGGTGTCACGGCACGAGGCTGCCGGGGCCGTCGGCCGGCATGGTCTCGTACACCTGACCGTTCCAGCACAACACGACGCGATCGGCCTGTGCCAGGTATTGGCCGACGCCCTTGTTGTTCTTGATGAACTCGTAGTACGCAGGGCTGTACATTTTCAGGGCGATCGTCTTGGACTTCCCGTCGTATCCGGCATCGACCCAACGTTCGTCCTCACGGTAGAACGTTCGCGGTCCGACGAAATTCACCACCTGTTGATCCGCGTCATCCCGTTGGGCATAGGCGATTTGCTGCATCAGGTCTGCGGCCGCGCCCGGCTTCGTCTTTCTGAGCATGGTGTTCCCCCTCGAAGCGCCGATCGCAGCTTCACCGGCGGTTTCGGCCTGCCCCGCGGCAGCCGCCTCCATATCCGCGCGCCTGCGAGCCCAGACTCCGCGGATCCCGCCCCTCGTGCCGCCACGGCCGCCGGTCGGTGCCCGACCTTCACGCCGGGCGAATTTCTCGTCCTCCTGCACGAGGAAGCTCGTGTACGGCGTCAGGATGCCGTACTGCTTGGCCAGGCGGATGACTTCGTCCTTGACCTCCTTGGTTTCGCCGTGCAGGCGCAACTGGTCGAGCAGATAGCCAATCTTGCGGACCGCCCACACGCGCGGCAGGAAGTCATTTTTGTGGTTTTCCGTGGGGAACCGACATTCGTAGCCATACGTCTTGGTATCGCCGCGGGTCGTGCCGGTCAGTTTGATCGTGTGCGGCCCGCCCTCCGTCGCGCTGTACCGCCCGACGACGACGAGTTCCGATCCACGGAACAGGTCCGGCAGCGCTTTGGGGTAGATGTCACTGACAGCCACCGCATCGAATACCAGCCTCAGGTTCGCCAGTACCGGATTCGCCAGCTTCGTATAGAACGCGGATATCTTCAGCTCCAGATCTTCGCTCGGCGTCACGTAGCCACGCGCGCCACCGTTGTCGTCCGCCATGCGGTCGAGCAGTTTCGTGTTGACCTTGAAGCCGACGCCCAGTACGAAAACGCGGGCGGCCTTCGCCCGGTTGGCATCGGCAATGTTCTTCAGGATCAAGGCCGGCTCGGTGATGCCCACCGTCGGCTCGCCGTCGGTGACGAACACGATAAAATACGGATTCCTCCGCCATGTGTCGCTGGTCGATGCGACCTTGACTTCGCCGATCATCGGCATGTTTTTTTCCGGATTCATCGACAGCGCCTGCTGCACAGCCGCGTTGATATCCGTCCCGCCGACGGCCTTCAGGTTGTCGACGAATGCTCGGGCGGCGTTCAGCGTCGTTTCGTCCGTCCGGCTCCATTCCGATCTGAACGGGCGTACCTCCGTCGAAAACGTGATCACGCTGAACCGGTCGTCCTTGCCCAGGTTGGTGATGCAGAATTTCAGCGCCTTCTTGGCCTGCGCGATCTTGTTGTCATCCGCCATGCTGCCGGACGTGTCGAGGACGAAGCAGATGTTCTTGGGCATCGACGCATCGTGTCGGCCGCCGGTCCGCGGGGAAATCCTGGCCATGAAGAAGCCGTCCTGCCCGTAGGCGCGATGCGTCAACAACGACAGCCCGAACGGCTCACTGCCCGTGCCGAAAAACAGTTGGAAGTCGTTGTCCGCCGTCAGCCCGCTTTTTTCGAGCCCGACGACCGCCTCGCGCTCGCCGCGCCGGTCGATGCTGCATTCGTGCGACGGGCTGAACACGCTGGACAACGGCCGGTCGGTTCGGATCGTCGCGCGCAGGGAGAACGTCTCGATCGGCCGATTCCGTCCTTCCGGCGAATTCAACAGGAACCGATAGCCGGTCAAGCCCATGTCGCTCCGCAACATCTGGCTGTATTTCAGCCTGATCTTGCACTGACCACCGGCGGGAATCGGAAAGACCTTCGCCTGGATCAGGCCGCAGCCGGCGAATTGTAGCCGCGCGGGGTCCTTCATCTTCGACACGATCGATT
>JAUVGW010000200.1 GCA_030593565.1 Phycisphaerae bacterium | reverse complement strand
GACGAAGACCATCGCGCCGAGGTACTTCCCAAGAAAGAGCATCGGCCGCGACATTGGTTTGGCAAGCACGACATCGACTGCGCCGCGTTCGAGGAACGAGGGAAAGATGCCTGCCGTGGCGACGAGAGCGATGATGATGCCGATCCAGCCGATGTAGATATCCGCGATATACTTGGTAAGAATGCTGCCGACATTGGCCAGGCCTTCGGCGTTGCCGGGCGCATATAGATCGCTGTCGAAGTGCCATTTTCCGAACATGATACTGACGCCCGATTCGTCGAGGCCGACACAGGCCATGGCGACGGCGATGAAGGTGCTGATGATGATCATCAGCCAGAACAGCTTGCGGTCGAGGGCCTCGCGGAAGCAGTCGGTGATGAGGGCCTTGAATTGCATGACGAGCATCGCGCGGGGCTCCTTCTACCATGACAGCGCTAAAAGCGTCCAAGAGCCCCCGAGCTTGCTCGGGGGGTGGCTTCGCAAGCCGTGTGAGCGTACCCCCCGACCAAGGTCGGGGGCTCTTTCATCGCTGCTCGCCCAACTCAGCACTGCCATACTACGAGCTGGCCGGCCTTGCCACGGGCGCCGCGCCGACCGGGGCCGTCCCGACCGGGGGCGCGCCCGGCCCCATGGCCTGGACGAAGATGTCTTCGAGGCTGCACCGGTGCGGCGTGACGGATTCGATCAGACGGCCGCCGGCGCGGAGCAGGTCGATGACCTTGTTCAGCTTGGCACGGTCCTCGCCTGGGATGGTGATCGTGTCGCCGTCGATGCCGGCGCCCAGGCGCTTCAACTCGTTCGCAATTGAAGCGAGATCGCCTTCGGCGACGATCCTGTATTCGACGGACTCGCCCGACAGTTCAGCGAGCGTGCCTTCACGGGCGACCTTCCCCGCGACGAGAATCGAGACACGGTCGCAGACCATCTCCAGTTCGCTGAGCAGGTGCGAATTGAGGAAGACCGTCTTGCCCTCCGCCTTGAGGTCCAGCAGAAGCGTCCGCACGTCGCGCCGGCCGATGGGGTCGAGCCCGTCGGTCGGCTCGTCTAGGACGACGAGCGACGGATCGTTCATCAGTGCCTGCGCGATGCCGAGTCGCTGGAGCATGCCCTTGGAATACTTCGATATCTTCGTGTCGGCCCAGTCGGCCATGCCGACACGTTCGAGCAGTCGGCCCGCGCGGTGGCGGCGGTCGGCTCGCTTGACCTTGGCGAGCGCGGCGTAGTAGTCGAGTAGGTGCTTGCCCGTGAGATACGCCGGAAAGCGGTGGGCTTCAGGCAGGTAGCCGATCCGTTCCATGGTCGGTCGATGCCCGACGCGTCGCCCCAGCACCGTGCCCGTGATGGCGTCCGGCCGGACGACGGTCATCATGATCTTGACAAGTGTGCTTTTTCCCGCGCCGTTGGGGCCGAGGAGGCCGAAGATCTCGCCGCGTCCGACCCGAACGTCGACGCCATCGAGGGCGCGGACGTTCCTGCCGTAGGTCTTGCGGACGCCGTGGAGTTCGACGGCCCAGGTTCCGTGTTGTGTAGTCGCGACCATCGGGTCCTGTCCAAGCGAGCGGTTTCGCGGGCAAGCAGCCCGTGGGCGGATGCGGGTGCTCCGTCCTTTCTGGAAGAACGGGCGGGCATTCCGACATCATGTGGGGATGATCTCACCACCCTGCACCCTGCATCCTACGCTGGAGAGTCTAACGGAATCGAGACGGTCTGTTCACCCGGTTTGTGGGGGAGGAGGGAAGGATGAACTGCACGCTGGTGCGAGAATCCTTTCTCGCACCCACTTCCGCGGGAATCCCTTCCCGCGACCTGCCAAAACGGATTGGACGCAGGATAGGAATCCTGCAAGAAAGGCGTGCGAGATGGGAATCTCGCACGAGCAGGAAAGTACTCGTGCGTCCTGAGAAGTTCCCGATGGCCGTTCTTGCACGTTGTCCGTCTTCCTATGGGGGAAGCGAGATTCGTTGATCTTCGGCCGGGGTCCTGTGACTCGGCAGCGGGAGATAGTTCGCGGATCGGACGGACGGGAGGCGGTTTTAGCAGGCCGGCGCATGTCGCCGGTCCACTCGGGATCAGTTCACTTCAATGCATAAGACCAAGAAACGCTGGTTGGACGGTGTGCGGGCCGGCGACCCCGCGCCCGGACCTTTACGGAAGTAGGTAGCCCAAACTTAAAAAGGAGACGAGAAGATGAAAAGCAGAACCTTTATTGCAGTTGTGGTGTGCATGGCGTGTGCCCTGGCCACGCCGGCATGGGCAGACTGGGATCCGGATCAGGCATCCAAGTGGGTTCAGTTTCCCGACTTGAGCGTCATGGGGATCGATGTAAATGCTTCGATGCCGTACATCCTGGCGGATGATTTCGAGTGCACGACGCCCGGCCCGATCACGGACATCCATATCTGGGGCTCGTGGCTCGATGACGCGTTGCCGGATGGCAATCCGCACAACGTCTCGTTTACCCTGAGCATTCACAAGGACATTCCGGATCCCGACCCGGGCAATCCCGATACCTACAGCATGCCGGGCGAGGTGCTTTGGGTTTGGATATTCCAGCCGGGGGACTTCGTGGCCCGAATCTGGCAGGATCAGATCGAAGAAGGGTGGATGGATCCTCCGGAATCCTATTCCTTCCCCGCGGACTGGACATGCTGGCAGTACAACTTCTTCATTAACGAGGCGGACGCGTTTTATCAGGAAGGCACACCGGACGAGCCGATGGTGTACTGGCTGGACGTGCAGGCCGAACCGCAGGGCGCCGGCACGCGCTTCGGTTGGAAGACTTCGGTGGATCATTGGAATGACGATGCGGTCTGGGGCCAGGGACAGGAACCTTACCCGGGGCCCTGGTATGAACTGCGCTACCCGCCGGGCCACGAGATGCAGGGCCAATCCATCGACCTGGCATTCGTGATTACGACGATAGAGGAGGAACTAGACTTCGGCGACGCACCGGATAGTGCGGTCGCGCTGGGATACCCGACCTGGCTCGCAAGTAACGGCGCGCGGCACGTGATCGCGGGGCCTTGGCTGGGCGACGCGACCGACGTACCCGATTCGGAACCGGACGGCCAGTCGGATCCCAACGCCCTCGGTGACGACAACAACGACGGTAACGACGACGAGGACGGCGTGGTAATCCCGCCCCTCGTGGTGGGCGTGGCGGCGAATATCGCCGTACAGGTCGGCGGTGCTGGCGGCTTCGTGGATGCCTGGATCGACTGGAATGGCGATCAGGTGTGGCAGGCGGGTGAGCAGATATCCAACGCCCCCATGGCGGCTGGCCCCAATGTGATCACAGTTACGCCACCGGCCAGTTCGGTCGTCGGCCAGACGTTCGCCCGTTTCCGCATCAGCAGTGCCGGCGGTCTGACACCTGTGGGCCAGGCCAACGACGGCGAGGTCGAGGACTACGAGCTGTACATCGAGGAAGGTCCGCAGGAGCCGGAGGCTGACCTGGGTGACGCGCCGGACAGCAGCAATAACTACGGTTCGGTGATGACGGCGTACTCGTTCGTAGCGATCCCCGCCATTTACCCGACTGTCTACAACGACGGAAGCGGGGCCGGTCCCTACGGGCCGATTCATTGGCAGCCGCGTGTTGTTGCGTTCCTGGGTGACGCCGTGACGCTCGAGGAAGAGGCGGACATCGGTATGGATGAAGATCCGACGAACAACATCGACCCGCCGAACGATACACCGGATTTGGACCTCGCGGATGACGGCGTGCAGGTTCCGCTCACGCTGCCCCACTGCGATCCGCAGACGACGTTCGACTACACCGTGACGATTGTGGACACGAGCCTCGATCTGTTTGTCAACGTGTGGTTCGACTGGACGCGCGACGGCGACTGGGACGACGCGCCTCAGTGCCCAGGCGGGACGGCGGCTCCGGAATGGGCCGTGCAAAACCAACTCCTGGCGGGCTTCTTTGCTCCTGGCCAGTACACGATCACGACTCCGCCGTTCCTCCCGTGGCATCCCACGGATCCACCGGAGGAGATCTGGATGCGGATCACGCTGTCCGAGCAGCCATGGCAGTCGGTCGGGGGGGCGCCGGGCTTCGGCGGCTCCGGCCCGGATGTTGGATATAATTACGGTGAGACGGAAGACTATATCTTCCTGCCCAGGGGCAGGGAATCCAAGTGGAGCCAGTACCCGCACGGTCCCTTCGAGGGATTCGACGTGATCTCCGACCTGTGGTGGCACGAGGACGCGGTCAAGTGGGAGCAGCTTCCCAATCCCCTGTTGCCCGGCATCCATGCCCACGACTATTACATGGGTGCGGACATCGAGCAGATCATCCTCGCGGATGACTGGCTTTGCGAGGGCGGCGTGGTCACCGACTTCCACTGGTGGGGCACGGTCGAGGACCCGGGTGCAGGCATCCGCGAGTTCCACCTCAGTATCCATTATGAAAGCGGAAACTGCCTGCCGATGGACCCGGCGTACTGGGAAGCTGATATCCCCATCACGCAGATCACCGTCACGCCCACCGGCGTATTCAACAGCTCAGGGCTGGAGATCATGCGCTATGACTACGATCTGCCCGTTGGTGAGTGGTTCTACCAGGAGGAAGGGCAGACATATTGGTTCGATGTGTCAGCCATCTCGATTGATCCGCAGTTGCCTTTCATATGGTTGTGGCAGGAGTCAGCGCGGGTGTTGCCGCCTTTCCACACCCTGTGCCCGGCGGCGCAGAAGATCATTTCGAGCAGCCCGTTCTGGCAACCCATTCTGTGGAGCGATGATCGTTACAGCGACATGGCCTTCAGGGTGACCTCGCAGGAGGTGAATCCCCAGGAGGTCAACAAGGTCGTGGCCGACGACTTCATTTCCGACGGGCGACCAATCGAGGGAGTCCGCTGGTGGGGCAGCTATATCGATCCGGAGTTCGAGCCCGATCAGTTCGTCGAGCCCTACATCATCGATGGCTGGATCATCAGCTTTCATTGGGCCGACGATGGCGCGCAGGACCCCACGTGCCCGCCCGATCTGATGCTTGACGGGCATCCGACCGCGCTCGGCCTGTACTTCGCGCCTGCCGACAAGGTCCAATTGCAGCCGATGGGATACCAGGATTGCCAGGACCACAACGTCTATGAGTATGCCATCAACCTAGCGGACTGCTGCCTGCTGTGTTCGGAGATCGACCCACGATTTGATCATCTCCCGGCCGAAGAAGGCGCTTTCATGGAGATCGCCGGCTTCCGATACTGGCTGGACATCCAGGCAGTTGTCGGAGTCGAGTGGGATCCCGACAGCGACCCCCCGTGCCAGATGCAGCTTACCGGTCACCAGCCGTCGCCGCATCTCGAAAGGCACTTCTGGGGCTGGCACACGAGTAAGGCCGAGACCGAACTGCTGGGACCGTTGGACGGCGCCTGCACGGGCCGCATCGTCGACTTCAGCGCGTATCCACCGGGCTGTTGGGACTACGGTGAGTGGGAGAAGGTCCAGTGGGAGTGCCCGACTCCGGCACCGGACCAAGTGGATCAGGCTTTCGAGTTGTTGGCGCCCGTCTGCAACCCCATGGGCGACGTGAACGGAGACGGGGTACTCGACATCAACGACATCCCCTGCTTCATTCAGTGTTTGCTCGGCAACCCGACACCCGGCTACTGGTGCGGCTGCGCCGACATGAACCTGGACGGCACCGTCAACGGCCTCGACATCCAACTGTTTGTGGACGACTTGGTCCCGTAGCGTCCGGCCCCGCGCGGCCGACGGGAATCTGAAGAAGCCTTCGGACGGACAAAAGGTCCGGCCCAAAATTTGAACACGGCATCGCCATCCGAACGGAACAGTCGCGAGGATGGCGGTGCCGTTTTTCTATTCTCAGAGCGGCCGTTCTCTCATTCGCGATGCTTGACGATGCCGGGAGACACCGCCGCATGAAGACGCGCGAGAAAAAACAAGACTGAGAGGTGCAGTAGTACGAGATATTCGACAGCGAAGTATCCTAACCCACATCGCGGCAGGGATATAGCAGTTCACGGTTGGGTGTGACCGAATCCCGCCGGTGCCACAGGCAAACGTGAAATGCCATAGCCGTTGCGGCCGTGCGCGATGCGGTGCGCGACTGCGGTCCTTGATCTCATCGTGATCGATTGTATGGGGAACACCGAGTTTGGCGGCGACGCCGATGTGCTGTCGGCTTATTCAGAGGGAGTAGTCTTGATAGCCTTAAGGGCGAACGCCGGGAGTGACTCGTCCCATAAGCATGATGCGAACTTGGACATCCTCGTCAGTCTAGCCGGGCATGGATATGAACCTTGCGAATTCGGCCGCGATGGTGCTACAATAAAAACTTAGGATTCTGGCGAAAGACAAATCCCTATCGAAGCGGAGAATGATCACCATGAACACGAGAAACATCTTGAACTTTGCATTAGTGCTGAGTATTACCTTGCTGATCCCGGCTGCGGCATGGGCGCAGGAGCCGCCGCCGGAACCAACCGGGGCATGCTGCTACACGTCTGAGCCGCCTGGCTTCTCCCCTGTGCTTGACTGCAATGACGGCGTCCCGTGGTTCGCGTGTGTGGAAGGCGGAGGTGTGTGGGGGGGCGAGGGCACCACTTGCGAACCCGGTTGTACCGAAGACGGCCTGCCCGATGCGTGCGCGATCGCCATGGGCGCCCCCGACTGCAACCAGAACGGCATCCCGGACGAGTGCGAGCCTCCTGAAAACGACTGCAACGGGAACGGCATCCCCGACGAATGCGAGATCGACGTGAACAGCCCCGCCCCCGGCGGGCCGTTCTTCTGCGTCGAGGCCTGCGATCCTGATTGCAACGACAACGGCATCCCCGACGAATGCGAGACTGACTGCCAGCCGAATGGCATCCCCGACGATTGCGACATCGACGACGGGACGAGCCTGGATTGCCAGGAGGATGGCATCCCGGATGAGTGCCAGTTGGACGGCGGCCCTTGTGTTAACCCCGATATCCTCCTCATCATTGAGATCCTTACGGACGACTATCCCAGCGAAACCACGTGGGAGGTGACCGAGCGCGGCGTCGGCGTCGTGGCTTCCGGCGGATCTTTGGCTTCCCCCAGCACACTCTATACCTGGGATGTCCCGATCTGCTCAGGCAACTGCTATGACTTCACCATCTACGACGCGTACGGTGACGGCATCTGTTGCGCGTATGGGCAGGGGTACTACAACGTCTATTGTGGTGACGACCTCGCGGCAACGGGCGGCGAGTTCGGCGTTTCAGAGACCGCGGCCGAGGTATGCGGTCGCTGCACATTGAGCGACGATTGCAACGGGAACAACATCCCCGACGAGTGCGAGACTGACTGCCAGCCGAATGGCATCCCCGACGATTGCGACATCGACGATGGGACGAGCCTGGATTGCCAGCAGGATGGCATCCCGGATGAGTGCCAACTGGAGGAGAACGACTGCAACGAGAACGGCATCCCCGACGAGTGCGAGATCGACGTGAACAGCCCCGCTCCTGGCGGGCCGTTCTTCTGCACGTCGCAGCCCTGCGATCCTGATTGCAACGAAAACGGCATCCCCGACGAGTGCGACATCGATGACGGGACGAGCCTGGATTGTCAGGAGGATGGCATCCCGGACGAGTGCCAGCTCGGAGACAACGACTGCAACGGGAACAACATCCCCGACGAGTGCGAGATCTACGTGGAAACCCCCGGTGGACCGTTCTTCTGCACGTCGCAGCCCTCTTGCGACCCCGATTGCAACGTCAACGGCATCCCGGACGAGTGCGAGACCGATTGCAACGGAAACAACATTCCCGATGATTGCGATATTGCCGACTGTGACGGCTCGCCGTGGTGCCTGGACTGCCAGGAGGATGGTATCCCGGACGGGTGCCAACTGGAGGGGAACGACTGCAACGGGAACAACATTCCCGATGAGTGCGAGATCGACGTGAACAGCCCCGCCCCCGGCGGGCCGTTCTTCTGCGTCGAGGCCTGCGATCCCGATTGCAACGACAACGGCATCCCCGACGAGTGTGAGACTGACTGCCAGCCGAATGGCATCCCCGACGATTGCGACATCGACGACGAGACCAGCCTGGATTGCCAGGAGGATGGCATCCCGGACGAGTGCCAACTGGAGGACAACGACTGCAACGAGAACAGCATCCCGGACGAGTGCGAGATCGACGCGGACAGCCCCGCCCCCGGCGGGCCGTTCTTCTGCACGTCGCAGCCCTGCGATCCCGACTGCAACGGCAACGGCATTCCCGACGAGTGCGATCTTTCCGCCACCCTCTTGTACTCAATCGACCACTATTGCCCGGCCCTCAACGTCATCGATCCCGAGACCGGCTACATCGTGGCCTCGGTCTCGATCAACATCGCGGGTGAAATGGTGTATGGCGGTCACGCCCTGGCCACCCACCCCCTTACCGGGGAACTCTGGGCCATCCTGGAGCTGTGGGAGATGTCGTACCGGGAGGAGAACGTTCTTGAACTCGTCACCATCGATCCCCGCACCGGACGGGCCACGAGCGTCGGTAGGCTGAGCGACTGGTTCTCTGCCATCGCCTTCGGCGCCGACGGCACCCTCTACGCCCTCACGGGAGACGGGGCCTATGATTATCAAACCCTCTACACCCTGAGTCAGACCGATGCGTCGGCGACGTTCCTGACGACACCGACAACCTACACCGGCCAGGGCGAGACCCTGGGCTTCAATCCCGATGACGGGCTCCTCTACCGGGCCGGTGGAACTGATTACGGTAGCTCACTAAGTAGCTACCCCCAGATCTTCGAGTCCATCGATCCCGCAACCCTGAACGTCACGCCCATCGGGGCGGGGTACGAATTCATGCAACCGGGCGGTTTGACCTACGACCCGTCGCAGGAGCTGTTCATTCTCGCCGCCCGGGATTACTACTACGGCAGCTATGCCCTCTACACCCTCGACACCCTTGGGAATGTAGCCTTCGTGGGGTATATGAACCACAGGTCCAAGGGCCTGGCCTTTGTGGAAGTCGACTTCGACTGCAACGAGAACGGCATCCCGGACGAATGCGACCTCGGCGAAGGCGGCACCAGCGCGGACTGCAACCACAACGACGTTCCCGACGAGTGCGAAGTGGACTGCAACGAAAATGGCGTCCCAGACGACTGTGATATCGCCGACAGCCCCAGCACCGACTGTGACGGTAACGGCGTCCCCGATGAGTGCGAGGACCACGGCGACTGCGACGGCGACGGTGTGCCCGATACGTGCGAGATCGGCGGCCTGCTTTCGGTCACGGCTTGGTATCCATTCCTCAACCGGGCCGACCCCGCCGGCGGCCCGTCCTTCTCGACGCAAGTCGTCACCATGGATGCGGAGACGGTCTGGGAAATCAAGGGCTTGGCCAAGCATCCCACCACCGGGGAACTCTGGGCCATCTTGCTTACTTACCAGTGCTATGGTGACGGCGGTGGCGAAAAGGATGGAGGTGAGGAGGTCAAGTTGGCGATCCTGGATCCCCGTTCCGGTACCGCCGCCAGCGT
>JAUVGW010000215.1 GCA_030593565.1 Phycisphaerae bacterium | reverse complement strand
CACGACGGAAGGGTCGTGTGTCTTCCAGACTGAGATAGCCGGCGTCTCCCGAACGGTCTCGCCGGTGAACGCCAACTCATAGACCGTGCCCGAAGGATTGCTGACCGTTACTTGTTGGTACGATGCATTATTCGTTCCGTTGCCGGCCGAGGCGTCATCTGCCGCAACGGCAAGGACTTCCACAAAGTAGATCGCTCCGCTATTCAATGCGGGGTCGAGGTCCGCATCATGGACGTTCAGTCGCCGTCCCACGACGGGGTGCATGTAAAATGGCGGATGGGGGACCATGGACCAGTGATAGGGAAAAACACCGGTAAAGGCGTTGATGTGTCCGCGCGGACCGAGTCGGGTTTGTAACCCGTTGATGTTGGCGTTGTCAGGATGGGCACAGCCGACACCCAGCAGCGCCACCGTGCCTGGGTCGATGCAGGTCAGATCACAACCGTCGTATGGCAACGCCAGGAAGCCGTGCTTGGCCCAGGACATGCCTAGCTGTTCGAAGCGGCCGTCCTTGAGGCGATATAGCTGCGTCCCTTCCACCGGGTGTGCGCTTGTGGTGCTGACCCAGGAAACGTTCGCATCGCCAATGTTGCAGTCTTTGGTGCCCAGGGAGTAGGCCGTGAGGTCGCCCAATTGGCCGTAGTTGTTGATGACGTCCCACAACTCGCCGACCACGAGGTCGGGGCCGGACGATTGGGCGGGCGACGTGCGAAACAGGGTCAGGCACAGCGCAACGACCACGGCCACGGCGTGAATCCGGCACCCCATCATTCCCCGTCCTTCCTACGATGTGCCGGCCACGACAATTGGGGACACAACTACACCCCTCCCGCTCCACTGGGCTCGCCGGGCGGACGTTTGATCGGCTCGCTAGAGCAAGTAAATCATATCAAGTTGCTCCCACACGGGCAAGTGCGTCGCGAAGATGTAGGTAGTGGTGGGTCCATGACAGTTAAGGCGGCATCGCTCCGAAGGGTCCAACGGGTGCCACTGGCGGCTTGTCCGCCAGTGCCTCAACGGATATCACCCTACACGGGCACTGGCAGGCACGCTGCCAGTGGCACCCCGCCGCCGATTGTGTCATGGACCCGGTAGTGGTTCATTTTCGTCAACGGGTACCACTGGCAGTTCGCTGCCAGTGGAGGCACGGGCGCTAAAGCCGCCCGCGGCACCCATGGTGTCCAGTACTGAAGATTATCGGCCTATGCCGGGGGCAAGAACGGCGGTATCGTGCTTGCTGCAAACGCACGCTGCCGGGCTGGGTCGGGGGACGCGGACTGTCACAGAAAGCGGTCTTGGGCTCAAACGAATGGCCGACATCTGGACGTTCCGGCACGCGGATTCGGAACGCCTCCCCGAGCAGGGCGGCTACCTCGCATCGCCCAAGACCGTGCAATGTGCCGCCTCCGAATATGCCTAGGCTGGCGAGAGGCGGCGTCGTGGAAGTCCGGCCAAACCCCCGCTCAAGGAAACACAAATGGCTCGCAAGGTCCCAGAATCTTTTTTCTTGTGACCCGTTTTGGACTTGACATCCTTGTGCCATAAAGGTAGCCTACAAGCTGAACTTACGGGACCGCGGTGGGCGCGCGGCCGCAGTGAAGTAGGGAGAAGCACACGCGAAGGGGTGGTTGGCAAGCCAGGGATGGGCTTGTTATTCAAGCGGAAGGGAGCGTCATGTGTAACAAATGGATAACGTCGGTAAGCGTGGCAGCGGTCGTGGTGTGCGCGGTCGGATCGTTTGCATTCGCGGACCCTTGGGAAAACGACACGGACTCCGGCTCGAACGCCCGGTGTGAGTGGTACTCGGGGGAACATATGTTCGCAAATAAGGTGCACGGTTCGCCCACCGTAATTGAGGACGGCTTTCATTTCTTAAATGAATGGGGAGACATGGACTTTTCCGCCGCCATGGGGGAGAGCATACAGGCGGGCGTCCAGGTCACCGTGGACACGGTTGCCGCCGGCACTGATCCGATCGAGTTTGTTACCGTCCGGGAGTGGGGCACTTGGGGCGGCGTGCTGGCGGATGTCGGCGTGCAGCCCAGCTTCAGTATCTTTGATTGGACCAACTACCAGGACACGGGCGAGCTTGAACTGCCGGACCCGGTGATCGAGTCAGATGGTACGTGGCACGTGGAAACTACACTTGTCTTCGAACCCGGCAACGGATTGGGCTGGCCGTTCAATGACCCACAAGCCGTGCTGCAGATCACCGTGAAGAATCTGCTTTCGGCGTCGGGAACGGATCCTAGTACGTTTGTTGGGAAAACCGGCTTGGAAATCGTTATTCCTGAGCCCAGTTCGTTGTGGTTGTTGCTGGGGTTTGGTCCCTTGTTGATTCGGCGAGCGCGACGTCGTTAGTGCTCGGCTCGCGAACGAATGGCATTATTGCTGTTCCGATAGACTTTTTGAGAGGAGAGGAGAGACGATGAATTCATTGGGTAAGAAGCTGTTCGTCGGGATGGGTGTTGTGGCGATGTGCACCGCATTCGCTCAGGCCGGCCCGTGGGACGGAACAGGTCCCGGGCCAGGTCCCTATGCATTCGCTTCCGGAACCGCGCCGTCGGGGCACTTCAGTTGGACCGCAGGCGGCGACGAATACGGGTTGTTCGGCAATCCAATCGTGACCGGTGATGATCGATTCGTCTTTAACACTGCATCCATGGGTGTAGACGCCTCGTTTGGCGGCACGGACCACGAGGAGGACACCGTGTCATTCGATCTCCACATGGCTGGAGGCTGGAGCCTTACTCGAATGGTGGTGGACGCACATGGTTCCTACTACGTGAAGGGCGATTCTGCGGGAGACAAGTCCTGGGTAAATATCCAGGCCGGATTGTCGATTGTCGAGTTTGCGGCACAAGCCCCATTTCCAGACCCTCGCGACTTCAGTGCGGGCCTCACAGCAACGCCGTTGCCCTTCCCCATCGAGGACGCGGGGGTCGGTGAGGCGACCCAGGGCGTATGGGGTGGAGACGCCGAGGTCGACTTGTCGTTTGTGATGCCAGAGCCGGACGATGATCTCCACGTTTCCTTCGCGAACATCCTGGACGCATTGGCTTCCGCGACAGGCACCGCGCAGGGTAATCTCACATTCGAGCAGGTTCAGTTCGAGATCGTGCTGATTCCCGAACCGAGCACGCTGGCCTTGCTGGCGATAGGTGGTTTGGCTCTGATTCGCCGCCGCCGCTAACTCACAAAAGGCGCCCCCTGCCGCGCGCGCCGCGCCGCAGCTTGTTTCTTCTTTTTGAGATACGGGCATGCGATCATGATTGCCTGCTTTTCAGGATGGAAAGATAGGCGTGTGCGAGCCGGCCAAACAAGTGATGGAACCAACGAGGTGGGGTGCCGATGAGTCTATCGTCGTCCCACCTCGCTCTTTTTGGGCGAGCATTGGCGACAATTCCGATGGTGCTAATGGATATGGAGGAGTAGATGCCATACACCGGCTTGGCTTCCCCCAGAGCCCTAGAGTGCTGGTGCATAGTGTCAATTGAGGCGCGGTCGCGGAGTTGACATCGGGCGCGGCCTGCGTGTGAGGGTGCCCCGGGGAAAGAGGTACTGTAGGCGGATCATCACGAGAGCGGCGGCCCGTAGGGTAGCCGCCATTTCGGGAACGGGTGGTGGTCGGCAGAGGGTTGGGAATATGGGGACGCGAGCCACGGGCGCCAAGGGTGCCATCACAATTGGGGTTATCGGCACACTGGTCGTGATGTCTGTCGCATCGCGCGGTCTTGGTGATAGGCGCAGCGAGCGAACGGCTGACATGCCGGATAGTTGGCTGGTCCTCTATAACCTGAATGATCCCGGCAGTATCGCGTGGGCCAACTGGTACAAGGCCGAGCGCGGCATCCCGCAAGAGAACCTCCTCGGGTTGGAGGCGTCAACCGACGAGCACATGTTGAGCTTGGGTGATGTGCAGCGTCATGTCGTTGGTCCCGTTCGAACATACCTTGAGGAGAATCCCGAACTATCTGACAAGATCATGGGGATCATTCTGGGTTATGGCCTGCCCGGCCATTACCACACGCCACCGCTCGGCGGGCCGGGCGGCTTCTCTGTGGCTGACGCCCTGGAACACGAGATCGACGACACGCTCCCACCGCCTGATCAGCAGGGCTACAACCTGTATGACAATCCCCAGTTCCTCGGCTACATGTTACCGCCTGATGGCCGCCTCACGAAGGCGACAATGGACTCGAGAAGGTTCATGGTCGCGCGAATCGACGGCCCCACACTTGCAGACGCCAAGGCCCTCACTGAGCGAGCCAAGGCCATTGAAGACCCGTCACATTACCTATATGGCGAATACGTCTATTACGACTACACCGACAGCCTCTTACCCTCGGACACATGGCAGTGGTTGAAGTTCGGTGTTGAGGAACCCGAGTTGGCCGAGGTGCCGTGGACGGAGTTCGACGCGGATACGGAGCAAACGCCGAATGACGCGATGCGATTCGGCACGCACGATGTTGATGGATGGAATGATAGCCGCCTGTACCACCCCGATGGCGGCTCTCGAATCCTCGCCTTTAATTACAACAGTTGGGGGGCGACCACTGTCCGATCCGTGGACGACGACGGTGGACGGTTCGTGCCCAACGCGCTGGCCGCCGGCTACGCCGCCGCCATCGGCTCGACGGGCGAACCCACATGTTGCCTGGGGCCGATTCCGGAGACCATCTTGGCGGGATTGCGGGAGGGTTGGACGCTCGGCGAGTCTTTCCACATTAGCTCGGTTTGGGACGATTGGATGTGGACCCTGGTGGGTGATCCTTTTCTCACTATCCCGCATTGGTTCGACGAGCCGCAACCTTCGGAATCTGGCGACGGCGATATGAACCAGGACGGGGACGTCAATGGGCTGGATTTGCAGCTCTTTGCGGAGGTGTTTACTGGAGTAGAGGAGGATCCGGCACTGATCGCGATCGCCGACCTGGACGGCAGCGGTGATCTCGATGATGACGACCTTTTCCTCTTCATGGGGCCGGCGCTGTACGACACATACGACCCAAACGTCCTTCGTGGCAGCGGGGACGCGAACGGTGACGGTCCCGTCAATGGAGCCGATATCCCGGTCTTCATAGATCGGCTTCTCAACGGCTTTCAGGGTGACGAAACCCTGCGCATTCTTTTCGCTCCCGACATGAACAAGGACGGTGAGGTCACTTTCGAGGATGTGCCTCTTTTCGTTGACGCCTTGCTGCACTAGCGCTCCTTTCCCTTTGTTCAATAAGGGCATATCCCACAGGGCATTGCTCGATCTATTGACCATCCGAACTTGAATGTCGGCTTCCGGTTCGTTACCACGTCTACCCCCGACGAAATCGCTCACAATGCCTGTCCGCAATTGCACATGGAACAACCTGGGCCTAGAATCCGTTAGTAGAGGGTAGCCGGTCGGCGATACGTTGCCCCGACGCGCTTCGGGCCACCCGCGCCGTGGGCGTGTTGATGGCGTCAACGCCGCCTCCATCGCCGACGATCTTGAGAGGCTCGCCATGAGCACCATCGAACGCCAAGTCAAGAAGGCACAACACAGGCTTTGGATGAACCGGTGGCTTCGTCTATGGGGCTGGTCGCTCCTGATCATCTCGGCCGCATGGACGATCGGCTGGCTTATTGACCGGCTGTTCTTCCCAGGTCAGGTGCCGAAGGATTGGGCAGCCGCGATCGGCTTGGCGATCAGCTTGGTCGTCTCCATCATCTGGCTCGTCGTGACCAGGGAGCCGGCCCAATCCGCCGCCGCTGCCCTCGACGAAGCCGCCGGCCTCCGCGAACGAGTCGCCACCGGTCTGCACGTCCAGAATGCTTCGGAGAATCCGTTCGCCCGTGCCGTCGTTGCGGATGCCGAGCGGGCCGTCGCTGGGCTGACCGCGCGCAGGTTCATTCCAATTCGGTGGGCGCGTTCGCTTTCGTTCAGTTCGGTAATGATCGTCGTCGCGCTGCTTTCGCTCCTTCTGCCGGAGTTCGATCTACTCGGCAAGGGTCAAGCCAAGGCCGACCAACACGATCGCCTGGCCAGGCTTGCCAAGGAAAACCGGATCATCGCCAAGCCGATCTCGATCATGAAACAGATCGAGAAGAAACACCCCGATCTCTCGATCAAGGACGCCGCCAGACGGTTTGACAATCCACTCGACCGGCGCGACGAAACCGATCCGGACGTTCTGCGGCGAGAGACGGTCAAGAAGCTCGATCGCCTTCAAGACGCCCTGAAGCAGAAGGCCGGCGCGGACCGCTTCAAGGCCCTGAACGAGACGAAGAAGCGCCTCAAGCAGCTTGGCGAGCCGAGCGATCCGCAGTCCGACATCTGCCGCTTGCTGGACGCCTTGTCCGACGGCGATTTTCAGGAGGCTCAGGAGGCGGTCAAGCAGATGCGGGAGAAGCTTGCGAAGCGATCCGCCGACGGGGACGTTGACGCCGAGACCGCCAAGGAGATGCAGAAGCAACTCAACGAAATGGCGGAGAAGCTCGAGCAGGCCGCAAAGGACAAACAGAGCCAGCGCGAACTGCAAAACACCGGCATGTCCAAGGCCGAAGCCAAGCGGGTCCTCGAAGCCCTTGCCAAGAAGGATCCCGAGCAGGTCGCCAAGGCCGTCAAGGAGCTGGCCCAACGTCTGAAGGACAAGGGCATGAGCGAGGAGCAGGCCAAGCAAATGGCCAAGAAGATCCAACAGCGCCAACAGGCCTGCAAGCAGTGTCAGAAGCTCGGGCAGAAAATGGGCAACGCTGCCAAGGAGTTGGACAAGGGCAACACAAAGGGCGCCCAGCAGCAAATGGGCGAGGCCGGCGACATGCTCAATGATATGGAGCAACTGGAACAGGCACTCAATGAGCTCGAATCTCAGATGGGCGAACTCGATGACACCCGCGACGATCTCAATGATGACGACTCCGAGCAGGACGACGGCAAATGCAAACACTGCAACGGCACCGGCTTTTTGCCTGACGGTTCACGCTGTCCGCATTGCGGCGGTACCGGCCGGCGGGGCGGGATGAAGGGCGCCGGCGGTGCGCAAGATCGCGACGACTCCGCTCAGACCGGCACCACGGACAAGAAAGCGAAGGTCAAGACGCGAAAAAACGGGGCCATCATCGGTCAGCGTTTTGTCAAGGGCAGCATGTTGAAGGGCAAGTCGCAGGTCGAGCTGTATGATGCGGCGGCGGCGGCGGAGATCGACGCCGCGGATGCCCTCAACAAGGATCGCATACCTCGGCGGTATCGCTCCGCCGTCAAGAAGTACTTCGACCGGCTCAAGGAAGACGTAGGAAAATCGCCGTCGCCGGATGACAAGGACACCGGCGACACCGACACGGGCGGAACGGGTGCCGCCGACGACGCGGACAATGACGACAAGTCATCCGATGCGCCCAAGGAGCCGGAGAAATAGTGCGATTCTGCCACTCAACGCTCAGCCGCGCCGGCCGTGATCCGCAGCTCGTCCTCCATAGGTTCCGTGACAGTTTCGGCAGGCTGCGACACCGAATGGTAGCGTCGGCCCTCCGTGGCCGACGTGCAATGTTGAGAAATCCTTCCACGCATACGTCGGCCACGGGGGGCCGACGCTACTGTCGACGTCCGACACCGGGGTCGGACGCTACATTCAGTCACCCCCCGCCAAATCTGTCACGGGCCATCCTCCATATCCTTGTGGGGTTTCTCGCCATGGCGGGATGCTCGCGAAACTCCGACGAGTCTTCGGGAAACAACGCGACCAGTCGGCCAACGGACGGTGAGGTTGTCGTCTATTGCTCCGTGGACACGGGCTTTGCCAAACCCATCCTCGACGAGTTCCAGGCGCACACGGGCATTCAGGTTCAGGCGGTCTTCGACACGGAGGCTGGCAAGACGACCGGCCTCGTCAACAAGCTACTTGCCGAACGGCACAGCCCGCGTGCCGACGTGTGGTGGTCCAGCGAGATCTTCGGGACGATGCAGCTTGCGCAGCAGGGCATTTTCCAGCCGTACAAGCCGGAGACCGCCGCCGACATCCCCAACCAGTACCGCCACGCGGATGGTTTGTGGACTGCCTTCGGTCTCCGCGGCCGCGTCATCGCGTACGATCCCGAACGAACGCCTGCCGAGCGGCTGCCCAAGCGTTGGTGCGATATCGTCAAACCAGAATTCAAAGGCCGGTTCGCCATGGCCGACCCGCGATTCGGCACGACGCGCGGCCACATGGCCACGCTGCTCGTTTTGTGGGGTCGCGACGCGATGGCGGATTTCTACAACCGCCTGCGAAACAACGAATACCGACGGGCCGACGGCAACGCTCATGCTGTCCTGCTTCTATCCCGTGGGATCGTGGACTTGGTCGCCACCGACATCGACGACGTCATCGTGGCCCAAAACCGTGGCGATTCGATCGCCATGGTCTATCCGGACCTGGACGCGCCCGAGGGCAAGCGTCCCGTGCCGGGTACTTTGTGGATTCCGTGTTCCGTTGCCATGGTCAAGGAAGCGCGTCATCCGGACGCCGCCCACAGGCTGATCGATTACATTGCCTCCGCAGAACTCGAGAAAGTGCTGTTCCGCAGCCATTCCAGAAACGTGCCGGTGCGTGCGGCCCTGCGTGCCAAGCTCTCCGCCGACGCCCCCGGCGAGGCCAAAACGGACTATGCGGCGGCTGCGGCCGTCCTGCGAGAATCCGATGATCTCGTTAACGATGTCCTGCTGCGTTGACGAGACAGGGTGCCCTTGACAGTTTGCACGGGGTTTGTTCCGGAGCCCCAAGCGCAAGCGCGGGGTCTTGGTGAATAGGCTGTTGACCCTCGGACCCGTTGACGGGGTCCATGACACAATCGGCGGCGGGGTGCCACTGGCAGCTTGCCTGCCAGTGCCCGTGTAGGGTGATATCCGTTGAGGCACTGGCGGACAAGCCGCCAGTGGCACCCGTTGGACCCTTCGGAGCGATGCCGCCTTAACT
>JAUVGW010000037.1 GCA_030593565.1 Phycisphaerae bacterium | reverse complement strand
CCATGGTCGACTTTCTTGGCCTCCTCGGTCACATCATAGACACCGAGGGCGAGAACCTTGTAGAACAATCGCTTGAGGCCCTGGCTCTGGCTGGCCAACCGGATGATGTCCACCCGATGGACAAGCCAGATCTCAAAGACCAACAGCGTCAGATAGGCCGCGTAGATGAAGCCGAACATCGCCATGGCCGAGGACGGATTCGGCGTCACCATGACGTTGTAGCCGCGTTCGGGATGACCCAGGTGCAGGAGGAGCGTGAACGGCGCGGCAAGCAGAAAACCCAGCGAAGCAACGAGCGCGAGCCGCCCGATCGGTCGCAATTCGTTGCGGTGAAAGACGTGATAGAGCGACGAAAGGATGAATGCCCCGGCCACCAGTCCGGTGATGTAAGGGTACATCACGATCATCAACTCCCACAGGATGTGGAGATCGTTGGGGAAAAGGTAGCCGCCGTGCTCGCCCATCATCGCGCCTCCTTCGTCAGGCCCCGGTAGTAGCAGTTGGGTTCGGTCAGGAGTTCGGGTTGCAGGATCTGCACCCTCTCAGTAGCAATGATCTCGGCGACCTTGTCCTTCACCTGCTTTGTGTCTCCCAGCATCCGCGCGCCGACCGGACAAGCCCCCACGCATGCCGTGGTGAGCCCTCGCGTAAGGCGGTGGTAGCAGAGCGTGCATTTGGACGCGACGTGTTTCGTCGGGTGGATGAAGCGGCTTCCATACGGGCAGGCCTGGACGCAATAACCGCAGCCGATGCACCGTGCCTCGTCTACCAGCACGACACCGTCCAGCGAGCGGTACGACGCTCCCACCGGGCACAGTTGCACGCATGGCGTAAACGTGCAATGGCAGCAGAGCTTGGGAAAGAAAAACCCCTTGGTCACGGCCTGACCACTGACCACCGGCCCAAAGCCGTCCATCCCGCCGTTGGGGCTGTCCACGGAGGTTTCGCCAGTCCGCGAGATCCTGTAGCGCTCCACCCACGTGCGGAAGTAATGCGGCGGTACGTCGTTCTCACTGGAACAGGCCCGCACACATGCCCCACAACCGATGCACTTGCGCGTATCAATCAAGTACACGTATGAGTGCTTGGTCCAATCGTAGCCCGAGGAGCCACGGGCTTCAGCCCGCGCGGTCCCGGGAAGACCGGCTCGAGACGAGCCGGCTCGCTGTGCGCCCGACTCGGCACGCTGTGTGCTCGGGCCCGAGTCTCCCGCCGCAATAATGGCATCGCCCAACACCAACGTGGCGATACCGGCGCCGAGAGTACGGGCGCTACACTTGAGAAAGAGCCGTCGGGAGCAAGGCGGGGCGGGGTGTTCCCGGTCTCCTCCCGGCAGGGGCTTACTCGCCGGCAGAGGTTTACTCGATGGGGTTGTGGGCATGATGGCACTCCGAACACACGCTCTCACTCATCTCCGCGCCTCCGTCGGCGACATGGTCGCTCAACACGACCTGCGGAAACTCCTTTGGCCGGGCCGCAAGACGCTCATGGCACAACGCACACAGTGCGTGGGATCGCCGTACCGGCATCTCTGCGAACCAATCGTTGTCCCTTACATGTGCGCCGAGCGGCCCATGACAGACTTCGCACGAAACCGTGCTGTGCTTGCCGCCGGATAGTGTTTCCGCCTCTTCATCGTGGCAGGCGGCACAAGCGCCGGGGGCGCCGTGGACGGGAGCATCACTCGTGAACTCAGCAACGCTGTCGAATCGATAGGAGCCGTACATTCCGAATGATTCTGGAATGGCGAAATGGCGCCCGACGACGAAGACCAGCAAACCGATGACGATCAACAACACGGCCCGAATGATATGTTTTGCGTGTTCCATGTTCGATTAGGCTTCCAGCTTCTCCCGCGACAGTAACCAGCTCAGGAATCCTCCGTTCTTCTCGGAGGGCGACGGCCGAGTCTGCGGACATACGTCCGACGACAGGACCCAACGGAGGAACCCGGTCCGAGAGGTCATCCCGCATTCTTCCCCGGCCTCCTCCGGGAGGCTCTGTCTGCTGAAGATGCCATGCCAAAGACTCGGCGAACGCGCGCCCGTTGCAGATGTCTCGCCTGACAACGTGGGGATATCCTCAGATGCCAAGACCCACGACAGGACGTGTTGATCGCGCGCTTCCCGCAACGGCTCCTTGACTAGCGGATCGGTGGCCGCCAGCCACCTTACGAAGCTCCGCCCGCACGGGCCGGTACTCCGGAACTCATCCGGCGAGGTCGGCAGTTGTTCAGAGGACAGCAGCCATCTGAAGAAGACCACGATTCTTCCGGGAATCTCACGCACGTCCGAGCATCCCTCGTTCGATTGACATTTGCGATCAGCCCGCGACCGGCCCGCGGCAGCGATTATTTACACCAAGAGCCTGGAGCTGTCAACCCTTGATCGCGAGGCACGGGCCGGTATGCTAGATGACGACAAGTTCATCGGGCTCCGGGCTGTCAGTTTCCGAAGATTGGCCGCGGCTGCTGTTTACCTAGATGAGAGCGCAGCCGTATTTGGATCGAGATGCACAATGCCGAGAACGAATGACGACGAACACACGCAGAGCCCGTTGCCGGAATCCGACGCGACGGGCCAGGATGCCGCGGAGGAAGCGACCAAGCCACGCGTGGACCGCAGAGCGCCTTACCAGCCCAAAGACGTTCCACTTTGGAATAACTTCATCACGATTGTGGGGATGTGTCTTGCCGCGACGGGCGTGATGCTCCTGCTGACGTTCGGGGCGTTCAGCCTAGTTGTTTCGCAGAAGAACCCCTATGTGGATATCGTCGGCTTCCTGGTGTTGCCGGGAATCCTGATCATCGGCCTGCTCGTCATCCCCTTCGGAATCCTCTTCAAGAGTTGGCGGATTCATCGTCGGGACCCCGAGCAGCACCTCGCGTTCCGGCTTCCGCGGTTCGACTTGAACGACCCCAAACAACGGCGCGTCGCGAAAATCGCCCTCCTGTGTTCCCTCGTTTTCCTGCCGCTGGTCGGCATCAGCAGCTATCACGGTTATCACTACACGGATTCGGCGAGCTTCTGTTCCAAGGCATGCCACGCGGC
Organism: Phycisphaerae bacterium; assembly: GCA_030593565.1. Classification (GTDB taxonomy): domain Bacteria; phylum Planctomycetota; class Phycisphaerae; order UBA1845; family UTPLA1; genus JAFGQA01. The sequence continues at coordinate 21,180 of JAUVGW010000037.1, read as the reverse complement.
GATGCACCCGCAGGCGACCGCCTTCGAAAATTCAGCCCATGCCCGTGTCGCCTGTGCCGAGTGCCACATCGGGACCGGCGCCGGTTGGTTCGTGAAATCCAAGCTCTCCGGCACGCGGCAGGTCCTGGCCATGTGGCAAAACAGCTACCCGCGTCCTATTCCTGCGGCGATCACGGACCTGCGTCCCGCAAGGGAAACCTGCGAGCAGTGCCACTGGCCAAGGAAATTTTTTGGGGCACAACTGCGGGAGATCGTCCACTATGCCTCTGACGAGGCAAACACGCGGCGCGAAATCAACATGCTGCTCAAGACCGGCGGAGGAGACGAGACGACAGGCCGATCATCGGGCATTCACAAGCACATGGCCCTTCGGGGAATGGTCAAGTACGTCGCCACGGATGACAAGCTCCAGGTCATTCCGTGGGTCGAGTTTACCGAGCCGTCCGGCAGGGTACTCACCTACCGCTCCGACGGGCGTCCGACGTCCGATCCCAGGCCGGACGGTATCGAGCGAACACTCGACTGTATGGACTGCCACAATCGCCCGGCCCACAAGTTCCATTCGCCGCAGGAAGCCGTCGACATACACCTCGAGATAGGCCGGACCGATTCGACGCACGAAGCTCGTATCGACCACACATTGCCGTTCATCAAACGCGAGGCGATGAAGGTCCTGTCGCAGTCTTATCCCGACGTCGAAACGGCCAACGCGGAGATCGGCACGTCGATCAGTGAGTTCTATCATCTCAACTATTCCAAGGTTTGGGAAACGCGCCGGCCGTCGGTCAATAGGGCCATCGATATCATCCGGTTGGTCTACCGGCAGAATGCGTTCGCGGACATGAAGGTCGACTGGAAGACATACCCGGACAATATTGGCCATATGATTTCGCCGGGTTGTTTCCGATGCCACGACGGTAGCCACGTCAATCAATACGGCGAGCGTCTCAGCCACAAGTGCGGCATCTGTCACACCTTCCTCAACATGGTCGAGCCCGGGCAACAAGATACGATGACGGTTCAGGAAGGCGAGTTTGTGCATCCGTACGCATTGCAGGGGCCGCACGTGGAAATGCGTTGTGACTGGTGCCATACGGGCGGCATCGCCCCGGTGGCGGACTGTGCCGGTTGCCACACGGAAAGCGCTGCGCTGGCGGCCGGTCATTCCGCCGCGTTTGAGGAGTTCAGCATCGAACCGGATGCGATGGCCGATTCCGTCGGCTGCGAAGACTGTCACGATCTGTCGGGGCCGACCGGGACCGAGGCGATCAAGCGTCTATGTGTAGACTGCCATGACGAGGAATACGGCGACATTCTCGAAACTCGGAAACGGGAACTGGACGGACTGCTGGCCGAGGTCGAGAAAAGCTGCGATGCTGAGGGGAGGCGCGTGCTCGACGCCCTCCGCCGGGCGGGACCTTTGCATAATGTGGAAGCATCGCGCATGATTCTCCGCTCGTTGACCAAGGGACCGGCGTCTGAACTACCGCAACCGTCATCCTCGACAACGGAACCGAGCCATCCATGAAGGTCGGAATCTTGAAAGCCGAAAAACGAAATCCCTCCCCGATCAAACGCGTTCTCCGAGCGACCCATTTCGATTTTCGGCTTTCCGGATTTCGGTTTTTTGTTTTTTCGGTTTTCGGGATTGTGGCGCTTGTCCTCGGATGGGCGGCGCCGGTCGTCGGCCAGGAAAACGACGATTGTCTCGCTTGTCACGGAAAGGCCGGCCTGAAAGTTGATCGCGACGGACGCGAAATCGAGTTGGACGTGGACGTCGGGCTCTTTGGAGACAGTGTGCATGGCGAGATGTCCTGTGTCGATTGTCACACAGGCCTCGAGGGGGTGGAGAAGTACCCGCATGCCACCGGGCTGGATCGGGTGGCATGCGGCGACTGCCACGAGGACGAGGACGGCCCGATCGCCGCTTACTGGGCGAGCAGGCATGGTGAGCGCGTACGGGCCGGCGATCTCGTCGCCCCGTTATGCCAGGATTGCCACGGCGACCATTACATCCTGCCGCTGTCCGATTCCGAGTCGGCCATCTCCCCGTTCAACGTGCCGCACATGTGCGCTCAGTGCCACGCCGAGGGCGCCGAGGCGGAACGTACGCACGACCTGCCGCAAGAACAGGTTTTCGAGCGATACAAGCAGAGCATCCACGGCGAAGGACTGTTCAAACAGGGCCTGATAGTCACCGCGGTTTGTACGAGTTGCCATACAGGCCACAACGTGCTGTTGCACACTGATCCGCGGTCCTCGATCCACCAGGACAACGTGGCAGCCACGTGCATGAAGTGCCACGGGCGCATTGAGGAAGTGCATCGCAAGGTGATTGCGGGCGAATTGTGGGAACGCCAGGGGGCGGTCCCGGTCTGCGTGGAGTGTCACTCGCCGCACGAGATTCGCGCGGTCTATTACAGCACGGAGATGAGCAACCGTGACTGCTTGCTATGCCATCAAGAGCCAGACATCGTCGCCACGGCGGACGGGCGGTCGCTGAACGTGGACCCGGAGGAGTACGCCCAATCGATCCACGGTCGCAAGGTCGTATCCTGCGCCCAGTGCCACACCGGCGTGTCTCCGGGGGAGGAGCGTTCCTGCGCGACGATTCAAGAGAAGGTCAATTGCGCGATTTGCCACGAGGAGGAAGTCGGGGCATACCAACGCGGCCGTCACGGGCGGCTGCACGCAGCCGGCGACGAGAACGCCCCCTATTGCGCCGACTGCCATGGTCGGCACGACATCCTCGAACACGCGGCGCCCGAGGGCGCCACCGCGATGCTCAAGGTCAAGGTGCGCGAGTCGCCGACCTACAGCCGAAATGTGCCGAAGTTGTGCGCCAAGTGCCACCGCGAAGGCGGACAGGCCGCCATTCGCTACTTCGGTCCGGAATCTCATATCGTCGAAGACTACAAGATGAGCATCCACGGCAAGGGCCTGCTGGAAAGCGGCCTGACCGTGACCGCCACATGCACCGACTGTCACACCGCACACAAGGAGTTGCCGCGATCCGATCCCGAGTCCAGCATCCATGCTGACAATATCGCCCAAACCTGCGGGCAGTGCCACGACGGCATCTACGAGAAGTTTCAGCAAAGCGTCCACTCGCCCGAGGGCAACCCGGACTACGATCGCAAGCGCGGGATGCACCCGATGCCGCGTTGCAACGATTGCCACACGTCACACACCGTGGCGCGCACCGACGTGGATGACTTCAAGCTGGGCATCGTCGAGCAGTGCGGGAAGTGCCACGAGGACGTCACCGAGACCTACTTCGGAACCGCGCACGGCCAGAAATCCGAACTGGGCGACAGCGCCCGGGCGGCCAAGTGCTATCATTGCCACGGAGCCCACGACGTTCTGCCACCCAGCGACCCGAGGTCGCGTCTATCGCGCGACAACATTGTCGAAACGTGCGGCCGGTGCCATCCAGGTTCGCACCGGCGTTTCGCGGGTTACCTCACACATGCGACGCACCATGACCCTGAGAAGTATCCGGCGCTCTTTTACGCCTTTTGGGGCATGACCACGCTGCTGGTGGGTACGTTTGCCTTCTTTGGGTTGCACACGCTGGCCTGGCTGCCGCGATCATGGAAGCTCCGCAAGCAGCACGGTCAGGTCCTGGCGGCGGTCGACCCACAGGCAAAGCAGTTCGTCCGGTTCACCCGATTCAGCCGGGGGCTGCACCTCACCGTGATCCTCAGCTTCTTCGGGCTGGCCATCACCGGCATGATGTTGAAGTTCTCCTACACGTGGTGGGCCGAGGTATTGTCCAGGCTTCTGGGCGGCGCCCAGACGGCGGGGTGGATCCACCGCATCTGCGCTGTCGTGACGTTCGGTTACTTCGCGCTGCACCTGTGGGATTTGTGGCGAAAGTTCAAGAAGAGTGGCAAAACGGCGCGGCAATACGTTTTGGGGCCCAACACCCTGCTGCCACAGTGGAACGACCTCAAGGAGTTGATCGGAACGCTCAAGTGGTTTGTCGGTAAGGGACCGCGGCCACACTACGGGCGCTGGACCTACTGGGAGAAGTTCGACTACTTCGCGGTGTTCTGGGGTGTGGCGGTGATCGGCGTTACGGGATTGTGCCTGTGGTTCCCGGAGTTCTTCACGCACTTACTGCCGGGCTGGGCGATCAATGTCGCCCAGATCATCCACAGCGACGAGGCCCTGCTGGCGACCGGATTCATCTTCACCATCCACTTCTTCAACACGCACTTCCGCCCGGAGAAGTTCCCGATGGACACGGTGATATTCACCGGGCGGATGTCCCTGGAGGAGTTCAAGCACGATAAGCCGAGGGAGTATGAGGAACTGAAGGCCAGTGGGAGGCTCGACGAGTTTATGGCCAACCCCGTCCCACTCGCCGTGACCCGTGGGGTAAAGGTTTTTGGATTCGTAGCGTTAGCCGTAGGACTGACACTCGTGGTGTTGATTATCTACTCGATGCTGTTCAGCTATCGCTAAGCGGATGATCCAGGCTATGCCGCGCCGGAGCAAGAGTACACAAAGAAGGGACCATGGCATGAAGCGGACGTGTTCACTCGTGACGGCACTGACCTTTCTGGCAGCCGGATATGCGCTGCCGGTCGAGGCACAGACAACCGCGTCGGGGGAGGCGCCCCAGGATTGCACGGGCTGCCACATCCGCACCGATGGCTCGCCGGAAACGGAATCACCCGGGAAGATGCTGGAGCAGTCCGTTCATGCGGGCATGGACTGCACGGACTGCCATGCAGGCGTCAGCATGGATGATCTCGACCCGACGGCTGACAAGCCCCACGGCGAGTCGGTCGCCCACGTCAACTGCGGCGAATGCCACGAGGAGGCCGCGGAGGTCTACAAGAAACACGGTCGATTGGAGGTTGGCAGGGACCCCGACCTGCCTTCGTGCTCGAGTTGCCACGGGACGCACGACATTCTGGCAACGACAGACACGCATTCGCGGGTCCATCCGATCAACCTGCCAACGACGTGCAGGGCATGCCACACAGACGTGGACCTGGTCAAGCGGCACGAGTACCTCCACGATGCGCCGATCCGACTGTACGAGAACAGCGTTCACGGCCAAGCCAGCAAGAAGGGGCGCTACATGTCGGCCACATGCAACGACTGCCACTCCGCCCTTGATCCCAACGGTAAACGAACCGCCCACCGCATTCTGGGGGCAGGTGACTCGGAATCGCCCATCTCGTTTTTCAACATCCCCGACACTTGTGGTGTTTGCCACGAACCCATCATGAAGGACTACTGGGATGGCATCCACGGGAAGATGGTCAAACGCGGCGCGGTGGACTCCCCGGTCTGCACGACCTGTCACGGCGAACACGGCATCATCGACACCGGGGATTCTCGTTCTCCGGTCAGCGCCGCGCGCGTGGCCGAGGCCACGTGTTCTCCTTGTCATGAGTCAGAGGTGCTGAACGAAAAATACGGCGTTCCCGCCGGCCGACTGACGTCATACATCGACAGCTATCATGGGCTCAAGGCCAAGGCGGGCGACGTCCATGTGGCCAACTGCTCTTCGTGCCACGGGTCCCACCGAATCCTGCCGCACACCGATCCGGCGTCGTCGATCCACCCGGATAACCTCCAGGGCACGTGTGGCCTATGCCACGAGGAGATTTCGACCGAGCTGGCCACGTCGTCGATTCACGAGTCGGCCACCGGCATCAAGACGGGCTGGCCCCGCTTTTTCACCGTCATGTACATGTGGCTGATCGGCATCACCATTGGCCTGATGCTGCTCCACTGCATAGCCGACCTCGTTCGCCACCTCAAAAACATGCGTCGCCGGCCGTACGTGGTCCGGATGACGCCGAACGAGACGCTACAGCACTGGCTGCTGACCGTCTCGTTCATCGTATTAGTGATTTCCGGGTTCTCGCTGCGCTTCTCCGAGGCCTTCTGGGTGCAGTGGCTGTTCGGCTGGGGGGGCGGCGAGGGCTTTGAGTTCCGCGGCGATATCCACCGCGTCGCCGCAGTGATGTTCATTTTCTGCTGCGTCTGGCACGTCTTCTACCTGTTCAGCCATCGCGGTCGACACGCCCTGCGCGACATGATCCTGGCCAAGCGAGATTTCACGGACATCAAGGACAACTCCGCCTTCTTCCTCGGCCTGCGTCCCGACCGGCCCCGCTTCGCTCGCTTCAGCTACATGGAGAAATGCGAGTACTGGGCCCTGGTATGGGGCGGCGTCATCATGACGGCCACAGGAATACTGTTGTGGTTCGACAACTACTTCGTGGCGAGATGGGGCCTGCCCAAGGGCGTGCTGGACATCGGCTTGGTGATTCACTACTACGAGGCCTGGCTGGCCACCTTGGCCATCCTGGTCTGGCACGGCTACTCGGTCATCTTCAGCCCCCACGTGTACCCGATGAATCCGGCCGCGTTCACCGGCAAGATGCCCAAGGATATGTACGCACACGAACACGCCGAAGGTCCCAAGCTCAAGGCCCGCGTGCAGAAGATCTTCGACGAGGAAGAGGAGGAGCCGACCTCGGAGGCAGAGCGCGGCGACGCACCCAAGTGATTCTCCCAGTAAACCACCGCTTCCGGCGGTCGTACCGTTCACGGGGGCTTAACGGGTCTGTGGCACAGGCGTCTCGCCTGTGTTTGCCACACCGCCGAGACGGCGGTGCCACAGGCAAACGTGAAATGGCATAAACACCTACAAGGCCGGGCGGCTTCGAACGTCCGCCGCAGGGGGCGACGTTGCTGTCGGTGTCAAAGCCCACCGGGAAGGCCACGGCCCTCCCTCACTTTTTTCACCCGATGCCCCGTTGCGCCAGGTGTGACAGACGCCGGTTTCGGATATAATCACACGCCACCGATCCGGTTGTCATTCGTCGGTTGCCGTCTCCGTCGTGGATTCGGCGCGATCGAGCCCGCGAGGCGCCCTTCATGGCAGACACGCCCACCATCCAGCAGACGACGCGGCCGTCGGACGAACTGCTCGATCCCGACTTCATGACGCGGCTGGAGCAGCTCGAGATCATCTCGCGCAAGATCCACGCCAGTCGGCAGCGCGGCGAGCGAAAAAGCAAGCGTAAGGGCGAATCCGCCGAGTTCGCGGACTACCGCAACTACGTACCCGGCGACGATATCCGGCACATCGATTGGAACATCTACGCCCGGCTTGACCGTCTGTTCCTCAAGCTTTTTCTCGAGGAGGAGGAGCTAAACGTCACGGTGCTGATCGACGTGTCCAAGTCCATGGACAGCGGGGAACCGAGCAAGGCCCTGTACGCCCGGCGCGTCGCCGCGGCGGTGACGTATATCGCGTTGTGCAACTATGACCGCGTGGGACTGTACGCGTATAACGATGCCGTCGTTGGGCAATTGGCGGGGCTGCGCGGCCGTCGGATGATGTCTCGTGCCGCCGGGTTTCTCAAGGAGGTGCGGTTCGAGGGTAAGAGCCACTTTAGCGTGGCCGCCCGGCAGTTCGCGCTGCGGCACACGCAGAAGGGCGTCGTGCTGGTGCTGTCGGATTTCTTCGACAAGGGCGGCTTCGAGGACGGTCTGCGGTACCTTGTTGGGCGGCGGTTGGATATCTACGTCCTGCAAATCCTCAGCCCGCAAGAGATGGAGCCGGAGCTTGCGGGTGATTTGAAGCTCGTGGACTGTGAGGATGCCGATGTTGCCGAGGTGACGATCAGCAAGCTGCTGCTGGACAAGTATAAGGCGAATTTGCAGGCATACTGCGAGTCGATCCGCGAGCATTGTGCCCGGCGCGGCATTGCCTATCTGCTCGCGCCCACGAATCATCCGTTTGAGACGCTGATCCTGAACTATCTGCGGCAACGGGGGCTTGTTCGATGAGCCTGTTGTCGTGGAAGATGGCTGCCCTGCTGGCCGGGATTTCCATTCCGCTGCTGCTGCTGCTGTATTTCCTCAAGCTGCGCCGGCAGCAACGGGAGGTCTCGTCCACGTTTCTGTGGAAGAAGGCGATCCATGACTTGCAGGTCAACGCGCCGTTTCAGAAGCTCCGGAAGAACCTGCTGCTGTTTCTTCAGTTGTTGATCCTCGCGGCCGTCCTGTTCGCGATCGCCGACCCTGTCGCGAACTTCATGAAGAAGCCGGAACGTCCGCTGGTCCTTCTGGTCGACCGGTCCGCTTCGATGAAGACCGTCGAGGCGGATGGTCGGCCGCGGATCGAGCACGCGAAAGATGCGGCCCTGGACCGTGTCGAGAACCTCCCGAACGATGCCCGGGCAATGGTCATCGGGTTTGCCGACCGGGCGAACGTGGTCTGTAGCTTCACGGGCAACAAGCACCGCCTGAGGAAGCTCATCGGCGAGATCGAGCCGACCGACGCCGTCAGCAAGATCGGTGAGGGCCTGCAACTCGCGATCGCCTATTCTTCGACGTTTGTCGAGGACCCCGGGACCGGTATTCCACAGGAAGCCAAGCAGGTCCATGCCGACATCGAGCTGTTCAGCGACGGCCGAATCGAGGATGCCGTCGAGGAGTACATCACCCGAAGCGAGATGCGCTACTATCGAATCGGCCAGGTGGAGGACAACGTCGGCATCGTCGCGTTTGGCGTGCAGCGGAACTACGAACGTCCGGGCATGTTGTCCGTATTCGCTCAGGTTCAAAACTTCGGGCCGTCGCCTGTCACGCTCGATGTCTCCATCCTCCTGAACGGCTCGCGATTGCCGGGACCGGGGGCAATCCGAGAGATTTCCCTCGGCCCCGCGCCATCGCCGACAACCACTCGGCCCGGTGGCCTGACGTCGGCGGGCGATTCCACCAGCCGGCCGGCCAGCCGAAACGTCGTCTTCGAATTCGAGCACGAAGCGGGCGGCGTCATCGAAATCAAGCTCCACCGGGACGACGCCTTCATGATCGACAACCGGGTTTTCGCCCCGATTGACCCGCCCCGGCGGGTTCGCGTGCTCCTCGTCTCCGACCGATCGAGGATACGTCGCCTTCTGCTCCGCGGACTGGGGTGCATCAACGTCGCCGAGACCGTTTCCCTCACCAGCGAGGAATACGAGAACGTGGCGGATGACGACCTGAGCATCGAGGGCCGTTCCGCCTTCGATCTCGTCATCATCGACAAACACGACACCAACCGCCTGTCGCCCGGAAACTACCTGTTCTTCGGTTGCCTGCCTCAGATCGAAAGCGTTGCCTTGGGTGAGAAGATCGAAGGCCAGCCGCTCGTCATGTGGCGGGAGCAGCACCCGCTGACGCGCAAGGTCGCGTTCGAAAACGTCTATGTCGCCGAATGGGCGCGGCTGACCCTGCCCGGCCATGCCGTGCCACTCGTCGAGGGCGAGGATTCCACCGTCATCGCTTTCATCACCGATCCCGGCCACCGGTACATCATCACGGCCTTCGATTTGCTCAACTCCGACTTCTTGTGGGAGCCGGCATACATGATTTTCTTACAGAATGCCGTGACCTTTCTCGCCGGCACGGGCCTTGTGGAATCATCGCACCTCGTCTCGCCGGGAGAAACGCTTTCCATTCCCGTGCCGCCCGGCGCCGGGGAGATCCGCATCACGCGTCCCAACGGAACGTGGGAGGATATCGACGTTGCCGGTCGCCACACGATTACCTATGCTCGAACTCACGACATAGGCATCTACAAGACCGAATCCGACGATGAGGCCGAGACGACCGGTACCTTCGCGGCCAACGTCCTGTCCCCGGTCGAGTCGCTGATCGCCCCAAACAACAAATTGAACATCGGCGGCGTCTCCCAGGCGGCTATCACAGGCGAAACCAAGGTCAACGAACCGCTGTGGCCCTACGCGGCGGCGGCGGCGTTGCTGATCCTGCTTGTGGAGTGGTGGGTATACAATCGGCGGGTGATGATCTGACTGGCGTTTCGCCGCAAGACACAGGGGATCACATGAATCGACGTTTAGCCGCGACCCAGTGAGGACGACCAAGGAGGGAGTCCGAACGAGCGCGCAGCGTCGTAGCGTCCCCCCCGGCCGACGCGGGGTACCAATGGTTGCGGCATCCGCCTGCGTATGTACACCATGCAACCGGACCAGATCAACAGATGGGCAAGATTGCCCATCCTACACATCTCTGAGGGGTTCCTTCGCGCATACGTCGGCCGCAGGGGGCCGACGCTACATCACGCGCCACTGAAACGCCCCGCCGAATCTGTCGTGCGTCCTTTCGTCGGTGGGAGTATGTGCTGCCCTTGACGGATCGTGCTGCCGGTCGGAGAATCCGCGCGTACGGAAGCCGATTTATCATCCAGCATTGAGGAGATCAGGAATGAGTACCACACGCAGTCTCGGGAATTATGTAATGGCCTTCCTGGCCGTTTGTCTTGTCGTCGCTGTTCCGGCGTCCAACGTCGGCGCCGACGACGATATTGTCGTCGTCAAGGTCAAGGGCGAGGGCATCGACAAGGATGCCGCCGTGAAAGATGCCCTCCGCCATGCCGTCGAGCAGGGCGGGCAAAACGAGATCGCCAGCCGGTCGAAGACCAAGGACTTCGCGCTGGAATATGATGTCGTCCTGGCCCGAGCCAACGGCATCGTCAAGGACTACAAGGTGCTTTCCGAGAAGGAGAGCCAGGGCGTCACGACCGTGCAGATCGAGGCCAAGGTCAGCAAGAAGCTCGTCGATGCCACCTGGGCCGACGTTGCCATCAAGTTGAAGGAACTCGGTCGGCCGAAGATCATGGTCATCTTCACGGAGATCATCCACGACCTCGATCGCGTCGAGGCGAATCGCGAGATCATCCAGCGCTCGAGCGTCCTCGGCACGCAGATTGAGCGGAAGCTGCTGAAGCTCGGCTTCAAGCTCGTCAATCCCGGCCAGATGAAGGAGATTGATCGCAAGAAGGCGGAGGTCGCGGCCATGGCGGACGACACGTCCGCGCTCGCGGCCCTGGCGTCGAACTACGGTGCGGCCATCTACCTCAAGGGCGAGTCGCGGGCCAGCGGTCCGCAGCGAACCACCGCCGCCGGTATCAAGCTCCACATGTGGGAGACCGATGTCACCATTCAGGGATTCTGGACGGAGACCGCCGATGCGATCTTCTCGAACACGCTCGTGGGCGGCCGAAGCGGCTCGCGCGTGGCGGGCCCTCCCGGTGGCCGCAAGGCCCTCGAAAAATCCGGCAAGAAGTTGGCCGATGCGAGCGTTTATGACATGCTCGAGGCGTGGGCGCACGGCACGCTGGGCGGCGGCGGTGACATCATCGTCGAGGTCCACAAAGTCGCGAACATCAAGCAGGCCATTCAGATCAAGAAGGCGCTCGCCAAGGTCAAGGGCGTCGAAGAGGTCCACAAGGAGGGCGTCAAGGGAACCGTCAAGTACACGGTCGTCACGAATATGAACGCCGAGACCTACATCGAACACATGGTCGAGTTCACGTTTGACGGCTTCGAGCTCGACTTCGAGGATCAGAAGCTCAAGACGATCATCTGTACGGTCAAGTAGGCCACCCTGCGTAAGACGATTTAGCAGCCCGTGGTAAAAGGGAAAACAGCGGCTCGGGAACGCCGTTCCTGACCGTGAAAACCACCGGCGAGACGCCGGTGCCATAGTTTTGCCACGGGTTGATAGGGCAGCGGTCGGCCGTGTGGGGTGCGCCCCTTCCGTTCAGCGAAGACGCGGCGTCGCGGGCGCTATGGCGCGTGTTACGGCAGCGGGCATGAGCCTCCGTGTTTCGCGTGGTAGTTCTGGTGATATGGTTCGGCCTCGTAGAATGTCCCGGCCCGCTCCAACCTTGTCACGATCTTCCGGCCGCGTAACTGCGCGGAGCCGTCCAACTTCCTAATGTAGACCTCTGCCTCTTTCAGTTGCTCCTCGTCGCTCGCGAAGATCGCCGAGCGATACTGCGAGCCGATATCCGGCCCCTGCCGGTTGAGTTGTGTCGGATCATGCAGCTTGAAAAACCACGCCAGAAGCTCCACGTAGCTCACAACTGACGCGTCATAGGTAAGCCGAACGGCCTCCGCGTGACCCGTTTCGCCCGAGCATACCTGCCGATAGGTTGGATGGGCGACCGGCCCGCCCATGTAGCCTGACACGGCGTCCAAGACACCGGGCACTTTCTGGAACCTGTCCTCGATCCCCCAGAAACAACCACCGGCAAAGTAGGCAGTCTTCAACGCGATCGGCCGCGACTCGCGAGGGAGTTCGGTGCCGTCGGCATGGAATTGCAACGCCGCGGAGTTCAGGCAGTACCGCAAGCCCGTCGGCTGCGGGCCGTCCTCGAATACATGGCCGAGATGTGAGCGGCATCGGGCGCATTGAATCTCCGTGCGATCCATCCCGTGGTCCGCGTCGCGATGATTGTGTATGTGAGCCGAATCCACCGGTTGAAAGAAACTCGGCCAGCCTGTGCCCGAGTTGAACTTGGCCTTGGAAGTGAACAGGGGCAGACCGCACAACCGGCACATGTACGCGCCCTTTTCCTTGGTATCCAGCAGCCCGCCACAGAACGCTTGTTCTGTGGCTTGGTCGAGCAGGATGCTCCGCTCCTCCGGGCTCAGCTTCTGGGCCAGGTGTTCGATCCGCGCCTCATCCAGGCGCGTGATGTCGTAGCCGCTCTTCGAGGTGTGTTTGCCATCAATGGTCGTCACGGCTGCGGCCTCCTTGGCCGAATGGACACGAGCATGCTGATCCTCGCCATTCGACGCACAAGACAAAAAGGGAAACGGCGTGAGAGCAATCGATACCGCCATCATCAGCAACTTGGCATACGGCATCACATGACCTCCGTCTCGCACTGATATCCTAGTGCTCTGCCGCCCGTCAATTGACGGACCCGATTGGGTGCCGGGGGCAGCTTGTCTGCCCGTGAACACTGGCGGGCGAGCCGCCAGTGGCACCCATCATTTGATCTGCGACAGAACACAAAACGCATTGTGCCCGGTCAACTCTCGGCCGACGGTCAGTTCATGATGGGAAGGACGCGTTCGTCGACAAAGCGGGCAACGGTATCTTGTATCTGCCGTTCTTCCTCGCTCAGCAAGGAGCGGACGTTCATGTAATCCGTGGCGGAAGGTGTTTCAAGCAGACTGATCGGCTGCACAGCCATCTGCGAACTCCACAACATGGAATACGAACCTTCTCCGGCACCGGTGGGAGCCGATTGCTCTCCAGGCGGATCATAGGAGCCCGCCGCCTGCGCTGCCGCGATCTCCTGAGAATTCCCAGTCGATCCGGTTCGGCTTGCCGGTTCCCGATCCGGCCACTCGCGCCTCGCCGATCGCCGGTCCATTCGGTTCAGGGAGGCGTGCGGCCGTTGGATGCCCTGTCCTTGGCTTCACAAATGACGCGGGGCACATCCACTCTCGAGTTCCTGTAGAATGAGGCCATGGAACTGGACGACCATGTTTGCCACTGCTCGCATGTGTCGCTTCGCAAGCTGATCAATTTCGCGAGTAGGGTGCGGCCCCGGATCGCCAGTCGGATGGTCGAATGCCTGGGGGCCGGCACCGGCTGTGGTTGGTGCATACCCATTCTCAAGAAGATTGCCGAGGACCCCGACGGTTTCACTTCCGGCGGGCTTGACGCTGAAGAATGCGCATCGGATCGCGAAGCTTACTTGAATGCAGGGAAGCCGAAGAACCGGTTCTGATCTGGGCTGCTAGAGCACTTCAAGATTCATCGTAGCGGCCGACGCCCCTGTCGGCCGATGGAGAAAATAGGGGCTTCCATCGATGGCGATGCAGCCGACGGGAGCCGCCGACCCGGCAAGGACGCCGAGGTAAAAAAACGAAGCAATTGACCTCCCTTCCCCTGAGGCCCGCTCATGCGGCGGGCCTTCTTGTGCGCTAGGTAGCACCCACCGGTAGATTCCCGTCAAATTTTTTGAGAATAATTCCACGGCGCTACCATTGCGTTTGACGGTGACGCCGAATTCCCCTCCGTTTGCGGCAAAAAACTGCGAACCGCCGCAAACCGGCGCAAACTTTCGGCCGCGGTGAAGGCAAGACGGCGGTCGGTCCTAATTCGATTCTCATCCTACATGCTTGCTCAGCGCTCCGCGGGAAAGCTGTTGGCGGAGGAGGGATCGAGGGACCAAGGGACCAGGGGATTGGGGGACCAGGGTATTAGGGGATCGGATCAGAGCCCGGAGCGTGAGCGACGGATTTGTCGGGCAAACGCACTGTTCAAGAACAGTGGCACACGACGTGAGCGACGGGTTGTTCGCTCGGCGGCATGATGACCCCGCGTCGAATGAGGGCTTGGCGGCCAAAGCCCGCCAAGTGTCGGGCAGCACCCGATCTACGTGTGCGACCTACCCGGCTGGCTCCAGGACGATTCGCCAGAGAGGTTACGACAGAGCGTTGTATGTAGCGAGAACATGGTTACACAGGAGTCTCGCAAAACGCTCGAACGTCAGGTCTGCCGCCGGCTCCGCATAGGTCCCCCGCGTTCCGGTTCGTCTATTCGATAGGAGCAAGCACGCTGCGTCATAGCAACGTTCGCGCATCAATCGTCGCACCGATTCCTCGCACCGCCCTGCATAGGAAGCACCCCGATACTCCCCGAACACGGGGAAGTGCCTCTCGTGAACGGCGACCGGCCGCGTCGAGGTCTCTGCTTCCTCCAGTAACATGAGGTAGCCGAGGAAAGGGCGAGGCGAGGTCTGAAACGCACCTTCGCGATAGGCGGTCCAGAGGTCAGTGGAATTGCCGACCGCTTCTTCGACACGGTTGTTGTAGTTGTTCCCGAATGACGGACCGCAAAGAGACTTGAACTCCACTGAGGCCAGCAGGGATTCACCAGCAACAACAACGAGATCCCACTGTTTCGTGGGCCTGAAGAAACCCGGCAGTGTCAGATTTTCCCGACCGTTAAGGAAGATCACGGTCTCGGGCAGTCCGTGTTCGACGAGCAAGTCGGAAACCAGCTTGCTGAATCCGTCCAACTGTTTACCGCCGGTGGTGGCCGTGCGATTGCCATAGTCGCGGCGACCTGTTCGGAAACCCTGGTGTCTGCCCTGGCGTGTTCTCGTTCGCCAGAAGTGCCTCACCGCAACTCTGATTTGCCGATCAAGATCTTCCATTATCCTCGCCCGGATCGATCACGTTGATTTCGGTCTTGCTGAACATGTCAACCGCGTCTGACCTGACCCGTCGGCAGGCGGCCTCGAAATACGTGGGATCAACCTCGACGCCAATGCTGTTGCGTCCGGACTTCGCCGCTGCCACCGTCGTCGTACCTGTGCCCATGAAGGGATCCAGCACAGTATCGCCCACGAAGCTAAACATGCGTATCAAACGCTCGGCCAGTTCGAGAGGATACGGTGCAGGGTGATGTCTCGTCGACGCGCCCGTCAGACCGGTCCAGATTTGTTGGAACCACTTCTGGTGGGCCTCTGACGAAATCAAGCTGATGATTCGAGTCGCCAACGATGGCTTGCGATAGCCACCAGGCTTGCGCAGCATGAGGATGTATTCAATGTCGTTCTTGATGACCGCATTGGGTTCATAGGGCTTGCCCAGGAAACCGCCCGCACCAGCGACCTCGTAAACAGCGTTGGCGATCTTGTGCCAGATGATGGGAGCGAGGTTGTCAAAGCCGATTTCACGACAATGCTCCTGAATCGAAGCATGCAGCGGCACGACCGTGTGGCGACCGTTATTTTTTCGGCGAGACAGGCAGACGTCGCCCACTACACAGACGAGGCGGCCACCCGGCACGAGCGCACCATAGCAATGCCGCCAAACATCGTCGAGCTCGCTGAGAAAGGCATCGTAAGCCTCGATATGGCCAAGTTGACCCTCAACCTCGCGATACTTTTTCAGGGTCCAGTACGGCGGCGAAGTCACGACGAGATGTACGGGTTCGGATTCCAGGAAATCCATCCGCCGAGCATCCCCCAGACGGAGATCATGCCGCGTCGCAACCAATCGAACCGCTGATTCGACCTCACCCATAAGCTCCGGATCGCGGGCGATGCGCGGAAGGTCTCTTTGCGGATCTTCCAGGTCGCGCAAAGAGTGGGGGACGCGCGACCACGCTTCGTCCACTGCTTCACCTGATTGTCTCATGGTCTTTGCGGCCACGTTTGTCTTCCGGATGTCTCATGGAGCTAATGTGCCTCGGGCTTCACACCGAGTTCTCGCATCCAAGGAAACTGCAGTTGCCCGTTGGCTTCCACGAGATTGTGTTCTTCAAGGATTAGGCGAATATAGGCGCGCATGAGGGGGTTGGCAAACCTGTAGTATCCTTGTCTGACTCGTACAAGGATGTTTCTCTTTTCAGGCTTGGTCAAGGGGCCAAAGTAGTTGCTGAGGCCTTGGACGCCGGGCCGTTGGCCGGTAAGCAAGCCAACGTTTTCTGCGATCTGTTGCACCTGGACTTCCTGTGACTCAGAATAGGCTACTGCCCACAGTACCTGCTTGAACATGTCTGTTTTTCGTTTGACCGTAATCACGGCGGCCTGATAGTCGTCGCGAAGTTTCCCTTCGCCGGTCCTGATCGCTCTCTGCAAGGCTCTGTGGTATTCTTTTTCCGACACAACGACCTTCTTCGCGAGAGGATTCCCACGTAGGACCTTGCCCGCATCTTCAGCGCAATACTTGCAGAGAAGATGCGTATAGAACGGAAAACCATCGGACAAAGCGATGATTTTCCGGCGTACGTCCTCTTGAAACGAGGCATCGATGCGATCTTCGCCCGTCGCAATGATCTCGCCAAGCTCCACAGCACTCATTCGATCGAGCTTGATCTGAGCCAAGCAGCGCGTCAGGGATTCGTGCTCGCCAATCAGCTCCGTAAGCGTCTCAGCTACTCCAACAACAATGATCTTCGTTATGCTAGCTGCGTCCGAGAAATGCTTCAGTGTTTCCGCAAGTCGAGTGTGCGTCTCCGCATCGTGGACACGATCATACTCGTCGATGATCAACAATCCTTCCCGTTCAGCGAAGTACCTCAACAGCAGGGCGGGGCTCATGGATCGCCCTGACAGAACATGTCTCTGTTTCGACCGAATCGTCTTGGCTCTCGAGAGAGAACCGGGTCCACCACCTATGCGACCGGCCCGAGCGGTCTCCGTTTCGACTCCGTTGGGGAGGTACTGAATGCCGGCTTCCGACAACATCTGCCCAAAAATCGTATCGTAGGTATCATCTCTCCTACAACGCACGACATGCGTGGTTTCGTCGTTGAACGTCGCATAGAAGTACGCCAGCGCGGCAAGTGAAGTCTTGCCCACGCCGCGCTCACCGTAGATTGCAACTTGACGACCTGCGGTTCTCAGTTCGCTGCGCAAAGAGTCAATGTTCTCCTGCCGGCCTTTGAAGAAGTCGGGCAGGTCGATGGGGGCAAAGGGCCGGAAGGCCTGCTCGCAACGGGCCAGGTAGTCCAAGTAGGTTTCTGGGCTGCTCTGCATGGCCTTCTCATCATCTGGGGTTGGACCCCATTGGCTTGTACTCAGATTGCCGAATGTATGCAACTTCTGAATCGCACGAATGCTACATCATCTTCTCACATATGCTTGATAATCGCATCTCCGAATTCGCTGCACTTGAGCTTCGTCGCCCCGTCCATCTGGCGGTGGAAGTCGTAGGTGACGGTCTTCGCGCCGATGGCGCCGTCCATGCCTTTGATGATCAGGTCGGCCGCTTCGTTCCAGCCCATGTAGCGGAACATCATCTCGCCCGACAGGATGACCGAGCCGGGGTTGACCTGGTCCTTGTTGGCGTACTTCGGGGCCGTGCCGTGGGTGGCCTCGAAAATGGCGTGGCCGGAGATGTAATTGACGTTGCCGCCGGGGGCGATGCCGATGCCGCCGACCTGGGCGGCCAACGCATCCGACAGATAGTCGCCGTTGAGGTTCATCGTGGCGACGACGTCGAACTCGTTCGCCCGGGTGAGCACCTGCTGAAGCGTGATGTCCGCGATGGTGTCCCTGACCATCAGCATGTTCTTCCATTTGCCGTCGCCGTGGGTGGACCAGATGGCGGCCAGCGTGTCGTGCACCTCCTTGACGACGACGGCCTTCTTCTCGTCGATCAACATGTCGTAGCCGGGCTCGACCTGCTTGGCGTTGTCCTCGTCGCTGATGTCGGGATTCGCCTCCTTGTTGCCGAGGATCCACGACTCGCGCTGCGTGACACATTTGGCGCGATACTTCGTCTGCGCCATTTCGTAGCCCCAATCACGAAAAGCCCCCTCGGTGAACTTCATGATGTTGCCCTTGTGGACGAGCGTGACGCTCTTGCGACCATTGCGCAGGGCATACTCGATCGCCGCGGCAACGAGTCGGCTCGTGCCCTCCTTCGAGATGGGCTTGATGCCGATGCCGCTGCTATTTGGGAAGCGAATATTCTTGACGCCCATCTCGTCGTGCAGGAAGGCGATGACCTTCTTCACCTCGGGCGAGCCGGCGGCCCATTCGACGCCGGCGTAGATGTCCTCGGTGTTCTCGCGGAAGATGACCATGTCGACCTTCTCGGGATGCTTCACCGGGCTGGGCACGCCCTTGAAGTATCGCACCGGACGCAGACACACGTATAGATCGAGGATTTGGCGCAGGGCGACATTCAACGATCGGATGCCCCCGCCGACCGGCGTGGTGAGCGGTCCCTTGATGCCGATGAGGTGACTCTTGAAGGCCTCGACCGTCTCGTCCGGCAGCCACTCGCCGGTCGCCCGAAAAGCCTTCTCGCCGGCGAGCACTTCCTTCCACTGGATCTTCCGCTTGCCGCCGTAGCCCTTCTCGACCGCGGCATCCAAGACGCGCACGGACGCCCGCCAGATATCCGGCCCGGTCCCGTCGCCTTCGATGAAGGGCATGATGGGATTGTCGGGTACGTTTAGTTTACCGTCGCCGCCAAGCGTGATCTTCTCGCCAGCCATTCGCAGGATTCCTCCACATAAGACGTTGAGATAGGCCCGCCGATACGAAGCGACACGGCGGAACGGCGTGCATGATAAGGCCAAGCCGGTCCGGGCTCAACCGCCAGCCCGCGATCGGGTACCGGTATCGTTTGGGGAGCATCGGCGTCCCGCCGGTACGGAATCCTCGTTTTCGACCTGCGTACCGGCCGGAGGCCGATGCTCCCCAATTCAAACTGTACCAGTACCTGCGATCGTGTCTAGCACTTGGGTGCCACTGGCGCCTTGCCCGTCGGTGTTCACGGGCAGACAAGCTGCCCGTCGCACCCAACTGGGTCCATCCATTGAGGGAAAGAGCGCTAGCCGCCGTCCCCAATCACATCCTGCATGTCGTACAAGCCGGCCGGGCGATCGACGATCCATTTTGCCGCGCGGATCGCGCCCGCCGCGAACGTGTCTCGCGAGTGGGCCGTGTGGCCGATCGTCACGGTTTCGCCGAGGGTGCCGAGGGAGATGGTGTGCTCCCCCACCGTATCACCGATCCGTAAGCTGTGGATGCCGATTTCGCCACTGGGCCGTACGCCGGGTCTGCCGTGACGTCCGTAAACCATCGTCGGCTTCTCGGCCCCGGCCGACGTTCGCCCATCACTGACCGCATCGCGCAACGCCAGCGCCGTGCCACTCGGCGCATCGACCTTGAATCGATGATGTGTCTCGGTGATTTCGACGTCGTACGCCGCGTCGAGCGTCGCGCCCAACTGCTTCGCCAACCGTAGTAACACGTTGACGCCGACGCTCATGTTGGGCGCTTTCAGCACGGCAATTCGCCCGCTCGCCTCGCCGATGCGCGCGATGTCCGCATCGCTGTGGCCGGTCGTGCCGATCACGATCGGCCGCGATCGCCGCTCGCATTCTTCGAGACACGGCATCGTACCGTCGGGCAGCGAGAACTCGACCAACACATCGAAATCGGCATCGAGTCGAGCCGTAATCGGTACGCCGATCCGCCCGACGCCGGCCAATTCGCCGGCATCCGCGCCGATCGATGCGCTGTCTTTGGTTTCCAGTGCGGCCACGACCTCGACGTCCGGATCGCCAAACGCCAACGCGATGATCCGTCGCCCCATGCGACCCGTTGCGCCTGTTACCGCGATCTTGATGGACATTGATTGCTCCAAACCGATCAGATGAATCTGCTATGGCATTTCACGCGTGCCTGTGTGTGGCACCGGCGTCTCGCCGGTGGGGTCACAGGCGGGGCACCTGTGCCACAAGATGGCTGCGGGGTGCCCCGTCCTTTACGCAGCAAAAGGTGGGGCACCCAACGCTACAGGTTCCGTACCCACGGGTAAGCTCCGCCGCTCGACGCGGCTCCGCTAACCCATGCCACCCCGGCCGCATATTCACGATTGGCGAATGACGATCAACGACTAATGATCGACGAACAACGATTACGCATTCGCCTCTATCACCCGGCAAATCTCGTCCAGATCATCCGCCACCTGGATCGGGCGGTTGGCGTTGCGGCCCCACGGCTCCGTCTTGGTCGGCGGCTCCCCGGACGGCTTCAGTCCCGTGTGATAGCCCACGGTCGCGTCGGGGTCTTTCAGCGGGTGGCCCGTCAGGATGCAGACGACGCGGGCATCGCGATCCACGACGCCCTTCTCGATCATCTGCCGCAGGCCGGCCACGCCGGCCGCGCTGGCCGGTTCGCAGCCATAGCCATACTTCCCGATCAGCGATTTTTCCTCGAGGATTTCCTCGTCGGTCACCTGGCAAACGACGCCGTTCATCGCATCGAGTGTTCGCAGCTCCTTCGACAGGTTCACCGGCCGGGCAATCTCGATCGCCGAGGCGATCGTCTTTGCCTTGATACCCTGTTCGTCCATCTCGGCGTACTTCGCATCGCCGAGCGACGCGTCCCAGTCGCCTCCATTCCAACACATACCGCGATTGTTGACCAGGTCCCACAGCGTGTTTGCACCGGTCGCGTTGACCACGCATATCCGCGGCACGCGCTTCACGAGGCCGAGTTCCTTCAACTCGATGTACGCCTTGCCGAACGCGCTGGAATTGCCCAGGTTGCCGCCGGGCACAAAGATCCAGTCCGGCGGCTCCCAGCCCAGGCCCTCCAACACGCGATACATGATCGTCTTCTGGCCTTCGAGCCGGAACGGGTTCACCGAGTTCATCAGATACAGACCAAGACGGTCGGTCGCTTCCTGGATGCGCTTCATGCACGCGTCGAAATCGCCCGCCACCTGTAACGTCAGCGCGCCGTAGTCCAGCGCCTGGGCCAGTTTGCCGTATGCGATCTTGCCCTCGCCGATGAAGACAATTGCCTGCATCGGCTGCCCGTTGGGCAGATGCGTCTTGGCCGCATAGAGCGCC
>JAUVGW010000270.1 GCA_030593565.1 Phycisphaerae bacterium | reverse complement strand
CGCTGTAGTAGTTCGCGGAGCCGCTGGTCATATCCGTACCAGGCGGGGCCTCGGCCATCGGGATCGCGTTCGATTGCGTTGGGTAGTCCCAATAGCCCGCGTTTGTCCCGCCGCCCTTGTAGTACGCCGCCTTGTACCACTCGTCCTCGCAGGGCAGGAACACCCGCGCACCCGGCTTGCGGACCACGCTCGCACCGAGTGACATGTCGTACGCGCCATCCTCGGTGTCGCCGCTGCCCTGGTCGTTATGCATCCAGTTCGCAAAACGCAGCGTGTCGTACCAGCTCACGTAGTTCACCGGGCGATTGCCACGATTCGGCCGGGTCGCGTACACCCATGGGTCGCCTCCCGTCCCCGATCCGCTGCGCGAGATGCCCCCAATGTCGCTCCCGCCACCGCCCATCTCCGTGTCGTACAGGCCGTATGAGTCGCCCACCGCTGCCACGGCGTTCAGGAACTCGGCGTACTGTGCGATCGTCACCTCGTACTTGCCGATGTTGTACGTGTCTGCCACACCGCCGTATCCCGGAGTCTCATAGCGAGTATCCGCCGCGTTTCCGGGATCGCCGACGGTGACCCAATCCATCACGATGTCCGCCTGCGCGCCGGCGGCGGACGCCAGCACCACAACCACAGCCGCCACAAACAATGCAGTATTTTTCATCATTGGGAAACTCCTCTCCCGAGAACGTGTTCTGTCCCGATCCAACGCGTCTCGCGCCGCCCAGCATCGAGCGATTACAGCCCGATCCGATTCACCCCGAGCCGCCAATCCTCAATTGAGACTCATTATAGCAAGTGCGCGCCGCGTGGGCAAGCATGAAACGACCGGCCCCTCAGATAGCGTGTACGTCACGACCGCTCGTGCGAGATTTCCATCTCGCACGCCCTTCCGGTCGGAAGACCGGGCGGAGGACCGCCCGGCTCGCTGGGGCGGGGGCTCTTGAGGCGCTGCTGGCAGGAATGCGGTCCTATGGTTAACCTGCGCACATGCTCAAGCATCGTCTGTTCTTCGGGGCCATTCTGATCGCGGTCCTGGTCGGCCTGATCTACGGCGACCATCGCCTGTCGGCCATGTTCGGTGGTGACCGCGCGCCGGATGCATTCCGCACTGTCGGCCTGTTCCAGTTCAACGGCGCTATCATCGCGGCCGTCGTCGCCATCCTGGTCATCCTGGGCACGAGGGAACTGCGCCGGCTGTTCGTTGCTGCGGGACACGCGCCGCTGCTGATCTGGCCGGCATTTGTGAACGTCGTGCTTGTCCTGTTCACATTCATGGCCCGCAACGGACCGGCGTCGGGCGAGATCGGCCGCAGTTCCGCGGACTATCAATTCACCGTCGCGTGGCTGACGATTGCGCTGCTTGGGACGGCCTTCCTGATCGCCCGGCGGCGCAAGACCGAGCGGGCCATCGGCGACATCGGCACGACGCTGTTCATCATTTTCTACCTCGGGCTGTTGCCGCAGTATCTGCTGCGAATCCGCCTCATCGACCCAATCGACGGCGTGTGGCTGCTGCTGTACTTCGTGGCGACGGTCAAGATCTGTGACATCGGGGCGTACTTCACGGGCCGCTCGCTCGGCAGGCACAAGCTGATCCCGTGGCTTAGCCCGGGCAAGACCGTTGAGGGCCTGGTAGGGGGCGTCGCGGCCTCCGTGATCGTTGCCGTGGGCGTGCCGTTTGCTGTGGGATCGTTGGCTCCGGCGTCGTCGGACTTGCACGGTCTGTTTCCCGGGACTCGATGGGCGGTGGTGTTCGGCGTGTTGATGGCGCTGATCGGACAGGCGGGCGACCTGCTGGAATCGCTGATAAAACGCGACGCCCAGGCCAAGGACTCCGCCGGCGCGATTCCCGCCTTCGGCGGCGTGCTCGACATCCTCGATTCCCCGCTCCTGGCGGCTCCCATCGCGTATGGGATGTTGATAGAATAGCGGTGGGTAGCCGTTCACGGGAGCCTTGTTGATTTGTGGCGCAGCGCGCCGTTGGCCGCAACCAAAGTGTGGCAGTGGCGCCGAAGGCATCGGAGCCGGCTCGTGTCGAGCCGGACCGGGGCGACACGCCCCGGCTCTGAATCCTTTTTGGGCATATTCTGCAAAGCTCCGTGAACGATCGCAGCGGTAGCAAGGAGATGATCCGGGTTTGGAACTGGTTCTTACAGTAGCTGGCGGCGACGACTTCCGGATGCAGTTGTACGGTCCGGCGGACTGCAATCTCCGCGCGATCCGCGAGGCGCTCGGTGTCAAGATCTTTGCACGTGATTCGACGCTGAAGGTGTTGGGCAGCCCGGATGCCGTGGGCAAGGCGTCGGAACTGATCGAGTCACTCCAGGCAAAACTGAAGAAAGGTTCCCAACTGACGAAGGACGACGTCGCGGACGCGTTGGCCGACCTTGCGGTGCAAGCGCAAACCGAACAACAGCGTATCATCCAGGTCTATCGCAAGTCCGCGAAGATCGAGCCTAGGACTGAGGGGCAGGAGGCCTATGTCCGGGCGATGGCCGAGGAAGACCTGTGCTTCTGTATCGGGCCCGCCGGTACGGGCAAGACCTATCTTGCCGTGGCGATGGCGTTGTCGCTGCTGAAGGCCGGCCGCATCAAACGGATCGTCCTCGCGCGGCCCGCCGTCGAGGCCGGGGAGAAATTGGGGTATTTGCCCGGCGACTTGCAGGCGAAGGTCAATCCATATCTCCGCCCGTTGTTCGACGCCATGCACGACATGATGGAATTCGATCAGATCAAGCGCTTCATGGTCAACGACGTGATTGAGGTCCTGCCGCTGGCGTTCATGCGGGGCCGCACGTTGAATAATGCCGTGATCATCCTCGATGAGGCGCAGAACGCGACGTCGCAACAAATGCTCATGTTCCTCACGCGGCTTGGTCATCACAGCAAGATGATCGTGACGGGCGACGACAGCCAGTCAGACCTGGAAAAAAACGCGGCACGCGGCCTGCTCGATGCGATTCACCGCCTGGAAGGCATCGAAGGCATCGAGGTCGTCCGGTTGTCGCGGATGGACATCGTGCGGCACCGTCTCGTGACGAAGATCGTGCATGCCTATGGGGGGAACGATAGCGGCGCCGCCTCGAATCCGTCGTGACGACCTCTCCGATGAACCGTGACGCCGGCGTCAAGGCCGGTGGGGTCACAGGCGAGGCGTCTGCACTACTGTAACTCAGTGTCATGTTTTTTCTCGCGGATTTCCATGCCGGGGGGGGGTGGCACGGACAAGCGGGTGAGACGAGGCGATGTTGATTCGGAAGACGGTGTTCAAAACAAACACACGTCCGGCGAACGGAGAAACGGAGCTTGTCCGTGGACGTTCGGTGCAAACCAATGGCAACAAAACACGGACAAGGATCGCCCTTGAGGCCTGTTCGGTCAAATCGTGGCCTCCTCACGGGCGATCCTTGTCCGTGCCACACCTGCCGGTGAAGACACAGACTCAGGCGCCTGTGCCACATTTTGGTTGTGGCCGACGGCCGCGCCGTGCGCTCTGCGGTGAACGATCCGGATTATGAACGACCGCGCGGGCTGGAGCCTGTGGCTCACAGGGCTTATCCGTCGCGGAACGGCCAAGCCGCTCAGTTCAAGGTCGGTTACAATCGTCGCGTGATGCGCCCGCGCGTCAGGTCGTAAGGGCTGAGCTCGACGCGGACCATATCGCCCGGCAGGATGCGGATGAAATGCTTGCGCAGACGTCCCGAGATGTGTCCCAGGACGCGATGCTTCTGTCCTTCGACTTCAAACTCGAGCCGGAACATGGTGTTCGGCAGGGCCTGAACGACCTCGGCTTCTACTTCAATGGGCTCTGTTTTCGCCATACACACTTTCTCGCGGCGATCCAAAGGCACCGCAGCCTTGCCGACCTTGTTATCGGCTGGAATACCCGCTCGGTCGATCTAGAATTCCTTGCCGCCGGGCGGCGAATCAGAGTGGATCAACCAAAAACCGTCGCGAGCCCGCCCCCCAGGAGCTTCCGCCCTCGTTCCTGTCCGCAGATATTACCGTCCGCCAGCGGTTTCGGCAAGTCGAGCATGTCGCGAGGTTGGTTGACGGGTCCATGACAGTTTAGGCGGCATTGCTCCAAAGGGGTCCAACGGGTGCCACTGGCGGCTTGTCCGCCAGTGCCTCAACAGATAGCGCCCTACACGGACACTGGCAGGCAAGCTGCCAGTGGCACCCCGCCGCCGATTGTGTCATGGACCCTTGGTTGACAGCCTCAAATCCGCCGGATACCGTCCTGCACGGCTGGCGAGCGGCATTGCCGGCATCCGAGTGAACCTGCGGGGACCATCCATGCGAGGCAACGGCTCCTTACCGACCTTGAGGCTGCTCGGCGCTCCGATCATGGTCGCGGTGCTCGCAGGCTGCAACTCCATGCTCGTGGGAAACTGGAAGACCGACCCGATGCCCTCGGACGAGCCGTTCTGCCCCATCCAGGCGGAATTCAAGGAGGACGGCACCTATCAGGCCACTGCCAGGAAGCAGGACGGCGACGTCATCCTGCGCGGCACCTATGACTTCAACGGTTTCCGCCTTCTGCTCAAGGCTCCCCACAAGATAGACCGCAAATATGGGGCGTCCTGGTGGTTTGGCAAGATACTCAAACTACGGCACGGCGACAAACGGATCACGATGCGGAAACAGTAGCCCCACTCCACGCACATTCCGTCGATTGCCTCGGCCCCATGCTTGGTCCGCATTTGATCGTCCTCGAAGCCTTTGATCTCGAGCACGACCGTCAGGTCATTCGTCAACCGGACGATGAAATCGGGCTCCCAGCTATAGCATTTCACGGTTGCCTGTGGCACCGGCGTCTCGCCGGCGAGACGCCGGTGCCACAGGAGCGTGAGGCCGCCGGCTGGATTCGGTCACACCCAACCGTGAACTGCTCTTACGTTAACTGCGGTGGGAACATTGCCGATGATGGCACGTCACTGGGGTGGCATATCGGCGGTTGCCGAGGTCAAGCCCCGGCATGACCGCAAACCGGGAGAACTGCGATGAAGGTTGCGACGAAGACGACACTGGCTGAGGTCCTCAGCGCTGATGTTCTGCGTGACATCCTTGACGAGGATATGCCTGTCGAAGACATCGTGATGAGGCTATTCCAGACCGGGCATGAGCTGGCAGATGCCATTCATACTCACAGCCACGCCACCTGGGAGGAGTTCAAGAAGGCGCACGCATCAGGCGAGTCCGAGCTCGTCCAGCTTGAAGGCGCTTCATCAATTGACAACGACGACGTTGTCATTCTGAGAGGTTGCCCGATGGCGGGCGAAATGGCGAAGCTGGCTGTCGACGGTAAGCCCCCTGCCTTTCACACACGCATCGTGGAAGAATACAAGGCGCAGAATCCCGGCTCTAACTCAGTTCTGCATCCTGGGTGCATCGCGCATCAGGTTGCCAGGCAGTTGATCGCGAGGCAAATTGAGATCGACGGGGAGAGCTGTCTGAACTACTACCAGCTTGCGTGCCGGAGCGGTGCGACGGGCGCCGTGGTGTACGATGATAATGGCCTCGATGCCATCGGTATGACGAAACAACAAGCGGCGGACCTGATCGCCGGTTACGCGTGTCTGTACGCGATCGTGAAGACGAAATGAAAGGAGCCTGACGAATGGCCACTGATAACCCGGTTTTCATGCGACTCGTCGCGGCAATCACTCCAATCGTCTCCATCGGGGTCGGTTCTGCTGTGGTTAGCGTCTGCTCAAAAAAGGGCCTCACGCCAGACACGCTCGAAACCAAGGACCTGCCTGGACTCAAGGATGCTCTGGTGGCACACTACGAGCGATTCTGGGCTCAGAAGATTGGCGACATCAGGACTGCGTTGAGTCAAGCGTAGCAAGCCACGACCGCCGAGTTTCGTAGGGTCCGCTGCGCCCGCGCGACGTCGTCGCATGAAAGCACACCACACACCGTCCCCTGATCCTTTGAGCCCTTAATCCCTCTTCCCTCACGGAACGGTGATCATAACTCGGCCGACACCGTCTTGCGATTGGCTCGGTCACGTGGGGCGATCGTCCCGCGTGGGATGTCCAGGTCCGCACGGGAATGGAACGTCCATTCGCCGCCTTCGGCCCGTGCAAGGAAGACCTCGCCGAGATCGTCCAGCGCGGCGCTAAGTGGAATGAAACCGGTTGCGCCCTTGTACGGGGACGGCCGGTGCGCGAGGACATCGCGAATCCTGGCGCGGTTGAGCCCCGCGTGTTGAATCGCCCAGATCAGCATGTTCATGCCGTCATAGGCGTGCGCGGAGTAGGTATCCGGCTCGATCTGGAAGCGTTTTCGATGCGCATGGGCGAACGCGACGTAATCGGGGTCGTCGCACGTGGGATTCCACGGGTAAGCGCAGATGACGCCATCGGCATTCGCGCCGGCCAGATCGAGAAACTCGTCCGAGACACAGCGGTCGCAGGCGTAAAACGGGTGGTTCATTCCCAGTGCGCGCATCTGGTTGAGGATGACCGCACCATCCCGCGCGTCGCCCCAATGGACGATCGCCTCGACGTTGGCGGCCTTCAAGCGCCCCAGTTGCAGCGAGAAGTCGTCCCCGCCGACCTGGTACGCCATCTCGAGAATGACGGGATGGCCCAGCCGGCGGCTGCCGTCCTTGATCTCGCGCACGCCGAACCGCCCATACCGGTTGCTCGCCCGCATGATGCCGACGCGCGAGTATTTCAGCTTGCGGTACATATAGTCCACCAGCAGATAGCCCATCTGCCGGTCGTCGCCGATGCAGCGGAAGACCCACGGGATATTGGTCTCGATGAACGTCGGGTCGGTGTCGCCACTGTTCATCATCGGAAGCTCGGCCTTGAGCGCGACGCGGATGGCGATGTGGCTGTTCGCGCCGTCGATCGTGCCGAGGATCGCCCAGACCTTGTCTTCGTAGGCCATGTCGACGATCTCGTTGCCCGACGCGCCCCACAGGCCGTTGTCGTTCGCGACGACGAGCTCGAACGGGATGCTGCGCTTGTGGTAGCCGCCGTGCTCGTTCGCATGTTCGATCGCCAGTTGGCATCCGCGGAGCATCGCCTTGCCGAGCACTTCCTCGTGGCTCTTGCCGCCGGTCGCGACCGAAACCTCGATCAGGTAGGGGCCAACGACCAGATTGCCATTCTCTGCTACAACTTCCTCAAGGAACATGGACTGTCCATTCCTGGCGACATTTCACTCTTTGGCTTTGACGACACACCCGCAGCCATGGATTTTGAACTGACAAGCTACAACTTCAACGTTGCGGGCATTATCCAATCGATGATTGACTACATTCTCCGGCCCAACTGGGCGCCTTTCGAAAGGAAGGCAGGGAACGGCATGGAGATTGAGGGGTATGTACGGGA
>JAUVGW010000290.1 GCA_030593565.1 Phycisphaerae bacterium | reverse complement strand
GGCAATCGCAAGAATGGATCTCGCGCATGAGTTGCGAGTCTGTTGAAGGGGGTTTGACAGGCACGAAACCGATCAGAGCCGCCTTCTGTGAAGGCGGTGTGCCGTGGCGTTTGGAGGGCACCGCCTTCACAGAAGGCGGCTCTGATCGGGCTTCTCAAACAGGCTCGTAAACCCAGTGGCATCTGGGCGGGGGGCTTCCGTACGATTCTTGCGATTTCCCTGGGGGCTCGCCCCTGGGGTCCGCGGCAGCTTGGCGTCATTTCCATCCTGGGTGCTTCGCGCTTCGTAACCTTATGTGAACTGGGCGGTTATGTGTGTTTTGTGCCCATGGCGCGAGAAGCGTCCCTGCCGGTCCAGGCGTGACGCACGTGAATCAGCATACGGCCAAGCTGTTCCTTGATTGTGCCACCCATCGGGTTGAGTGGATTACTCCTGGAGAATGAATCTGAGGGCCTTGGTCAATTCCTGGGTTGCATTTTCGGGGTAGTCGTGCCCGACGTCTTCGTACACCTTGAGCTTCACCTTTGTGCCGATCTTCTTGAATTGCCTCGCCGCCTTCCTGTTTCCTTCCAGCAGGTCATCGTTTTCGTCTTCGCCCACCATGATGAAGATCCGAAGCGCGGCCAGGTCCTCGTCCTCGAAGGCTGACGGCGACGACGCTTCGAACATGCCGCCGACAGGGATGATGCCGCGGAAGGTGTCCGGATTGCGCAACGCCAGCGACCAGGTGATCCAGCCGCCCTGGCTGAAACCGCCCAGGATGATCTTGCCATCGTCGATGCGGTACTTGTCGAGGACGGCATCGATCGCGTCCATGATGTTTTCCTCGATCTCGTCGAGGTTTCGGCCCCAGTGCAGGCGGTCCGGGCCGAGGCGACGCGTGCCTTGCGGCGTGAGCAGGATCGCGCCAACCTTGTCGGCGGCCTGCTTCCAACGCTTCGTCGTCGCTTCCATGTTGCCGTTGTAGCGATGCAGGGCGACGATCAACGGGACCTTGCGTGACTTATCGAAGTTCTTCGGCCGAGTGATCTTCCACTCGAAATCGACGGGGCTTTCATCATCTGCCTGGGGTGAGGCGGCGCTGCTCAACGCCTGGGCCTTCTTCAATGCCTGGGCATATCGCGGATCGTCTCGGAGGAAGTCCATGTCCGAGTCCCGTTTCATTTGGTCGGCGAGGTCCTGGCCGATGTCATCGAATCCTTGCTCCGCGGCCCGATCGAGATACTCGAAGGCCTTGTCCTTGTTTTTCAACAGCGCGTACATGCAGGCGACGTTGTAATTGGTCAGACCAATGTCGGCGATTTTGCGGGCCTTCAAGGCGAGTTTCAGCGCTTTCTTGAATTCGCCGGCCTGGGCGGCCTGAATGAGCTGCGGCGTCAGATCGTTGATGCGGTTGAGCTGCTCAGCCCGCGACATCTCGCGCTCGGGTTGGCTCGATTCTTTGGCTTTTTTCTTGGGCTTGTCAGCCTTGGCTTTTTTCTTGGGCTTGTCGGCCTTGGCTTTTTTCTTGGGCTCGTCGGCCTTGGCTGTCTTCTTGGGCTTGTCGACTTTGTCTGCCTTCTTGGGCTCGTCGGCCTTGGCAGTTTTCTTGGGCTTGTCGGCTTTCGGCTTGGGCGGAGCCTGGGCTTCGCGGAGGCGCTTCACGATGGCTCGGAATCTGTCTTCCGCTCGGATGGTCTTGAAATCGTCATCCTTGTTGAGGTGTTCGGCATCGCCGTATCCAGCCTTGACGGCCTTATCCAGGTGCGCGTAGGCCTTGTCTTTGTGCCCGAGGAGGCAGTGCAGGCAGGCGGCGTTGTAGAGGATGCGCCTCTCCTTTGGTTTGAGTTCCAGCATCTTCTCGGTCAGCTCGAGCGCCTTGGCGTAGTCCGCGTTTTCGTATGCCTTGTGGGCTTTCCGCTGGAGATCATTGAGGTCCGCGGGGGGGTCGTCGTGGGTCGCCCGTGCGGACGGTGCGACCACGGCGGTGATCGCCGCTACGAGGAGACAACCGATGATCCGTGACGATGGTTTAATTATGCTGGTCTGTGACATGATGTCCTCCTGTCGTACTTGGCGTGGGGCTAACAGCAACGGGTGTGAGTCTCCACCCTTTTGGGCTTCTTATCAAGGCCTGGTGTTCGGCGAGGCGGGTCTGCCTCCCAGCCGATTCGTCGATCCCAGTATAAAACGCATCGAACGCCGGTGCTTCACGCCAAACGAAGGTCTTCCGCCGATTCTCCTGTTCAGCAGGGGTTGATCGAAACCACATTAAGCCTTCATAATCCGCAGCCAAAGGGATCAAGGGACCGGGCCGGGGACGGCCCGGCTCGCTGGGGACGGAGGGATCGACGGTGTCACAAACTTGTTGCGAGGGTTTTTTTGATGATGCATGGTGTGGGTCGAGTCAGAATTCTGTTGCTTCTGTTTCCTTGTGTTGTCGGAATGGCTTCGGGGTGCGGGGGCGGTGGCAGTAAGAAAAGCAAGATCTGGGTCTATCAGTATCCCGATTTCTATCAGCCGAGCCTGAAGCGGGTTGCCGTGTTGCCGTTTGCCAATCGGACGCGTGTGGCCGGGGTGGGGGCTCGTATCAGCGATACCGTGTCGGCGATTCTGACGAACAACGGGACATACGAGGTGTACACCAGAGCACATCTGAAGGACATCCTCGCCGAGCGGGACCTGGCGGATGCGGGGATCATCGACGGGGATGTGGCGATCGAGATCGGGCGGCTCAAGTCGGTGCAGGCGC
Source organism: Phycisphaerae bacterium (assembly GCA_030593565.1). Lineage (GTDB taxonomy): Bacteria > Planctomycetota > Phycisphaerae > UBA1845 > UTPLA1 > JAFGQA01. The sequence goes on along the minus strand of JAUVGW010000290.1, from coordinate 4,087 downwards.
TGGTCTGCGGTGTGTGTGACCGGTACGAGACCGCCACGAAGCATGAGACGCGGTATCGGCCGGAGGCGATCTGGGGGCGGAACCAGCAGGGGCAAGCCGTCATCACGGGCTGGCGGCAGGTGCCGTATCAGTGGACGCGGCATGACGGATTCGTGGAATGTCAAGTGGTCGTGATTGACTGCACGACGGGGCGTCAGATTGCGGCGGTGCGGCAGCCGTCGAACTGGTGGGCGTCTGGGAGTCCGCCCAAATATGGTCCGGCGGATGCTGTGCGAAACGCGGAACAGGATCAGGTGGCACGGATCGCCCGAGCGATCGCGGTGACGCGATCACGGATCAAGCTGAAAGGCAAGGTGCTTCGGACGGCGACGGATCTGTATGACCAGGAGTGGGATTGGCAGAAGGAGATCCTGCCATCCGACGAGCATTTTTCCGTGGTGGTGAAGTTGCCTGCGGAGGCGGACCGGAACAACTTCAAGATCACGGTCGTGCCGAAGGACCGGCGCGACGTGGTCGTCGAGCACGCCTTTGTCTGGTCGAAGGCGAATGAACGACAGGGTTTTCGGTTCAAGGTCGGGCCGATCGTGGAGAAATTCGGGTTTGGGGAGTATCAGGCGAAGTTGTATTCGGGGCCGGAGCCGATCGCGCGGTATACGTTCAAGATCGTTGAGGAGCGGTGAGGGGTTTGGCGCGGTCTTCGGCCGCAGCCAAAGGGATTGAGGGATCGAGGGACCAGGGGATAGCGAGTGGTAGCGTCGGCCCCCAGTGGCCGACGTATGCGAGGGGAGACCTCTACACATTTTACGTCGGCCCCGGGGGGCCGACGCGACCCGCAGAATCACGCGGAATGCACCACTAGGCATCCTGGTTGAAGACGGGGACCTTGAATTCGAGGTTCAGGTCTACGCCTGGGAGATCGGCGGTGGTTTTGAGGGTCCAGTCGACTTTGTTTCTGACGTCGGAGTCGTCTGAGGGTTGGGAGCCTTCCGGGATTTCGAAGTCGATCGGGAGGGACGCACGGTCGCTTCTGAAGACGGAGACGGCTTCGATCTGCTCGGTGGTTTCCCATAGGGTCGTTTTCGTCGTCGAGCGATGCTTGCCGGTGCCGGTGGTGACGCTTCGGACGCAGGTGAGTGTGGCGTCGACCGTTCGAAGGTCAGCGATCTTGCCGGCGAGGACAAGGTTGCCTCGGAAGTGCCCCCCGATGATGCCGGGCAGCGTCTTCAATTCGAGGCAGCTTCGGCCGAACTTGAAGTGGCGTATCGTTGCGCGGATGGCCGCGATCAGGAGACCGATGCCGATGAGTGGGAAGATCAGGAAGATCAGTAGCCAGTATTGGTGTTCCTTCAATACCGCCTCGGCGACGATGAGGAAGACGACGGTCGAGGAGATGCCGTTCCAGAAGATGGTGATGATCCACAGGGTGACGGCCTTGAGCTTGGTGGCGGCGGGGATTCTTGCGCGGGCCCAGTTCTCGTTCCACATCCAGGGCTGATCGGGATGCATGTTGCGTAGGCAGTCTGCCTTGGCGGCGGCGCCTTTGGCGTAGATGCCGGCACAAACGAGGCCGATGCCCGCAGTGGCGAAGACGGCGCCGAAGCCGAACCACAGGCCGAGCATTCCGGGTCGGAGTTCGCGAAACAGGACGGCCATTTTGGGATAGTTCGGGTTGACGTAGCAAATGACATGTTCGCCCTGCTCCTGGGCGGCCTTCAATTTGGCGTGCGTGACCTGTTGCCAGTCGCCGATGTTGTCGGAGCCGCCCTTGAGGCCGACGCGGTCGCTTCGGTAGGCCTCGCCCTCGAAGGCGTAGCGGTAGGTGCAGACGGCTTCATAGGTTGTGCCGCCGTCGCTGTCGTGGTGTTGTTCGAGGTCGACGGAGAGGATGTCGGCCGGTGTTTCCACCCATTGCTTTGCGCTCTGCCATTCTGTCAGGAGTGAGGCCGTTTGATAGAGGGCGAAGCAACCGAATGCGAGGAAAGGTAGGCCGAACAGGGCGAGGAGCAAGCCGCCTTTTTTTCCGGCGCGGGCGGCCGATAGTTTTTTTCCAGCCATGATGAGTTGCCTTGTGACAGCGTAGAAGGTTTGGGCGAGATGATAGCATGTGATCAAGAAGTCCGCACGGCTGCCAGCGGGAGACGGGGATGAACCTGGGGGGTGAGGCGTTATTTTTCTCGAGAAATTTTCAGTTTTGGTTGACAGCGTGGCTGGCGTATTGGGCTGATCTGGGTTTTCGCGCATGATTTTTTCCTTCCCAAGTGCAACTTTCTGCAACTTTCCGCAATTTTTCGGATCACGGCGTCGTTTGCCTGGCTGTTGAGGCACTGGTTATGCTTGTTCAGTGTTCCGTCTACACGGCGGAAGGTGGGGATTGTCGGATTGGGTGAGGGATCGAGGTGGTGGGGGTTGGGCCGCCAAACGGCAAGCCAAGCTGTGGCCTGTCCGTTCTGTGTGGGGCTTTTTCACGAATTACGGTGACGTGGAAGGGTGATTGGCGATCAGGTCCAGCCAGATGCGTTCGATGCGGCGGAAGACTGCGGGCCAAGTGAATGGTTCGAGCACATCGGGCATCGTCTGGGCGGGATTGCCGGGCGGTGGTTTGTTCAGGGCGGCTTCGATCTTTGATTCCAGGTAGTCGACGAATGTCGGGAGGTCTTCGGGCTCGGGCACGTCCGGCCCCACCAGGCGCGGCATCGGGACGTGATCGAGGATGGCGGTGAAGCTGTTGCCGAGGCCGTCGCGGATGCCGGGCAGGTCGGTGGCGACGAGACGACAGCCACACGCGGCTGCTTCGACCAGTACCAACGGCAGACCTTCATAGAACGACGGCAGTACGAAGGCCGCGCAGGATCGCAGTAGCGTGGCGAGGTCGTTCTGATTGAGCTGGCCGTGCATTTTCACGCGGGGTGCGAGTCCTGCCATTCGGGATCGCAGTGCTTCCGCCTCGTCGCCTGCGCCGTCGCCCGCGATGTGCAGCACCAGGTCGGGGTGCCGGCCGGCCAAGCGTTCGACGGCGTCAAGGAGCTGGGGCAGGCCCTTGGCGTGGCTGTATTTGCCTGCGTAGGCGAGGCTCGGGGTTGCGGCTGGTTGTCGATTGCGTGCGTGGAAGACATCGGCGCTGTAGCCTGCGCCGACGATGTGGATGCGGTCTGCCGGGATGCCGAGTTCATGGGTGAGGGCGTCGGCGTGGCCTTTGTGCAGCACGCAGAAACGGTCGTTTCGGGCGCAGCCGCGCCGGACCTCGTCGGCCAGGTGTGGACAGAGCCGCATCTGACGCAGTCCGGTGGCGTGGCAGTGGTTGACGATGGGGACATCGGGCGCGATGTCCCTGATCATCGAGCTGAGTAGCCAGATGTGCCGCGTGTGGATCACGTCGGGCCGGAAATCCTCGACAACCTGCTGGATGTGCCGTCGCCATGTGCTTCGGTAGGTATTCAATTGGCTGGCGGTCATGGCGGACCATCGGCTGCTCGGGTAGGGCATGACGTCGCTCATGCCGGGGAGTGGGAAGTTCAGGTCGCCGGTGCCGAAGACGAGCGGGTGGATGCGGTCGGGGGGGAGACCGCCGACGGTCGGGGTTGGATCGTCATGGGGTACGCCTGCGACGACGCGCTGGTCCCAGCCCGCTTGATCGGCGATGCGGACGATGGCATCGAGCGATACGCCGCTGCCTGTGTGGGACGGGCGTTGTGATAGGAGGTGCAGGATTTTGTGCTTGCGGGATGCCATACGTCACACACTCGTTAATCGTCGATCGTGAGGAGTCGCGCAAGAATAACGTGAACGATTGATCCGCCAAACGGCAAGCCAATAAGCCAGCCAAGCGGAACAATTGGTCATGTCATTCCTGCGCGATGCGTTAGTCGTTGATCGTCAATCGTCACATTCGTTACGCGTGGGCGGTTGATGTTGACGTTTGTCTATCATCCTCGGCGGCTTTATTCGCCGGGGCGAAGCCGTGACGCACACGCTCGGCCCGCGCGCGCAAGCGCAGGGCGATGACGCCGGCGATTGCGAAGGCGCCCAGAGCCCGGCTCGCGGCGGCGCCCAGCGAGCCGTCGATACCCCCGCCGAGTCTCTGGAACAC
>JAUVGW010000459.1 GCA_030593565.1 Phycisphaerae bacterium | reverse complement strand
CCGCCGGCGGACGGTCACCGGCATGATTCTGGCTGCGGACGCGGTGGGGACCAAGCACCATTCCGCCTTCCACCGTGTGTTCGCCGCAGCGCGGTGGTCGCTGGACGAGTTGGGCTTGGCCGTGTTCGATCTGATCGCACCGTGGCTGCCTGACGGGCCGGTCTTTCTGGCCGTCGACGACACGCTGGCCCGCAAGCGCGGCCTGAAGGTCTTTGGGGTCGGCATGCACCATGATCCCCTGTTGAGCACGCGTAAGACGGCGCTGGTGAACTGGGGTCACAGTTGGGTGGTGCTCGGCGTGATCGTGAAGTTCCCGTTCTGTCAAGACAAGTTCTTCTGTCTGCCGGTCCTCTTCCGCCTGTACGTGAACAAAAAGACCGCGACAAAGAAGCGGTTGCGCTATCGCACGCGGCCGGAGTTGGCGGTCGAGATGCTCCAGGTGCTCTGCAAAGCCCATGAAAACAGGCATTTTCACGTGGTCGCGGACTCGGCCTACGGGGGCAGGCGATGCACTCGCCGCAGCCGCGCCGCGGTTGCGGAGATGAAGATGCTCTCGTTGGGACCTCGGTCGGCACTCCCAACGAAGGCTCGGGTCCCGGCGGTGCGCCCGGCTTACCTGCACAGCAGTGCTTGTATCGCTTTCCGCTGCCGCACGCGCAGGGATCATGTCGCCCTGTCCTTCCCATCGGTCTTCCCCCCACGGAATGGCCTCTTCCCCTAGGTTCCCCACTTGAACCGGGACCACGATGGGTATATCGGCTTCCAGGGAAGGAGGCGTCATCGTTGTTTTTCAGGCTTGCTATCTTGCCGCCGTCGGAAGCCACGCATTATCGCACGATGTCACTCGTGCCATGTCCACGGCCTGCTCCAGCGACTGGAATCCCCGGTGCTTCACGGATCAACGTCACCGTGCGGCTACGCCCGAAGCATGCCCGAAGGCCTTTAGCACTACAACGCTAGAAAGTTCCGAGGGATTCACATAATGCGTTTTTCTGTAAGGCGTTACATTCGCTCGGCCCTGCTCGCCAACCTGCTGGTGCGCGGTCCACAGTTGACCTCGCCGCGAAGTGGGTTCGAGCCAACGGCTGTCGTCCTTTTCTCGATGTCGAGGCCCACTGGCTGACCGGAAGTTCTAGCGTTGTAGTATTAGGGGGCACCGCTGCTCGCCTTGGTCGTGTCGTTTGCCTCTGTTCCGCGGAATGTGCGCGATCACGGCACACCGCACGAACTCGCGCGCTGGCCAACGTCCTCTAATCCTAGCCGTTCCCGTCAGGAGCTGCTGACGCGGCGCTGGGCACCCGAGCGGGTCCGCGGCGTTGACAGCCGTGAATATCCTGGTAGAGTGGACTGGAACCGCACCGTTGGTTGTCCTAGTTAGTCCAGTTAGTCTTGGTTGGTCCTGGCTGCGGTGCGCACATCACCGGTCTGCCCAACGCCAGATTCCGCTCCCATGCCGATTCCCGTAGCCGGGCTGGCAGCCCGGTTTGCCGGCTCAAGATCCGGTGCCAGGTGGCTTTGCGCGCCGCGCGGAAAGGTTGTTCATGAAGCAAGCCGAGGACTCGATGAGGAAGAGGCGCAATCCCTGTGCCTCAGCCGCCGCACACGTTCCGGGGATCGTCGACGACTCACCAGCTCTCACCGGCGAAACAGGCTTCCGGGCGATCAGACCGGGAATCCACGAGGACCGGCTTCATTCTGAAAAGGCGAAGGCAGCCCTTGTGGATGGAATGACTTCCGTCAGCGGCCCTCGGTGCGACGAAGAGTCGCGAGTGGGTGGAAACTTACACGATGTGGACGACGGTCCTATCACCACGGCACTTCTCTTGGCCGCGCGGGGGGGGTCGCGTATTGCAGCCGCTGACGGACGGTTGCCCAAAGTGCCTCACTGAAGTGCACGGAGTTCCTATCCTCGGGATGCTGCTTTCATGCCTCGTGGAGCAGGGCTTCAAACGCCTTGTCGTCGTCGTGGGATATCGCGGCGACCAGATTCGGGATTATCTGGAGTTGAATGCCCCCTAGGCTTACGTTCGACTTCGAGGACTGTCGAATCGCGCCGATACTTGCGATCAATGATCGACAGTCAAACGCAGTGTTGCTGAGGGAGGCGAGACGTACGAAATGTCAAAGACAAGTCTCTTCGCTGAGATTCTCGTGATTGGGTATATGGGCTGTGTATGGTTGACAATGCTCATGATCGCGATCCTCGGCCCGCCAACAGCAGAGGCGTTCCTTGAGGCACGATCGGCGCTTCGGGACGCGCAATTCCTGATTACATTTGGGCTGACAGCATTCGCATACTTTCTCGGAATCCTCATCGATCAGATCGCCGATGCGGTGATTGGTATTTGGGATCGGCGGATTCGAATTGCAATCGAGCGAGGAGTGAGCCCATCGATGCTCGAGATGCAGGCATTTCTCTTCACGAAGGCACCCGAAGCGGTTGACCGATACGAGTACATCCAGAAGCGGCTTCGGATTTCACGTGCCGCAGTGCTCAATGTGGGAGCGATTCTTGTGCTCGTCCCGTTCGTGGGTCTTGCGAACACACACATGTTCGCGATCATCTTCGTCGGCACGGTTATTTGGGGTAGCACAGTCTTCTCGTATTACTTACTACTCCGAACCTGATTATGTGAACATGTATGAATAGTGTCACTCCGCTGCGTAATTGACGTGAGCCTCCTGAAAGTAGGCGCGGACAATATCAGGTCTCTTCTGTGTCGCCATGAGATAGGATCGTGTCTGTG
>JAUVGW010000441.1 GCA_030593565.1 Phycisphaerae bacterium | reverse complement strand
GGTGCCCCATTCGTTACCCATGCCACCCCGAATCCAGTAACTGAACAGCAGCCAACGACGGTTCCGGGCGTTGATTCTCGGTCCTGGCATCGCGGGAAGGTCGTTGTGATGGGTTGCGGCCGGACCGGGGCGTGTGCCACTGGTTAAAGCATTGCGTTTCAGCGGGTATGACGGCCGCTACGAGACACTGCTTGAAGCAGTGGCACACGAAACCACTGGTTGAGGATTGGCGGGCACGGGGCTGCGGGGCAAGTTTGAACCGAATCCACGTGAGGAGACGACCGATACGACTACGGGAATCTAGGACGTGTACATCGTGCGCGCGGGCCGGATTCTCGTTTTACGACGCGGCTCGATCCGGAGGCGGTCATGAAGGTTTTTCAAGCGAATTCTCCGTTCTTTGATGGGATGCACCTGCGCCGGCGAATCGGTGGCGCTTTGCTGGTGCTGGCGGCATGTTGGTGCCTGTCGGTTCCGGCCGCATGGGGGCCGACGGAAGCGGCGGGGGCCGAGCCGACCTGCCTCGCCCATGAAGATTTCGAGCCCATGAAAGACTGGAACAATCAACCGAACTGGTGTGAGGGGGAATGGCCCGGACCGACCTACTCGGGCGGCATGATGAAAGTCGAGCCCACGAACAACTGCCAGATCAGGGTGCGGTCCAACTTCGTGCTCGAAGGCGATTTCGACCTGTGTATCAGCGGGGAATGCTACTGGTCCGGCAGCTTCATCGATACACACGTCAAGCACTGGGTCGGCCTGTACCATGCCGGAATCACGAACGACCCGGACCTCGAGTTGCGATTCGGATTTGGTGACGGCAGCGAGATCTTCATCAACCACACGCACTACAGGGTTGATCTGAACGACCTCCTCGGCGAGGCGAACGGGGTCACGAAGGCGTTCAACTTGAAGTTCTCCAAGCTGGGCGACCAGATCAGCATATACCATCTCGTCAGCGGTTCGTACGTTCTCGTCAGCGCACACGACATCGTGGACCCCACGGCGGATCTCCATTTCGAAATGGCCGCACTCGACGGTACGAGCTATGGTTTCGGCTATGCCCTGTATGACGAGATGACGGTGGCGGCCGATTGCGATGACCCATGTAACCTCAGTTGCTCACCGGTAGCGTCCGAGGCTTGCTGCTTTGCGAACGGAGGCTGCCTGGATCTCCCGCCGCCCGATTGCACCATTGCGGGCGGGGCTCCTCAAGGCGCGGGATCCGATTGCGCTGCCGCGGACTGCGTCACTCTCAGTCTGTGTCCCGGCGATCTCAACGGCGACGGGCTCATCAACGGCGACGATATTCAACTCTTCGTGAATCTGCTGCTGCTTGTGGGCGCCTGTCCGTAGTCGATGGAGCGAGGCGGCGGCCGGGCTATTCCTCGTTGTTATCTTGTAGTCTTGATCCGCGCGCTCCCCTTCGGGTCGCGGCTAAACAATGGCAGGGGCTCTTGGGCGTAGTTGCCGACTGCACGTTTGCGGGATGTCGCCTAGAATGTTGGCATGTTCGGGAAGAAGATTACACGCGGGTCGTTGGTTGAGGTTGCCCGACGGGGTGGGGGGCTTGTGGAGGTTGGGGCGGTTGGGATGGGGAACTGGTCGCTCGCGCAGATTCTGGAGCATGTTGCGCTGGCGATTGAGGAGACGCTCCGGGGGGAGCGGGTCGTCATCGGGGCGGAGGATCGGAGGGGCGTGTGCGAATTCGGGGCGGTGCGGCGGTGGGGGTATCGGCGGATTATCCTGACGCTTGGCTATATTCCACCGGCCGTGCCGGCACCGCCGGCGGTGGTGCCTGGCGACACACCCGGGGTGGAGGAAGCGTTCGCGCGTCTGGAGGGTGCGGCGGCGGCGTTCGAGCACGCGGCGGCTGAAAGCGGGCGGGTGTGGCCGGGGCAGCGGTATATGGGGTGGCTGACGGCCTCGCAGTGGCGGCGGTTTCATCATGTTCATGCGGCGCACCATTTTGGACGGTTGCGGGTAACGGGTGGATCACCCACCAAAGGATCGTGTGCCGGGTAGCCCACGGATTGCGATCCGTGGGTTTTGGTTCTCCAATCGACATGGTGACGTCAGATAAGTTGGAGGCGAAGTAGGTTTAGGGCGGATTTTGTGGCCCGGTCGCGGATGGCGTTTCGGGGGGTGGTTTCGCCGATGTGGAGTTCCTTGACGATCGTCTCGGTGGGGGTGGCGAGGGCGATGTAGACGAGGCCGACGGGTTTGGCGGGGGTGCCGCCGGTGGGGCCGGCGATGCCGGTGGTGGCTAGGGCGTAGTCGGTGGCGGCGAGTTGGCGGCAGTTGGCGGCCATGGTTTCGGCGACTTGGCGGCTGACGGCGCCGTGAGCTTCGATAAGTTCCGTGGGGACGTCTAGGAGGCGGTGCTTTGCTTCGTTGGCGTAGGTGACGAGGCCCTGGATGAAGTATGCGCTGGAGCCTGAGACGTCGGTGAGGCGTTTGGCGATGAGGCCGCCGGTGCAGGATTCGGCTGTGGCGACGGTCCTGTGCTGGTCTATCAACAGCCGCGCGACGGCGTGGGCGAGGGTGTCGTCTTGTTCGCCGAAGACGGCGGGGCCGAGGCGCCGGCGGATTTCGGCGGCGTCGCCGTCGATGAGGCGGCGGGCCTCGTCTCGCGTGTTTGCCTGGGCGTCGATGTGGATGGCGATGACCCAGTCCTGGGCGGAGGTGCCGATGGCGGGATTGCGGCCGGGCGTCATGAGGTCGGCGAGCTGTTCGCCTAGCCGGGATTCCGGAGCGCTGAACGTCTTGAGTGTGTGTTGCATGAGGATCGTTCCACAGGCAGCGCGGGCGCCGGCAGTGCCGTCGGCCTCGCCGGTGGCGTTGGTTCCGTCGGCATCGCCGGCAAGGACGGGTAGGACGTCGCGCTGGAACATCGTCTTCATTTCTCGGGGGACGCCGGGGAGGAGGTAGACATCCGCCTTGTTCAGGGTCGCGCGGATGCCTGGGGCTGTGCCGCAGGTGTTCTCGATGGGCGTCGTGCCGGTGGGGAACATGGCCTGGACGCGGTTGGACTCGGTCATCGTGCGTTTTCGTTGTTGGAAGAAAGCGGCAATGGCGTCGAGGCTTGGCTGATGTAGGGCTAGCTCGGTTTCGAGCGCGTCGGCCAGTGCTTGGCGCGTCATGTCGTCAGGGGTGGGGCCGAGGCCGCCGGTGACGAATACGAGATCGGCTGCTTCCGTTGCGGTGGTCAGGGCGTCGGCGATGGCCGGTCGGTCGTCCTTGATGGTGACGTGTTTGTTGC
>JAUVGW010000177.1 GCA_030593565.1 Phycisphaerae bacterium | reverse complement strand
AAGGTGAGATCGTAGTCTGCGCCGTACATGACGTCCCCGTGAATCTCCAGCGATCCGACGAGGCGAATGTCCTCACAGCTACAAAGGTCTCCATTGGCGTTGACGTTATCGCCCCCATAGGAACCAGAGGTAGAATCGTAGCTGTCGGTTAGGATGCTTCCGTTCCCACTGACGCCATGAATTCCCCAGATCCCCGTGCAGACGCCCCCGCCTCCGAGGGATGTCGCGCCGCGCTCGAGTTGGGTCTCATCGATGCCCAGAAACTTCGCGAAAATGAGCGAGAGATGTGGCCGCGTGACATCGACGTGGACGGCATTGGGCGAACCGGTGCCGGATCCGTCCGATGGCAGAAACTCACGTAGAACGCCGTTCCAATTGCCGAGAACGATTTCGAGATCACCCGTCTGGACGGCGCGGCCCGAGACGTCATTGTGGCCGGCAAATTCGTTGCTCCGAGTCTCAACCGTCACCTGGCCCTGCCCGAGACCGGAGGCGCCGGCCAGAGACGAGGAGTCCGCGGCGCTCTGACATTCGCTACGGGCGACGTACATGACGCCGGTGTCGACGGTCAAGGCGGCGAGGCCGAGTCCGACGAGAGTCACAAAGATGAGGGACGGCACGATTACGGTGGCGCGCCGGGTTCTTGGTCTTATCGACGGGAGATGTTGCATGGCTCTTCCTCCAGTGTGGGCGGCCGGCACGAGTGAATAATGCTCGCCCGTGCTTTCTCGCCCGAATTCCCTTGATGATGATTGAGACGAGAGGTCTCGCTGCCCGTCGATGTTGGCGGTGGCATTCGCCGGGCAGCTTTGATGGAGTGGAATCCGTTCATGCCGACAATGGATGAACGGCGGTGCCCCTTGCCTCTCCCCTCTTCAATGTCCCCTGAACCGCGGACGATGATCCGCACGCTCTTTCGATCCTAGCTGCGGCCGAGGCGCTCGGTCAAGGATCGATAAAATTACATGTGTAACCTGCAAGTGGATATCGGTCGGTGAGAAGGAATGCAGCAACGCCTGTTGTCCCCGACCACGGCCGATAGAAACCGACTGCGGCTCTGTCTACCTGTCCTTGAGGTCGAACCCCACCTGCTCAGCCAACTCGACGGCGGCCTCGTACATCGTCGGGGCCATCACCGTGAACGACTCGCCTGTCTTCGCATCAATGGCATTGGCAACCTGACGGGGATGGCCGTCTTCCAACGACAGCACGACCGTTTCGCCGATGTGGACCCCCCCTCGCGGATGACATCGAGGATGGCTTGGGTGACGTAGGGCGTGGGCATGGCGGAATCGTTGTCCCGGAAGTGTGAGCGGCAGGATTGTCACGATGGAGCGGTCAGATGGGTACGAAAGGTGGCGAGGAAGGCCGTTCACGATTGAATCGAGTGGGTCGTCCGCGTACGATGGCGGCTAGAGGTTCGATAACTGGGAAATGTCGGATGGAGTGGGTCGGCGGATCTGTTTGCGGCTTTGGGCTCAACGAATGGAGAATCTCTGTTGATCGCGGCTCTTGCGGAAGGAGATCATAGGACACGGTCGGTAGCCGCCAAGTGGTTGGGAGAATTGTGTGGTCACCATATTTTGTTCACAGCAAGAATGAAGCGCGACCCCGCGGGCATCGCAAGGATCTCGTGAATGTCACAACGAAGCCTGGAAGTTTTTTACGAGCCGAATCTGAGACTGACCCAAGCCCACGGCCTGCTGGGTTACAACGCAGGCTATGCCGAGGCCCGGGGCCGGGCAACATTTGATCAGTGCCAAAAGAACCTCGTCTGGCGGCTGCTCGGCGACGTAGAGATCGGTCCGCACAGCACCGTCTTGGATATCGGTTGCGGGATCGGAGGCCCCAGCGGATGGATTTACGAACGCTACCGCCCGGCGCGGCTCATCGGCATTGAATATTGCTTTTCCAGCGTTCGGACCGCAAAACAGCGCTTGGCCGGAAAGCCCCGAAGCCCGATCTTCCTACAGGGAGACGCTCACTGGCTGCCGGTGCGCGACCAGTCCGTCGACGTGATTTTCAATCTTGAGTCCGCGCTCCACTATGCCGACAAACGCAAGTTCTTCGCCGAGTGCCTACGGGTGCTCAAGCCCGGCGGCGTACTCTGCCTGGGTGACATTACTACACGGCACAGGAGGACCTTCGCCGTACTCGGCACACTCAGTCGACTAATCAGCCAGTTTTTCACGCACGCGCGTCTCTGGAGTTCTTCCGACTACCTTGCGACGTTTGAATCGCTCGGCTTTCAGTTTATCCGTCACGAGCAGGTGACGCGACAATCCTGGAATTCCCTCGCCGACGGGCTGGACGACATCGGCCGCGTCCGTTGGCGCGGCGCCCGCGGCTATCGCGGGAGATTCTGCTATCTTTATTTCGTGGCAAGGCTGCTTCGGGACAAATGGCTGGACTATGACCTGTTCGCCCTCGAAAAACCCAAGCGCGTCGAATCTGGTTGACCGAGCCGAGTGACATGTGCAGGGTGAATCAGCGTTAAGGCGACGGCGGTAGAGAAACCCAATCGCAGAACATCACGGGCGTGGCGGTCGTCGAGGCTGTCACGCCCTTTTCATGTCGCCGTGCCTCACTCCGGGCAAATCCCGCTTTCGTTCCCCGTGAGATCGTACCCGCACTTCTGGCAGTACCCCGGCGGGATGCGTCGGCGGTCGCGGTAGAACATGATGGCGGTGAGGATGGCGGTGACGACGAGGGGCATCCACAGTGGGATCCCGCATTCTGTCAGCGGGATGGTCGCGTCACTGAAGAACCGCGGCAGGTGAAACGACCAGAAGGAATCGGCAAACACCGTCGCGTCAAACATCCCCCAGCCGTCCGCGTCAAACACGTCGGTGATGCGGACGGCGACAGAGCCGCGGGCACAGGCCATCACCCAACGCTTGCTTCCATAGCCAAAACCCCACCGGAGACTTACGGCCCACGCCACGACGATCAGCACGCACACGACCAGCCCGGTCCACTTGGCGACGCGGCGGATGCGGGGATGGTTAGCCATGACGGCATTCTACTTCGACGACGCGCAGGGAGCATCGACCGGAAGATGGTCGCCCGTTACGCCCGGTTGCCGTCCCATGTGCGTGCTCTCGGGATTGCCATGGCGGGGCGGCGCTGGTCGTGCCTGCTGGTCCGCTCGCGGGGACATTATGACCACTCTCCGTATCTTCTGCACGAGTCGAGATTTCCTTCGCCTTTCTGCGCAACCAGTCGGCCGCCTCAATGATGTCCCCGGTTTCCAGTTTGACCTGGTAGGGCTTTCCGGAGGTCCACGAGCGGCTGGCAATCTGATCAACGAACTCGTCGAGTGAAGCAACCTCGGGTTCTGCGAACTCCAGCTTCAAGCGCAGTCTTGCAGCGAACGCCACCCCTGTCATCTCCTCCCCTTCCCGGATGAACGCAACATCCGCAGACTCGATCACCTTGAGCAGTCGGTCTATGTTTTCTCTTTCCCAAGCCACCTCGGGCATGACGCAGAACACAGCATAGTCCCTTCCAGTGAATAGGTTGACCAGGTCCTCAAGGACCAAGATGTAACGTGTCTGCTCCAGTGATAGAGGAATTGCCTCCCCTTCCCGCATGGGCTGCATTTCCACCACACTCTGTCGATCCGGGCCCGTGACGGAGACGAGGACATGCCCCGCAGTGATGTCACCAAGCCGAAGACGCAGGTGGCCGTCTGAACCGGGAATCTCCTTCGTCGTCCGCTGGTAGATCGTCATCGTTGCCTTGTCCCACGGAAAGACCAAACAGGCAGGAGGCACCTCGATCGTGTAACGAACCGGGATGCTGCTCGCTAGTGAGCTATCTGTAAACTCAGCGAATACGTTGAATTGCCCATCGGGATTCTCTTTCAGGGCCTCACGGACTTCCTCACTATAGAGGTTGACCTGATACTCGCCGTCACCCACCGGGACCAACGGCACACGGGGCGACGAGGCTGCGCTGTCCGCGAGCCAGACCGACGTGGCCGTGCCCCCCGTGATCTTAGCGGTCAAGATCCGGTTAGCTCCCTTCGGAGCTGGCAGCGATAACGGCTCTGCCACACCCACGAGGCGGATGGCAGCAACCTGGGATCGCCCCTCCGGCAAACCAGCACGTTCTGAGGACTCCGTACTCTTGTCTGTTCTCTCCGAACACCCGGAGACAACCACTAGGGCCAGCAGAATCCAGGCTTGTTCTATCCATTTGTCCATCAGAATCTCCTCTCGCGTGGCTCAGGGTTTCCGAAGGAAAGAAGCTCCTTGAATATGAGTACCGATTCTGGCATCGGTGACGTCTGTGGCGGTGTCGATGGCGAAGTGTGGTCTGCCCTGGAACATGAAGGGCTTGCCCACGTCGCTGAAGGTCAGACGAGTTGATCCTTGCCGCATCCCGTGTGTCCTCGGGAGCCCGCATCGGATTCTATCCGGGTGAAGGTGGCGAGGCAATCGGAAACGCCTCCGGGAAGTCCGATCCGTGGCACCGCTTCACCCTCGGCGGTGTGTGGGCCGACCCGGTGACTTGGCAGCCCATTCAGCATGTATCAACCGGCTTAGCTCTCTTGGATAAAGCGATGGGCGGGCAAGGGCTTGAGTGCGGGGGATGCCACCTTGTTGTCGGCAGACCTGGGCGAGCCAAAACACAGGTTGCGGTTCAGATTGCCGTGAACGCAGCGAGGGCCGGTGTGCCGGTCGGATTCGTATCCCTCGAACTTGACCGCAAGCGGTTGGGGCAGTTGATCGCCGCGCAATTATCGAGTGTGCCTCGCGCGTGGATTGCCAAGGGAGAGGTTCGCGCTCCTGCGGATGAGAAGCTGAGGATCACAATTGAGGCGAATAAGGATATCCCCCTGATTGCCCTGGATGATGACTACTGGGGTGAGCCGTTGACGAGGAAAGGGCTGGCGAGGATCGCAGGCGAAGGCGTGAAGCGGTTCGGATGGAAGCTCGTCGTGGTTGACTATCTCGGGCTCGTCGCGGCCGAAGAGCACGATCCTAGCGACTATGCAACGGATGTTGCGAATTCGTCCGCGATGAAACGAATCGCGAGAAAACAGGATGTCGCCCTGATGGTAGTGGCGGCTCTACGCAAAGGAGGGAAGAAGGCTGCCGACACCGTGCCTGCGACCCTTGACGATGTTTCAGGGGCGGGCCGGATTTGCTGCGACGCGACCAATGTTATGTTTGTTGACTGCGAACAGGTGGAGGAACCTGCGGATCCTTGGCCGATCGGGCTTGTGCGAATTCACCCGCTAAAAACTCGATACTCCGCTGCCGGTTCGCGGGGCGATGTGCTTGCACTGCGCTGGCGGCCGTCCTGGGGGGAAGTGTGCGACATGAATGACGAGGACCGGGACGACACGGCAGGTGTGGCATGATCGCGAGGAGCGTCAACGAGAACTCGTTTGGGTAATCCGTTTGACCAATGGCGTTTCGTGTGGTACCTTACTAGGGTAGACAGGAGTGATTGACAATGGCGAAACAGGATTGGAACGAAAAGGTGAGGGCGGCTGTCCGCCGAGACGGCCGCTCCCTCTATGCTTTGGCGAAGGCCGCCGACCTGTGGATTTCTCCAATGCAGCGGTTCATGGAGGGCACGTCCGGGCTGACGCTGGATTCGGCTGAGCGGTTGTGCAAGGTGCTGGGCATGGACTTAGTGGCGATCAAGAAGAAGAAGGGGCGGTGATATGGCTCGCATCTTCAAGATAACGTACCCCGTGAAGGGGCCGGGCGGCAAGCGCGTCCGTCGCAAGTCGCGGAAGTGGTATGTCGCGTACCGGGACGAGCACCGTGTTCTCCGCCGTGTCGCCGGGTACAGCGACAAGACGGCGACGATGCAAAAGGCGGCGGAGCTGGAGCGAGGTGCAGAGCGTCGAGCATCGGGATACACCGATCGGCACGCGGACCAGCGGAAGCGGCCGCTGAGCGAACACCTCACGGAGTGGCACAAGTCCCTCGTGGACAGGGGCACGACCATCAAACACGCGGACCTCGTAACGCTGAGAGCCGGGCGCGTCATCGACGGCTGCAGGGCCACGCGGTGGCCGGACTTGTCGGCGAGTGCCGTACAGGGCTTCTTGGCCGGTCTTCGGGACGAAGGGCTCTCGGCGCAGACGAGAAACTTCTACCTCGGAGCAGCCAAGCAGTTCTGTCGGTGGATGGTCGCGGATCAGCGAGCCGAGACGAACCCGCTACAGCACCTTCGGGCCGAGAACGTCAAGGTCGATCGCCGTCACGACCGGGCTGAATTTGGCGTTGATGAACTCCGACAGCTTGTGGTCGCCGCGCATGACGGACCGGACTGGAATTGGTGGCGGTGGGCCGATGAAGCACGAACGGAAAAGCAGCATCTCGGCATATCAGGAGAGGCTCGGGCCCTTCTTTATCGATTGGCTGCCGAGACAGGACTGAGGGCAAACGAAGTCCGATCCCTGACTGTCGGCTCGTTCGACCTGGACATCGGCCAGCCGACCGTCACAGTCGAGGCCGCATACAGCAAGCACCGGGATCAGGACGTCCTACCACTTCGTCCTGCATTGGCCGGTGATCTGCATGGTCACTTCCGGGGAAAGCTGCCGACCGCCAAAGCTTTCCAAGTACCACCGAGCGACAAGACCGCCAAGATGTTGCGGGCAGACTTGGCGCGTGCGGGCATCCCTGACACAACCGAGGATGGCCGCGTCCGAGATTTCCACTCGCTGAGGCACACGTTCGGCACACTACTCAAGCAGGCCGGTGTACATCCCAAGGACGCCCAGCAACTCATGCGGCACAGTACGATCACGTTGACGATGGACAGGTACACGCACGGCGTCGTAGGCGATCTCTCGGTGGCATTGTCGGCCTTGCCTGACTTCGGACCGGACTCGGCTGAGCCGACACAACAGCGGGCCACGGGAACGCTCAACGGGACTGCCGGCGACGGCGTTGTCACCCACACGCGGACCGGCGAACCCGCATCCACCGACAACAAGGACAAGACACGTCCGCTGCACTGCGCTCTGCACTGCGCTCCACCTGACACTTCGGCTTCTGGGGTGGCGGCATCGCCAACGCCGATTGTGACACCGATTGACACTACGGGTGCCAAAGGTGTGTCACCGGCAACGGTCACAAAAGGCCCTGTTCATGGGGGTAAACTGGGCAAGACTGACACAACATGGGACGGCATGACACAGCATGAGACTCGTCGAACTGAACAGCCGCCGAACGGATTCGAACCGTTGACCTGCGGTTTACAAAACCGCTGCTCTACCAACTGAGCTACGGCGGCGGATGCCTCCAGAGGCGAAGCCGGCACCCATGGTGACATTTGAGTCTATGCGATTTGAGTGTCGGCGGCAACGTGGCATTGTGTCGGATTCGGTCCGCGATCCGTCCCTGTGGGTGGGAAAGCGCGGTGGTGATCGGACGCACGGGGCACAGCGGCGGGCCGCCCGCTTGCACCGTCTGATAAGCGATCCTCCCTGTATCGACCGACATACCCAAGGCGGCTACCAAAGGTCCCAGGGATTATGCAGCCTTGAACCTTGCGCCTTGACCCGCCAGCCGTCAGCTTCCGGTTTTCTTAATCCTCCTGTGTGGCATAACAGCCCGTGGCAAAATTGTGGCGCCGGCGCCAGAGCCGGTGGTTCATACGGCCGGGAACGGCGTCTCTGAACCGCTGTTTTCCCCTTTTTCCACAGGGCGATAGGCCTCCGGCCTGCGATCAAACACTGCCCGAGATGCCGTCGCCACAATCGACATACATCCTTCATCCGTTTATAGCATTTCAAGAAACCTTGTAGCGCCCAACCCCCGTGTCGGACGACGAATACCAACCACCCTTGACGGCCGACAGGGGCGTCGGCCGCTACACCATTTCTTTAACTGCTCTTGTCGCGGTCGTTTGAACTCCCTGCTCGGTTGCGTTCGGGCTCCCCACTCGGTCGTCCCCACCGAGTAGCGGCTAGATGTCGCGATGCGGCCTCCCGTCGATTTTTGACGTCTGGACGTTTCGGCTTTCCCCACGATTCCAACTCCCCGCTTGGCCCTCGCAGCCAACCGAAGATGCGCACAAACCGCGCTAAAGTCAGAGACTTAGAATCTAAACCACGCTGACCATCGTTCCGATATGGGAACCGGCGTCGGTGTAGGGAGATTCTGTCCATGACCAAGTGCGTTCTGAAGTCGGACCGCCGAGAAGAGCCGCGGATCGAAACGAGTGATGTCATTCGCTGGAAACGCCCAGGCAGACCGGAGGACAACACGGCCTGGACCGTGGACAGGTCCCAATCGGGTCTTGGCTTCATGATCACGGCGGACGTCACACCCCATGTCGGCGATGTTCTGAACGTCCGCCGACTCGACCAGGATCGATGGGAGACGATCAACCAGACCGTCCGAGTCGTTCATGCCACGAGGGCGTCGTGCGATCAACTGGTCATGATCGGCTGTCGTCTTGGTTGATCGAGAATCCCGGAGCCTGCCCGCCGCTGATCGGTGCGTGTCTAACAGTACAGCGCAAAGTCCTTCCGTCGCCCCCATTGGAGGCTGCGGATTCCGTGATCCGGTGACCCAGGGCTCGCTGCGCTTCGCCCTGGGCTTTATTCCGTCGCCGCTCCGCGGCTGAATTTCGCTGGTGCTCCGTTGGGAACGTTTGGCCACCTACGGGGACGCCAAAGGCACGATTCTGATTCTCCATTCCATATGGGTGACGGTTTCCCGGCACGACACACCGGCTTTGACGCCGGTGCCACAAAGCGCGCAGCGTCGGCTGCGGAGGACCGACGCTACTTCAGCACGCCGAGCCGGAATGCATGAAACATGGTGCCGGGGCTACGGCGGTGCGGCAGGGCAATCGCAAGAATGGCCGGGCGGTGGTCTTTGCAGCGGTTTGCGCGCTCGTGTAGCGGCCGACCCCCGTGTCGGCCGTCGAAAACCGTTGGTGTTCTACGTCCGACACGGGGGTCGGCCGCTACATCCGCCATTCTTGCGATTGCCCTGGGCGGCGCGGGCAGTCACCCGGGCCGACATTGTGATTCCCAGGTCGGGCCGCTACGATGCGGCGCGCCGTGCACAAAGACACGTTGGCCAGGAAGTCGGGATGCCTGCACAGAGGAAGCTACTGTTTGCCGTCTTCGCGTTGGTCGCGGTGTTTTTGGTGGGTGCGTGGGGATACCAGCTCATCGAAGACGACGTGAGCTTCGGCGAAGCGGCCTACATGACGATCATCACGATCTCGACGACAGGCTTCGAGAATGTCTGGGAGCTTGACTCGGCCGGTAGGATCTGGACGTCGTTGATCATCGTGTTCGGTATCGCGGTGGTGACGGTGGCGTTCACGTCGCTGGTGGCCGTCGTCGTCGGTGGTGAACTTCGGGGGGTGATGGGGAGGCGTTCCTTGCAGAACAAGATCGCGAAGTATGACGGCCACTACATCGTGTGCGGCTACGGCCGCATGGGCAAGCTGATCTGCGACGACCTCCAGAACCGCGGCAAGAAGATCGTCGTGATCGAGCAAGACGACAAACGCACCGTGATCGCGGAGGAAAGCGGCGTCGCCTACGTCCTGGGCGACGCGACGAACGAGGACACGCTCCGTGACGCCGGGATCGATCGCGCGGGCGGTCTGGTGACGGTGTTGGATGGCGATGCCGACAACGTGTTCGTCACGTTGACGGCGGCGGGCATGCGGAAAGACATGCCGATCATCTCACGGGCCGAGTATTTCGACTCCGAACCGAAGTTGAAGCGTGCTGGCGCGACGCACGTCGTCTGTCCGCAGGCCATCGGCGCGGTGCGGATAGCGAACCTGATGGCCCGGCCCGCCATTGCCCATTTCGTGGACATCACCACGGGCGGATCAGATTGGGAAATCGACGAGGTATTGGTGCCCGCCGACTCCGCATTGGTCGGCAGGTCCTTGCGCGATCTGAAGCTGCGGAAACACTCGAACGCAATGGTCGTCGCGATCCGAGGCAAGAACGGCGACACAAAGGTGAGCCCGGACGCGGACCGCCTCATTCAGGCCGGCGAGGTACTGGTCGTGATCGGCCCGACCGGCATCGCGGATGCGCTGCTCGATTTTGAGCTTGGGGACGATTAGAAATGGCTTTCGGAGCTTCTGTGCCCCAGCGCGCCATTCGGCCGCAACCAAACTGTGGCACAGGCATCCCGCCTGTGTATCCCACCGGCAGGTGTGGCACAGACAAGGATCGCCCCTGAGGAGGCCGCGGTTTGACCGAACATGCCTTGAGGGCGATCCTTGTCCGTGTTCCGTGGCAGTTGGCCGCATGGAGCGTCCACGGACAAGCTCCGTTTCTCGGTTCGCCGGACGGGCGCTTGTGTCGGACACCGCCTTCAGAATCAAGGTCGCCTCGTCTCACCCGCTTGTCCGTGCCACCCAACGCCGTTAACTATCGTACGGGGTTTTTGATGGTTTTGAGTCATAAAGAACGCTCCTTTCTGCCGATTGTCGCCTGCGCAATACCAAGGCGAGCAGAACAGGAGCGTTCTCATGATCATGGCCATGGAGGGC
>JAUVGW010000206.1 GCA_030593565.1 Phycisphaerae bacterium | reverse complement strand
ACCCTGTGATTTCCTCGACTTGACGATCCGTCGCCTGTGCGTTGTAGTAGCCATCGGGCTCCTCCTGTGGAAAAAGTTCCTGTTTCACATCCCAGAAGGATGCCCCCGCATTTCGATTTCCACAAGATTCCACCCTACCTCTACCTCACGATAGGGGCGCGCTTCGGTTTCGCGCCCTTTTGTATTGCGCTCGGCCGGTCACTTTGACGCATGTGTTTAGGGTGCTGACATGGATCGTTCAGAGACCAGTCACCGGGAGGTCAAGAGTGAGAGGCAACCTAGCAATGGCCGGGAAGGAGGTGTGACAAGAAACAGATCGCGCGCTCGCATCGTGCACGGCGCCTCGATTTTGAGGTGCTGGACGTTTTCTTCTTCAGATACCTTTGGACAATCGATGGAGGAAGTCATGATAGACCATGCAGCAAGACGTAGTTTTCTGTACGCAATGGTGTTTGCGCTGGGCTTCGGCGTCAGCGGTCGCGTATTCGCTCAGACCTGGACTGAGTGGCCGGTGAGCGAAGGTGGCAATGGACATCTGTACCGCCTGACCGTCGACGAGGGAACATGGGAATTTGCTGAGGCTCAAGCGCCGGATGGCGGACATCTCGCGACTGTCAACGACGCCGCCGAGAACCAGTGGATCTTCGATACTTTTGCACAGCCTTCGAACATTTGGATTGGGTTCTACCAGGATCTGGAGGATCCAGACTACTCGGAGCCGAGTGGAGCTTGGAAGTGGAGTAGCGAAGAAGCCGTCACGTACACCAATTGGATATCTGGGGAACCCAATGACAACGGATCTGAACACTGGGCTCAGATGAAAGGCTCAGCGAGCACTTGGGATGCCCAGTGGAATGATGTAGGTAATCAGTCGGCGCTGAGGGGTGTCATTGAGATTCCCGAACCCGCCACGCTCTCGCTGCTCCTCCTCGGCAGCATCGTGGCGTTGAAGCGGAGGCGGTAGCCAAAACATCATCGCGACCGGCGACGCACCGCCAACCGAATGCAACAGGCGTGGCCTTCCACCCGGATGGCCACGCCTTCCGTCTATGGGCGGGATAAGGTCCTTATAGCTCCGTAGTCCGGCGAAGGAGGTCGACGAGGCGCTGAACAACAGCCCGGTGGTCGGACCGAGACAGGTGTCCAAGGGGCCGGACGATGAGGGATTCGTGGAGCGTGAACAGCTTGGTTACGAGTGCTGCGGAATTCACAGCCAGGCCGTTGCCTGCGGTGGCGGGAATCACCACATCGTCAGGCCCGGCTTGCTCGATGCGTGAGGTGAAAAACGCCACCAAATGGTCTTGGCCGCGAGGCAGAAGGACAAGGGCGGGACGCTTCTTGCGTTGCGAAAGGTCGGTGAAGGGTACATCGACCAGGACCACGTCACCGGGTTTGCGGTTACTCATAGAGGTCGGGCTCATCGCGGAGGAAATCAAACGCCGGATTGTGAGTCAGAAGGGCGACGTCGGCGGGCTCGGCCTGCCCGGTATCGATCAGGCGAATCTGAATAGAATCCTCGCCGGGGGGGACGGGTTCGGCTAGTTCCACGTGCCGGGGGTCTATTAATTTGCCGTTAATCCTGACCATACGATTATTGTAGCTCACCACAACGTAGGTGGCAAGCTCCGGAAAAACAGGCAGCGATTGCCCTGTGGGTGGCATGGGCAAGGCGGGCTACCAGTAGCCTGTTTCCGGGACGGGTTTGATGGAGCCGTTGTTGTCGTAATTGGCTGCTGTGGGGGGCGGGAGGCCGTCGAGGTGGGTGATTTCATTGAGGCAGACGAGGCTGCTGGTGCCGTCGTAGTGTCGGAGGGCGGTGACGGCGGCGTTGTCGATGATGAACCGGAACCATGGACCTGGTCGGCCGGTGAGCCAAGCCTCGATGAGCCGGGCGATCGGGCTGCCGTGGCTGATTAGGATGACTGTGTCGTCGGGGCCCCGCCAGCGGTCCCTGAGGAACGCGGCAAAGGATGTCGTGCGGGCGATGACGCCTTCGAAAGGCTCGTCCGCAGGCGGCCAGTCGAATGGACCGTTGTGGTCGGGGCACGGAGCGACGCGGGGATGTTGCCGGGCAATGACGCTGACCTCGTCGAGGCCGGTTTCCACCTGTGTGCCGGGCGCTAGATGGTGGTACTCGCAGAGTTCGGGGCGGAGGAGGATCGGCAGATCGAGGCTGTCCGCGAGGCTCTGCGCGGTGCTGAGGCAGCGGAGGAACGGGCTGGCATAAATCGCGTCGACGTGGACGCCGGCAAATCGCCTGCCGACGACCTCGGCCTGTTTGTGGCCCAGCTCGGAGAGGTCGGAATTAAGGCTGGTGTCCTGTCCGATGTTGGTGAGGGATTCAGCGTGCCGGATGGCGTAAACAAGCATGGGGTTCTCCGAAGCACAGGCTCCGCGGTTGGGGGGATGATAGCGGTTGATCGAGTGGGATGCACGTTATGGCATTTCACGTTTACTTGTGGCACCGGCGGGGACTCCGATACCACACCCCCGCCACAGATTCCGATGGTACGCAGCCGACGGGGATTCCGATATCACATCCCCGCCGCGAGCCTGCCCGACAGAAAAAACAAACTTTCCGGAACCCCGCCCCCACTGAGGGCTTATTCTTGATGAGGGCCCGGCGGCCCCACTGGAGACACGAATGAGCCTGGCTCAGACGCAAGCTTGCCCAGGCGATGTCGGTCTGACGAGCGTGGAACCTGAACGCGACCTTGTCGAACGGGCGAAGCACGACCGCGCGGCGTTCGGGGTGCTGTACCGTCAGCACTACCGAATGCTGTCAAACCACGTGTATCGCCGGACGGGCAACGTCCACGCCACCGAAGACATCGTCGCGGACGTCTTCCTGACCGCCCTGCGGATGCTACCGCGCTATCGATATCGAGGCGTCCCCGTGCGGTTCTGGCTGCTCCGCATCGCGACCAATGCCGTGAACCATTGGGCTCGGCGGCGGAAGCGACGCGGGGCCGAGGTCCTGGACGCTGATCGGCTGGTCGACCCCAATGCCGCCGAGCCCGGCAGTCGGGGGCGAATCGATCTGGAGCAGGCCCGGTGCGCGCTCCTGTCGTTGTCGCCCAAGTATCAGGCGGTCCTGTCGCTGTACTACTTCGAGGGCCTGGCCGTCAAGGAAGTGGCCGACATCATCGGGTGCCGCGAAGGAACCGTGAAATCGAGACTAGCGCGAGCGCGAGACGCACTCCGCGAGAAGCTGAACAGTCGGAGGTAGCACCGTGCGTAATGAAAGCGACCCTGTCGACGAAGCGCTGAAGTCTCTCGGTGGCCAGCAATGGCCCGGAGAACATCACAACAACGAACTAGAGGAACGACTCATGCAGCATACAGACTCAACGAATGGAACACGGTTGGGCCGCCATCGGCTCGTGGCGGCCGGCCTGGCGGTGTTGGTGCTCGGCAGCGTGGGCTTTGCGGCCGGCGGCGGCATCGCCATGGTGCGAAGCTGGCTTGTCACCGTCGAGGTCAACGGCACTGTGGTCGAGGTTCGCGAGGTCATCCCGGAGGAAGATGGGAGTATCACCTTCGTGCTGCCCTTGCCCGATCTCCCGGAATCCGAGGACGGCGATGAAGTCACCGTATCGATCGACACGATTGAGGCCGAGGGCTTGGAGGCCGCTAATGGTGATGGCGAAATGAAGACCATCAACGTTGTGTTCGAGGGCTCCGACGCCACGATCGAGGTCAAATCCGGCGATGAATTCGGACTGGCGCGCAAGCCATGTGACAAGCCTGACGACGATCAGAACGACAGTGACGACGACGAGTAGCGATCGTCCAACTAACGACACCGATCAAGCGCCCGTGAACACGCCCCGTTCACGGGCGCTTGTCTTTTGCGCACCCAGTATCGCGTCATCGTTGTTTTGTCGGGTTCGCATGCCACTGCTTCAAGCAGTGCTTCTCTGCGTGGACGTAGCCGTTATGAGCACTGCTTGAAGCAGTGGCACACCCGTATGGATATCCCCGACGCTTCTCGGCCGATCAAGATTCATGCACATCAGGCAGGGCAATCGCAAGAATGGCGGATGTAGCGGCCGACCCCCGTGTCGGCCGGAGAACACCAACGGTTTCCGACGGCCGACACGGGGGTTGGCCGCTACACGAGCGTGCAAACCGCTGCAAAGACCACCGCCCGGCCATTCTTGCAATTGCCCTGGCCCATCAGGTCATCGAAGTCGCGTTTTTTTGAATTGTTCGCCTCGGTCGGTTATAATGGGTTGATTGCTCCATGATTTACCACCCGGCGAGTGTGGTTCGGACGAGGGTCGAATGCGTGGGCATGTCCCAAGCGCGGAGCAGCCGGCTGACATTCAGTCGCGACGCGCACTGACGAACCAGTATAACGATACGACTTCTCGAACCGTCACGGTTCGACAATCAGGGGTGGGCATGGAAGGTGGCGAGCGACCACGATATGGAGACTGCAAATGGCAACGGATAGCCGGCGTTTGGGATACTGGTCGATTGTGTTGGTCCTGGGTCTTGTTTGTCCTGCAATGGGACAACAGGGTGGAGATTCTGATCACGGCGTCATGCCTCAGTCGGACTTGATCGTTCGGGCCGGCCCGCAAGGCGGCCACGCGCTCAGCATGGGGAGCGGCGCCCCGTTCCATCGCACGTCGAGCGACGTGATCAACCATCGGTTGATTGCCGTTCCGGATACATCGGTTCGATTGGCGCTGTGGGAGGAGGTGTCGGCTACGGGTAAGGCGACGCCGTTCTACGCCATCAGCCTCGACGGGCAATCCATGGCCACAGTCCGGTCGACATCGTATGCCATCAAGTTGCGGCACGAGCAATTCGATCCTGCGGACCACCTGCCTGTGATCCGGACCTCGCTCGCCTCCGCCGATGACATGAATGTCTATATCGTGCAATTCGTAACGCAGCCGCTGCCCGAATACCGCAACGCCATCGGGGCCTTGGGCGGGACGGTTTACAGGTTCCTGTCCAGCCACGCGCATCTGGTGAAGATGTCTCCGGCGGTTCGGGATCAGGTGGCAGCCTTGCCGTATGTCCGTTGGGTCGGCCCATACGAGCCTGCCTATCGGATGGAGGGGATCTTGCGCGACAACGCGGAGCGGTTGGGCGAGTTGTTCCCATTAAAGCGATACAACATCCAGGTCTTCGAGGCCGGGTCGGACCAAAAGAACGCGGTGGCCGACCGGATCGAAGCCATGAATGGCAAGGTGGACCGACGGGACGCCGGCAAGCGCCTCCTCGAGGCAACACTGACGCCCGAGCAGTTGCACCAGGTTGCACGATGGGATGAGGTCGCGTTTATCGATCGGTGGAGTCCGTACGAGAAGGACATGAACAACGCTCGTGAATACGGCGGCGCCAACCATATCGAAACCGTCGCCGGCTACACGGGTCAGGGCGTCCGCGGTGAGGTGTTCGACACGGGCTTCAACACCGATCATGTTGACTTTGCCTCGCGCCCTCTCCTTATTCACGGGACGGCGGGCAGTGATTCGCACGGCGCGGCGACGTCCGGCATTTGTTTCGGTGACGGCACGGGTGACTTGACGGCACGCGGTCTGCTTCCCGACGGACAAGGCATCGTGTCGAACTACAGCGGGATCATGGGTACGGCGACTCGATACACACACACCGGTGAACTGTTGCAGGATCCGTACTATGGGGTTTTTCAAACGTCCAGCGTGGGCAGCGACCGCACGTTCTTCTACACGACGATCTCGGCCGACACGGACGAGGCGTTGTTCGACTTTGATGTCGTTCACTGCCAGTCGCAAAGCAACGCGGGCAACCAGGATTCGCGGCCGCAGGCCTGGGCGAAGAACATCATCTCGGGCGGCGGTGTTTACCATTACGACACGCTTACGATCGGCGACGATTGCTGGTGTAGCGGCGGCAGCATCGGACCTGCCCAGGATGGCCGCATCAAGCCGGACCTTTGCGCGTACTACGATGATACCCGGACCACGACGACCGGGAGTTCGACGGCGTACACGAGCACCTTCGGCGGGACCAGTGGAGCGACGCCGATCATCGCGGGGCATGTCGGCTTGTTCTCTCAGATGTGGGCGGACGGCATCTTCGGCAACGAGGTCCTCGATCCCGGTACCGGCCCGACGGGCTATGATGTGTTCGACAATCGCGCGCACATGACGACCGTCAAGGCGGTCATGATC
Organism: Phycisphaerae bacterium; assembly: GCA_030593565.1. Classification (GTDB taxonomy): domain Bacteria; phylum Planctomycetota; class Phycisphaerae; order UBA1845; family UTPLA1; genus JAFGQA01. Next base: position 3,103 of record JAUVGW010000206.1, on the reverse strand, counting down.
AACACGGCACAACAGTACGCGTTTAGCGGGCAGAGCCACGACCTGACGCGCGTGCATCAAGGTTGGGGATGGCCGGACTTGGCCTACCTGTACGATATGCGCGACAACATATCGATCATCGACGAGAGCGAGATCATCACGAACCTGGAGACGCTCGAGTTCGTCGCGTTTGTCGAATCGGCCGAACCCGCGATGCGCGTGACCATGGTTTTTGCGGACCCGCCGGGCTTGCCGGCCGCGGCGGAGGCACGGATCAACGATCTGACGCTGAAGGTCATCTCGCCGTCGGAGGTCGTGTATTGGGGCAACAACGGTTTGCTCGACGGTAACTGGTCGGTGGCGGGGGGATCTGCTAACACGGTGGATACGGTCGAGAACGTGTTCATCCTGAATCCGGAATCCGGCTTGTGGACCATTGAGATCATCGCGAGCGAGATCGTTGAAGACGGTCACGTCGAGACACCGGAGTTGGATGCCGACTTCGCCTTGGTTGTGAGCGGCGCCCAAGTGGCCACCTGCTCGTCGGAGGGCCGCGTCCACTTGGACCGCGTGAAGTATCCCTGCGACGGTACAGCGAACATCCGCGTGAGCGATTGTGACTTGAACACGGATGAACTCGTCATCGAGACCGTCACCGTAACGGTCGAGTCCGACACCGAATCCAGCGGCGAGACGGTCCTGCTGACTGAGACCGGCGAGAATACGGCCGATTTCCGCGGTTCCATCTCGCTAGACGTCGTTGACGCGCCGGGCATGCTGCACGTCACGGCAGGCGACACGGTGACGGTCACGTATATCGACGCGGATAATGGCTTGGGCGGCTACGGCGTCACCGTCACCGACATCGCGGTCGTCGACTGCGTCGCGCCGGTCATCACCAATGTTCAGGTCACCGACATCGGGCCGCTCGACGCTGTCGTCACGTTCGATACCGATGAACCGACACTCGGTTCAGTGCGGTATGGGGGTGGCTGCGGCTCCCTGACCCAGCTCGCGACGCAGAGCGGATTCGGCACCGCCCATTCCGTCGTCTTGACAGGCCTTACCCAGGACAGCACGTTCTACTTCGCCGTCGATGCCGAGGATGAAGGAGGCAATCTCACGACCGACGACAACGGCGGAGTGTGTTATTCGTTCGCCACGCCCACCGTCCCCGATGCATGCGGCAATGCGACGATCGGCTGTCCCGGCGTATACAACGACACGACCACCGGCATGACCAACGACGGCTCGTCGACCTGCGGCGACTCGGATACCACGCCCGACATATGGTACAGCTACACGCCCGGTTCGGACGGTCAAGCCACATTCAGCATGTGCTCAGGCACGAGCTACGACGCGGTGATGTCGGTCCATTCAGGCTGTCCGGGCACGACTACCAATGAACTCGCTTGCAGTGACGACGATTGTGGCACCACCGGTGGACCACCGATCATCACGCTCGATGTATCCGCCGGAAACACCTATCTGATCCGTGCCACGGGCTTTAGCGGCGCTACCGGCAGCTTTACCCTCCAGATCGCCGGTCCGGAATGTGGGGCGGAGGAGCTTTCGGTCACGTTGCCCGCGGGACCGCCGGACCTCCTGGCGCCCGGCGTGGAAACACCTTTCTCCGTCAGCATCGAAGACGGAACCGAAGCCTACGTCCCCGGCTCGGGCATGCTGCACTACCGCTACGACGGTGGCGCGTTCCAGGCGGTGCCGTTGGTCCACGACTCAGGCACTCTGTACGTGGCCACGCTGCCGGCCGCGGCCTGCGCCGACTCGCCGGAGTTCTACATCAGCGCCCAGGGTGATCTTGGAACCGCCGTCTACTTACCGTCAGACGCGCCGGCCGGTTTCTACTCCGCGCTGGTCGGTGAGTCCACGATTCTCTTCGCCGACAACTTCGAGACCGATCAGGGCTGGACGGTCCAGAACACGAGCGTCGACGATGGCCCCTGGGAGCGCGGCGTACCTTCCGGCAGCGGCGGCGGCCGTGGGGATCCGCCAAGCGATTTCGACGGCTCCGGTAGTTGCTACATCACCGGGAATGGTCTTGACCAAGACCTCGACGGCGGTCCCACGCTGCTGCTCTCGCCCGTGCTCAACCTCTCCGCCGGGGAAGACTATGCCGTCAGCTACGCACGATGGCTGCGCAGCTACAACGGCACGGTCGATCAGATGGTCGTTGAGATTTCCAACAATGATGGCGGTTCATGGATCACCGTCGAGACCGTCCCGAACGGCTTCGGCTGGACGGAGTATTCGTTCAACGTCGGCGACTATGTCGTGCCTACCGCCCTGGTCAGGGTGCGTTTCACCGTTAGCGACAATCCCAACGACTCGGTGACGGAGGGCGGCATCGATGCTTTCATCGTGTCGACGTTCTCATGTGAGGAATCGTGCATTGCCGACGGCGACATGGACGGTTCGGGCTTGACGAACGGCAACGACATCCAACTTTTCGTTGACGGGCTTCTCGGGACTCTATCCTGGGAGATTGAATGCCACGGCGACTTCGCCGCGCCATTTGGAACTCTCGACGTGGACGACATCGACGGCATGGTCTCGAAGTTGCTCAGCGGTTCCTGATTCGGTTGACCGTTGACTGCGAATCGCTTTCCTCACGAGGGCTCCCGGCGGAATCATTGGGATCGCTCGTTTTGAAGTTGCGCTTCCATCGCTATTCTATAACAGCAAATGCGATATGCGCATCGCTATGCGTCTACATCATCTTTGGCGTGCTATTCGCGTTTGCCTTCGAGCCTGCCGCGTAGAAACCTGTTCTGGCCCGGATAATCCCGCGCGAGAATTGGCCGACCGTGCCATCGCGAGCACAATGCCTGGCTCGCATCAGATAAAGCACCTGCGGTAAGCCAGGCCGGCCCCGAGTCAATTCACACAGGACTTGGCGCCACCTCGCTGATATCGACTCCAACGAGCTGATCGACATAGACGATGTAGCGGCATTCGTTGTTCTGCTGCTGGGGGCGTAAGCATTCCCAGGTTTGCCTGTGGCACCGGAGGAAGCCCGCGCCGGGTCCATGACAGTTTAGGCGGCATTGCTCCGAAGGGTCCAACGGGTGCCACTGGCGGCTTGTCCGCCAGTGCCTCAACAGAT
>JAUVGW010000130.1 GCA_030593565.1 Phycisphaerae bacterium | reverse complement strand
CCCGGTTTGGTTAGCGGACCCACGACGACGACAGGAATCGTGAACGCATCCTCGTGGCCGAGCGAGACGCGTGCCGGGCGGGGACACACCAACGGCTTCCCGCGTCGCGGCAGCACCCGGGCACGTGCATACTCAGAGCGCGTCACCGCCAGGTAGCCAGGCGGGGCCAGCTCCATCCCGCGTTCAATCGCCTCCCGTTCCACGCCGGTTAGGTTGAGCGCCGCCCGTTGGCTTGCTCCGACGGTGTCTGCCGTCGATCCATGTGACTGGACCTCCCGGACCTTGCATGGCAGACCCGTCGGTTGTAGTTCCAGGGCCTCGCCCGGCGCGACGTTTCCCTCCAAAACCGAGCCTGTCACGACCGTTCCCCGACCTCGGATCGGGAAAACGCGGTCGATCGCCAGGCGGAAGATCGAGCTCGTCTTCGGCGGCGGCAGGTCGGTGACGAGTTCGCCGATCCACGTGCGGACCTCGTCGAGGCCCTCGCCCGTTTTCGCGGAGGCCGGCACAATGACCCAATCCGTGAGCGCGGTGCCGTCCACGAGCGTCTCGATCTCCCGATGCACCTCGTCAACGCGGTCGGCGTGCATCAGGTCGATCTTGCTGATCACGATCAGGCCCGACCGCACGCCCAGCAGGTCCAGGATTTCCACGTGCTCCCGCGTCTGCGGCATCACGCCGTCATCCGCCGCCACCAGCAACATCCCGATGTCGATCCCGGTCGCCCCGGCGGCCATCGTTCGCACAAAACGCTCGTGCCCGGGAACATCCACGATCCCGACGTGGACATCCTCACCGTCCGCGTCGGGAAGGCTCAGGTGAGCGAAGCCGAGCACGATCGTCATGCCCCGCGCCTTCTCCTCGGGCAGCCGGTCGGGGTCCGTTCCCGTCAGGGCATGGACCAACGCCGACTTGCCGTGGTCGATGTGGCCGGCCGTACCGAGGATGCAGAACCGGCGATGCTCCACGCCCGCCTCGTGCTCGTTGCCTGAATCGCCATCCATGGCTGTATCTTACCCGGACGGGCAGATCGCCGACAGGTCGCGATCCGTCGGACTGCCTGCCCCCCCGCGCGTTTGACACGGGGGGTGGCACGGACGAGGATCGCCCTTGAGATGGCCTCAATCGAACCAAACACGCTTCCGGGGGCGGTCCTTGTCCGTGTTTCTCCCCGGCGGTGACTTGCGTCGAACGCCCACGGACAAGCTCCGCTGTCTGGATCGTGGTGCGTACCGTTGTCATCAAATCCGTTTGTCTGGTTAACACCATCATGTCTCAGACGCTTGTCCGTGCCACCCATTTGGAACGCTCAACACGTACCCGATGTACATCGGGACCTGCCGCGCTTTTGACTCGACGCCGAATCGCCGATACCATTAACTGGTAGCGCAGGGGAGCGTAGAAGCAACTGCTGGCCCGGTCGCGCGGTTCACCGTCGCGACTCGCGCCCGGCGGGAAAGACGGATCGCAGGGAGCAGCGGCTCGAAATTCTCTTTCGCCCGATCATGCTCTTTGCCCCTTTCCGTAGCGAGCCGGGCCGTCCTCGGCCCGGTCTGAATCTCACTAAAGCGCAACCCGCAAATTCAAAACTAACGGTACACCGGTCGTTGACACGGGGCATCCACCTCACCACCATATCCACCGTGACCAACCGATGGATCATCCCGACGCTGCTAATCGCCTTTGCCGTTCTAATCGTGGCCCTACGCGCCTACGTCCACAGCGGCGAGGACCTGCCCCCGTCGACAACCACCCGTCGCCCGGCGGCTTCGCCGGTCGCCCCCGACAAGACCCATGCGGACAAGCCCCATCGCGCAGCCAACGACCGCTTCCTCATCCCTGACCGCGACCGTCAGGAGGCGCGCCGGGCGCGGATCGCGCGTCGGTCAAGCCGCGAACGTTCCCGCGAGTCCTCCGTCGATTGGCGACGGATCGTCAACGACCTGACACGTCGACTCGACGACGCGGCTATCCGCATCCGCAGCAATCTCGATCGCAACACGTATGTCCAGGCCGTGCGGGGCTCGGCCGATCTCCGTGCGGGCGACCACGTCGCCGCCATCGTGCGATTCGACCGCGTGCTTGCCCAACGACCGAACAACATCCCGACCCTGTCGGCGAAAACCGCCGCCCTCGTGGCCCTGCAACGTTTCGACCAGGCCGCTGACTTGAGCGCGAGGCTTGTCCGCCTCGCGCCGGACGATGCCACCATCCGGTACAACTACGGCACGCTTCTATACCGCCGGGCGGACTTCGCTCCCGCCGCCGAGCAGTTTCATGAGGCCGTCCGCATCAATCCGAACCACGCGCGAGCCTGGTACAACCTCGCTACGCTGGCCCAACGCGCCGGCCGCGTCGGCGACGCACGCGATGCCTGGCTCGCCTTCACACGCATCCAGCCCAACATTGCCGATGCCTGGTTCAATCTCGGCGTTGTCTGGATGGATTTTGACGAACCCCTCCCGGCCGCTCACTGCTTCTCGCAATTCGTCGCCCTGTCACCGGACTCGCCCGACGGCTGGCTGAATCTCGCGATCGCCTATGCCTTGGCGGATTGCATCTATGAAGCCCTCGACGCCATGACCATCGCCGACGACCTCGAACCGTGCAACCGGATCATCATGCGTGAACTGGCCGCCCTCCACAGGATCGTCGCGCGGTACGGCGGCCCGGACGCGAACGAACACCGGCGCATCGCGGCGTCGATCGAAGGCCAACTCAAACCACCGAACAAACCAGCCATACCCACGCGCGCCTTCGCCGCGGATGATCTTGATAATTGGAACGACTGATTCTCAAACGAGACGTAGGATGGGCAATCTTGCCCATCTGCTGATCCTGATCCAGGACAGGTGTTGTGCGGACAAGGATCGCCAGCAGGAAGGTTGCGATTCGACCAAACAGGCGGTTACCCAATCCTTTCCTGCACCTCTCTGTGATCTCTGCGTGCTCTGTGGTAAATCACCCGGGCCGGCCCTCGTCGCCCGACAACTTCTGCTTGAGCCGGTCCAGAAACTCGATGACGCTGGCGCGATCGACGTAGTTCTCGAAAAACGTCACGGCGATCGACATGCCATCGCCGTACGTCGAGTTCGCGACAATCCACCCGGGATGGCAATTCATGGGACCGACAGCCACTAGGTTGGTGATCCTCGCCTTCCCGAGCTGTGTGACGGTGTCGTTGAAACGGTAGCTTGTAAACCCGGCCGCCCCGCGTGGAATCTGATGTGTCATGAGCGACCGAGCCCATGCAAACGGCCACCGTTGCGTCGCCCGAAGCATCTCCCAGTTTGCCGCGTCCAGCCCTCCGTCGTGATATGCGCGGAGCTGTCGGGACGCCGCGGCGTCCGCCGTCGGCCAATCCGCCAAGTCATCCGCCGTGAAGGACACCCACGGAATCGTCACGTAGTTGCCATGGACACCCGGCCTTGGATCGCCATGGGGAATTGGCAAGGCCTGCGAGAATAGATACTGTTGTCGCGGACGACCGCGTTCGAGACATAATTCCAGATACGTCCGGGCAATGGCGATCATCAGACCGCGCGTGTACCGCATCGGCCCCGGACCCGTACGCCCCCGGGTCACCAATTCGAATCGCTGCCGGAATGAACCGTCATATTGCCGCACCACGAAGTCGGCGGTCTTGCGCGAGTTGTCCGGCTTCCCCACGAGCCTCGGCTGATGTGTGACGCAGGTGTGATAGTGCTGAACACGACCCCGCCACACCCGCCGAAACGATTCGAGGTACCCGCACCGATACGGCCGCGGAATCGCGGACCGCGGATCACGCCCGAGTACCGGTGGCTCGCCGCACAACGCCCCGTGCAACTCCCGCAGCAATAGGTGCCCGCCTTCCAGATCCATCAGATGGTGCGGCCAACGCAGGCCGAGACGGTGACGTTCCTCGCCCAACCGCACGTGAACCAGACGCACCTGCCCCCCGCGCGTCGGATCAACGGGATCGTCGAGTGTTGCCCGCAACAGCTTGTCCGCGTCACCACCGTCCTGATCAGCGCAGCACGGCTGATACGCGATGGCGTTCTCAAACACGGTATCCGCCGGTATCTCGAACCGCGCCCGCCCCAGAATCGGGGTGAAGTCGATCGTTGCCGACAACGCCGGATAATCCCGTCCGACCCGCCGAACCGCGGCCGCCATCTCGTCGGCGTCAAGTGCCCCGGCGACATCGGCGATCAGCATCACGCTCAAACCGCAATAGCCCCGCCGCCTTAACGACTCATGGGTGGCGAGCAGGATGTTGTCCACGGGATTGAGCGGATACCGCTGTCGCTTTCGCACAAGCCGACTCCACCGGGGATCGGATCAACCAACTGCCGCCATCGCGTCGCAGTGAGGGCCATTTAGGAGACCCTGTAGCGGCCGACGCCCCTGTCGGCCTCCGGAAACCGTTTGTTTTCAACGTCCGTCACGGGGGTCGGACGCTACGGTCATCTTGAATCTGTTATAGCGGATTGTACGGCAATTCCGCCCGGGCAAGCAGTGCGCATCGCCTTTCCCGGCACAGCCTTGATGATAGGTGTGAATACTCGCGGCTACTTCAGCTCAACCGACCAGTACGCATTGTCCAGAAACGCCTTCCAACTCGCGTAACGCCCGTCGGTCAGCTTGATGGTCAAGACGGGATTTCGGCGCGGTTTGACCGGGGCCGTCGTCAGTCGCATGTGGGCCTGATCCGGTGTGCGACCGCCTTTCTTGATGTTGCAGTGCAGGCATGCGCACACGACGTTGTCCCACGTCGTCTTGCCACCCTGGCTGCGCGGAATGACGTGATCCAGCGACAGGTCCGTCGTCGGATACCGCTTGCCACAGTATTGGCACCGGTTGCCGTCGCGGGCGTACAGGTTCCGCCGGTTGAATTTCACCGACTGTTTCGGAAGCCGATCATAGATCGCCAGGCGGATGATCCGGGGGACGGCGATATGCAGCCGCACCGTTCGGACCCAGTCGTGATCGTCCGGCTCGAATTCGCGGGCCAGCTTGCTCAGCTCGCACCATTCGGAAAAATCGTACGACGTGTATTGTCCGCTCTCGATGTGGACAACTTCAGCCAGCTCCCGAAACAGGAGGCTGAATGCCCGGCGGACGTTCACCACGCGTACAGCGAGATAGTTCCGGTTCAGGACCAGAACGTTGCAGGTCAATCCTGTCGGTTGGGCGATCACATCAGCCCTCCCTTACGCGCAACATCTCGCCGAAATGCCATTCAGGGCTACATCAGGCGGGGTCTTCGACCGATGCGGACGAACTCCTTTCCGCCTCCGGCAGCCCCATTCATCCTCTAAATAATAGAAGCTCCGGAGGTCTCATGCAAGGGGCCGGTAATGTGACGAGTTGAGCACGGTACAACGGCCCCGACAGCACACTTTCGAGGTGAAGGACGCCGCGCCGGCCCCACGGCGGCCGAAATCAACCGATTCTGTCGTTTAGCCGCGACCCACAGGGAAGCGCGCCTTCCACTCGCTCCCCTGTGGGTCGCGGCTAAACAGAGCACTGGCCGCCGAATCCGTCATGGACCCGGCCGGACCGACCATTCGGTACTGGTACAGTTTGAATTGCGGAGCATCGGCCTCTGGCCGGTATGTAGGTCGAAGACGAGGATTTCGTACCGGCGGGACGCCGATGCTCCCCAAACTTTACCAGTACCGACCATTCTCCCCCCCATTGCAATCCCATCCCCCAAACCTCTATCATGCGTGGTCATCCGAAGCGCTGCTGGTGCGCAAACGAGCTAACTCACAGCATCAAGGATCTACCATGAACGCATTCCTCAAAAACCTGGGCATCGAAGCGAACAACCCCGGCGCATTTAACGGCAAATGGTTCGGCTCCGCCGAGAAAATCGACGTCATCTCGCCGATCGACGGGAAGGTCATCGCCAGTGTCAACCAGGCGACACCGGACGAATACGAACAGACCGTCGCCGCTGCGCACAAGGCCTTCAAGGCGTGGCGCGTCATCCCCGCGCCGAGGCGCGGCGAGCTTGTTCGACAACTCGCCAATGCCCTACGTGAAGCCAAGGCGGACCTCGGTGCGCTGGTCACGCTCGAAATGGGCAAGATCCGCGCCGAAGGCGAAGGCGAGGTCCAGGAGATGATCGACATCTGCGACTTCGCCGTCGGCCTGTCGCGGCAACTGTACGGCCTGACCATGCACTCCGAACGCCCCGGCCACCGCATGTACGAACAGTGGCACCCCCTCGGCGTCGTCGGCGTCATCAGCGCGTTCAACTTTCCCGTCGCCGTCTGGGCGTGGAATAGCGCGCTCAGTGCCGTCTGCGGCAATGCCACCTTGTGGAAGCCGTCCAGCAAGACGCCGCTGACGGGCATCGCCTGCACGAAGATCGCCGCGAAGGTCTGCGAGCGGATGGACGTCGATCCCGCGATCTTCAGCCTTGTCGTCGGCCGCGGTTCCACCATCGGCGAGAAGCTGATCGGCGACCGCCGCATTCCGCTCGTCTCCGCGACAGGTTCATGCCGCATGGGCTACCGAATCGGCGAGGTCGTCGGCAAGCGGCTCGGCCGGACGATTCTCGAACTGGGCGGCAACAATGCCATCATCGTGACACCGGAGGCCGACCTCGACATGACCCTCCGGGCCATCCTGTTCGGCTCCGTCGGCACCGCCGGCCAACGCTGCACCAGCACCCGCCGCATCATCGTCCACGAATCTATACGAAAGGACCTGACGGACCGCCTGGTCGCCGCCTACAAGCACATCAAGATCGGCGATCCGCTCAACGAGAACACCCTGATGGGGCCGTTGATCGACACCGATGCCGTCGAGACGATGCAGGCCGCCATCAAAACCATCAAAGAGGCGGGCGGCGAAATCCTATGCGGCGGCGAGCCCCTGTCCGGCGACAAGTACGCCGGCGGCTGCTACGTCACCCCGTGCATCGCCAACGCGAAGAACGAGTTCCAGATCGTCCAGGATGAGACCTTCGCCCCGATTCTGTATCTCATCGGCTACGACAAGCTGGACGACGCCATCGCGATGCACAACGGCGTTCCCCAGGGCCTGTCGAGCGCGATCTTTACGCGGAACCTGCTCGAGGCGGAGCGTTTCCTCGCTTGCACTGGCAGCGACTGCGGCATCGCCAACGTCAACATCGGCACCAGCGGCGCGGAGATCGGCGGCGCCTTCGGCGGCGAAAAAGAAACCGGCGGCGGCCGAGAAGCCGGCTCCGACTCCTGGAAAGCCTACATGCGACGCCAGACAAACACGATCAACTGGAGCACGGAACTGCCGCTGGCGCAGGGGATTAAGTTTGGAGGTTGACCTTGACAGAGACCGAACACCATGTTAGCATTATGTTCGGAGGCGATTATTCGACGCTCTGCGGTCGCATCTGCCATGCGCTACCCTATTTTGGAAGGTGCCGAGGATGACCATCAAATCGGGATGCGTTCACAACGTGGATTGCGTGAAGGGCATGGCGGAGATGCCCCCGGGGACTGTTGACCTTGCCTTCGCCGATCCACCGTTCAACATCGGCTACGACTACGACGTATACAATGACCGTCGGGCCGCGGACGAGTACGTGGCTTGGTCCAGATCATGGATCGAAGGCGTGGTCCGCGCCTTGAAGCCGAATGGTGCGTTCTGGCTAGCAATTGGCGATGAGTTCGCCGCCGAACTCAAGCTCCTCTGCACGCGCGAGCTTGGGCTGTGTTGCCGAAGTTGGGTCATCTGGTTCTACACGTTCGGTGTCCACTGCACGCAAAAGTTCACGCGCAGTCACGCACATTTATTTCATTTTGTGCGGGACCCGAAGAACTTCACGTTCAACTCACTCGCGACTCGCGTGCCCTCGGCGCGCCAACTTGTCTATGGTGACAAACGTGCTAATCCGGATGGTCGGGTCCCCGACGATACGTGGATGACGACACCGGAACTTCCCCCCGGTACGCCAATGTGGGATGGATTCGTCTTACGCCCGCAGGACATCCCTGACCGATTCCCACCGCATAGCGATACTTGGTATTTCTCGCGTGTTGCCGGCACATTCGGAGAACGTCGCGGCTGGCACGGCTGCCAGATGCCGGAGCAGCTTCTCGGTCGCATAATCCGCGCCTGCTCTAACGAGGGAGATGTCGTTTTCGACCCGTTCGCTGGTAGCGGCACAACATTGGCGGTTGCCAAGAAACTGCGGCGACAGTTCGTCGGTTTTGAGCTGTCGACGGCATACGCGAAAAAGATCGAAGAGCGCATTAAGGACATCAAGCCAGGCGATGCACTCATCGGCCCGGAGAATCCCGCGCGTAGCGCACCTACTACAAAGGTAAGACGTGCTGTTCGGACAGCGCGATCCCGATCTGCGAAAGCGGTGTGCGCCAGCCCGGTCGTGGCCCGAGCCAACGCCACGCTCGGGCAGGTCGCGGTCACCAATCGTGAATATGCGACTAAGCCTGTTCGCCACACCACATTATCGTTTGTCGACAATAATCCATGAGTCTTTGCGCTGCTTGCGCCAGTGCAGCACCAGAAGAGTTCCACCAATAACCATCAGCGCAATGCCGGAACCGGTCAGGGAGATCGTCTTGGTTCGGCTCGACGGGCGGCGACCTTTCACGAGAATCATGCATTCCTTGAAATCAAGCCCAGGATAGCTTTCTTCAAGAAGTCGCTCGTTCTTCCTGTCGATCAATTGCTGCGGCCTGATGATCAAGCCTTGGATGTGCTCAGACTTCGCGGCCCTTTCCACATCCTTCTCGCTTCGTGCCTCAGGAAGCGATACGATGATTCTGATTTCCTGGCCGGGCAGCGCGGGCGGAGCGCTACGTCCTTCTGCCCGAGCGAGCATGGTCTCATGAATCGAGCTTCCGCGGGGCACAGCAGGCACCCAAGCGCCCGTCCACAATATTTTTTCTTCATACACGTATTCGTCTTCGCAGAGGTAGAAATCGGTCATGCGGACGTGGGCGTTGTCACCAAAGCCCTCGTCGACCAGCTCTGCACAAGTGATTTCCTGCGGTTCCTTCTTGCCGGCGGAACTCTGCTTCGCTTCGTTCAGCGCAATTGCAATCAGCAATCCCCCGCCGACAATCATCCAGATACCGGTCTTCAACATCGGCGCGCACTCCAAGCCACCTAGTACTGGAAAGGAATCGACTCCACCGCTTCCCGCTTGTCCTTCAACGTGAAATGAATATACCGTTGCGTCGTCCGTTGGTCCAGATGCCCCACAATCGCAGCTGGATGCCCCATCTTTTTTCGGCAGAAAAGTGTGGGGGATCACTCTCTTGAACGAAGGACGGGACCCACACACTCGGTGGGACTGTCGGTTGCGGGATTCGGTTCGAGCCCTGTGTCGCCCAGTACCCGTGCCGCGGAGGATGGCGACGCTTGGCCAGGCGTACCAGTCTACGTCGGTCGTCGCGTCAGCGGTTTGGATCGGCGGGACCATTTCCGCCGCGTGCGGAGTCGGCATTCTGCTCGTTCGATCCTCGCGAGATGACGATCGTGCCGGCCAGCAGGTCCCCGATTCGCTGTCGGTTTCGACTGACGAATAGCATGACCATCAGGGTCATGAGGATGCCGGAGTTTCCCAGGCTACACATAACGACGCGGGCGACATTCCGCACGATCACCTGACGCGAGCGCAGCGGCGCGCCGTCGATCGCCGTCACGCGGCAACCGAGCAGGAGCTTGCCCGGCGTTGTGCCTATCTTCAACTCCCATATCAAACACCAGATGCCGTACAGCAGGATCGATGCGTAGCCCACCGGCAAGGCCACCGCCTGCATGTCGGGATCGTTCATCAAATCTTCCATCGTGATCAATTGACCTGGCTGTGGCAGGGAGATCATCTTGCCGACCACAGAGATCATGACCACCAGCACGGTACCCGGCACGAGATCGAGCATCGTGGCGAAGACCCGTCGATAGACCGGCGCGAGCATGATCCCTTTGGGCAATGCTATCGGCGTCGCCAGTTGCTTTCGCCGGGTCCATACAACCGCCGTGACGATGCCGATGGCCAAGCCGAAGGACATCGTCTCTAGCCAGGCCGGTTGGGGCGGGGGAGGCGCCGGCGCTTCCGACGACAAGGTGGAGAACCGAATTGACGGTGACATGCCCAAGTCACCGAGCCCGAATTCCACAGTTCCGTCGCTTGCCACACGGGCGACCGCCAGCTTGCCCTGCGCAATCCCGACGCCGCAGACCGTCGGATCGATCCGCAGGTCTTCCGTTCCATCTCGGGCGTCTCCGCCTTCCACCCAGGCGTCGGCATCCCGGCGGTAAACGCGCAACTTGACGCGGTCGCCGCCGTCATCCAGGCCCGCGATGAACACGGGGCCTCCCGTCTTCGCCCCGGCCCAGCCGCTGCTTAGATTGGGCAAGGATGCGACGAGATCGACCTCGCTCCACCAGCCGTCGGCCAGCGTCGCGGCCATGATGTTGTCGCCCGACGTTTGCCAGAACAGGAACAACTCACCTTTTCGAGCGGAAAGCCAAAACTGCTCGCCGCCCGCCGCCGCAGCCAGGACCGGCACACGTCGCCATGCGCCTCCGCGCGTTTGCAGCAACGTCAGACGCCCGCGTTGGGCTTGACCTTGACCGGCCGTCTGGGTTTCATCGGTGCGATCGTGTGCCTGCGTCGGTGTGTCCCCGCTGTCGGGAGCGCGGCCTGTCGGACCGGGTGGGGGCTCGTCATCTTGTGCATCGTCTTCGTCATCCGGTTGCGTCGAGTTGGAGTGAAGATCGCTGGTTGCCGCCAACGCCCAAAGGATCGGCTCGCTCGCATCTCCGGCCCAAGCGAGAGGGCCCTCGCGACACTGGGCACGCCACGAGGCCCCCAACTGCGATCGGCGATTCGGGAAGTATTCGCGGATGGACAGGTCGGAGAACATCACGTGAAGTGCGCGCGCCTCGGCGCCAACGCGGATCAACTCACCCGAGACCGGCGGCAGATACCGTCTGTTCTGTGCCGGCGATGGCGTTTTTATGTCATTTCTGTCGGCGTGCCACAGGTGGATGATGGGGAAGTCTTCGCCTCCCGACGCGGAAACGCCAACGACCCACGCGTCGTCGTCGCTGCCCGCCACCCAAAGGCGGACCGCTCGCCACTCCTCGGCGTGCGCTCGGGCAGTCCCGCTCCAGGCCACGGCCAAACAGACCATTGTCGATAGGCGAATCGTCATGACCGCATTATTCGAGCCTACGCGGTGCCGGTCAATCCACCGTTGGTGTTCTACGGCCGACACGGGGGTCGGCCGCTACATCACGGGGGTCGGCCGCTACATCCGCCATTCTTGCGATTGCCCTGGGGCCATGAGAGATTCGGCCCGATGGAGCTTGCACTGAAGGGCCAATATCGCGTACTATGTGGGGTGGCGAGCCAGGGGTGTGATGGACCATTGGGTCGGCTGTTGTGGGGTCGACCGGCGTCAACCGTGCGCGTCATCCTGTCACAGGTGTATTGCCGATCCTGAAAGGGAAGCCGCTTTGCCGCCGGGCACATCCGCAGGTCGGTCGGCATTACAGCTTTCGTGGTTTGCCCTATTGCGCGAGTCATCAACCAGGGAGGAGTAGGCTAAATGTCATTCTTCGGCATCTGTATATTGTGTTCACGACGATTTTGGTTCGCATTGTTGGTGTTCGTCGTGGCCGTGGGTTTTCCCACCGCGTCCAGCTATGCCCAACTTTCTGACGAGGACATTCTAGCGTTGCAGAAGCAAGGCGAGGCGGAGGATTGGACTTTTGAGATCAGCAAAAATCCTGCAACGGAGATCCCTCTCGAGGACTTGTGCGGACTGGTCGAGCCCCCGGAATGGCGGAAAGACGCTCCGTTTGATCCGTGCGATGGACCGCGTGATCTGCCGGAATCGTACGACTGGCGCCTCGTAACGGGTTGTCCGCCGGTGCGGAATCAGGGCGGTTGTGGGAGTTGCTGGGCCTTTTCCACTGTGGGGGCATTCGAGTGCAACATCCTCATCGAAGACGGCGACACGATCGATCTGTCCGAACAGTGGCTCGTGAGCTGCAACCAGAGCGGTTGGGGCTGCTCCGGGGGC
This sequence comes from Phycisphaerae bacterium, assembly GCA_030593565.1. Classification (GTDB taxonomy): domain Bacteria; phylum Planctomycetota; class Phycisphaerae; order UBA1845; family UTPLA1; genus JAFGQA01. The sequence continues at coordinate 1,923 of JAUVGW010000130.1, read as the reverse complement.
TGGTTTGCCCACAATTATCATTTGACGCAAACCGATCCTTGCGGCGATTCAGGGGCGGTGATGGAGGACGATTTCCCATACACCGCTTCGGACTCGCCCTGTAATTGTCCCTATCCGCACGAGTATTGGATCGATGGGTGGTCATACATCGGCAGTTCCTCCGGTGTGCCGTCGGTTAGCGCGATGAAGCAGGCAATCCTAGACCATGGTCCAATCAGCGTGGCTGTCTACGCGAACTCGGCGATGCAGGGCTATTCCGGCGGCATCTTCACTGGATGCGATTTGGGTTACAGCGTGAATCATGCCGTGGTGCTTGTGGGATGGGACGACAATCAGGGATCCGGGGGTGTCTGGTTCATGCGGAACTCGTGGGGATCCTACTGGGGTGAAAGCGGCTACATGCGGATGGGCTACGGCTGTTCGAAGATCGGCTATGCGGCGTGTTACGTCGACTACCCGGGCGCGCCTTGGACGCTTTCGTTTGAGTATCCCGAGGGGCTCCCAGCGGCTGCGGCGCCGGCCGGAGCGACGGTGTTTCGCGTGAACGTGCTGCCCGACGGGGGCATCCCGGAACCCGGCACGGGAGAGTTTCACTATAGGGCCGACGGCGCCGACTGGGTCACCGAACCGATGACGGAGCTTTCGTCGAACGAATACGAGGCCGTTCTGCCGCCGGCGGAATGCCAGATCAAATGGTATGTTAGCGCCACGGCGGTCGGCGGCGGATATTCGACAGAACCGGCGGACGCACCGAGCGACTTCTACACGATGCCGATCGGCGAGGCCGAGGTTGTTCTGATGGAGGACTTCAACGTCGACACGGGCGGTTTCGCCTATCAGGATGATGTGTTTCGCGGCACGTTGAATCCGGCGTACGCCGACGGCACGTACGAACCGTCGGGCGGACGGTCGAATGGGGGTGTCCGTGTCGTGGTCGGTGCGGATTCAACAGATATGTCAGGGGCGTGGGTCGCTGATTTCGACATTACTGGCTCGCCGACTACGGTCGAAGTGGAGGTTTCCTACAGGCTGTTGATGGATGGGGGCTACGAGTCTGACGAATACTCGGAAGCCTTGTTGTCGGTGGATGGCACGCTCATCGGTATTGAGCCGAACGACTACCTGGCGAGATTCGTCGGCGATGGAAACAACCCGTCGGACCCAATGGACACCGGTTGGCTGACGCGGGCCTTCTCACTGGACTTGGCCGACGGCACACATCAAATCGCGGTTGGAGGTTTCAACAACGAGAGCACGACGGCCAGCGAAATCACGGAGATATTCTTCGACGACATCAAGGTAACGGCGATCAGCGTTGTACCCATCGATACGACACCTCCATCGCCGAATCCTCTGCTGTTTGCCACTATGCCGACGCCGATCAGCACTACGGCCGTGACGATGACCGCGACGATCGCCATGGATGTGGATTCGCCCCCGATCGAATACTTGTTTTGGACGAACCCGCTTGTTAGCGACGGCCACAGCAGTGGCTGGACGACATCCTCGGAGTACACCGACGAAGGTTTGACGCCAAACACGGTCTACGACTATTACCTGCGTGCGCAAGACAGCGCCTGTCCCGAATCGAACGCCACGATCTGGTTTCTCGGCGCTTCGACCGCCACCCACATCGAAACGCCGACGGGCGTCGCTTTCGGCGAGGTAACAGACACGTCCATTGAACTTCAGGCTTCGGGTGTGTTCACGAATTTGACTGATGCATCCTCCGGCATCCTTTATGATTCGACGACCGCCGGTGGAGATGGCGGCATCAACGAATGGATCCAGACGATCTGGGATACAGCCACGGGTTTGGCGCCGAATACACTGTATGATTTTCAGGTAAAGGCCCGGAACTGCGAGGGCGCGGAAACGGCCTATTGCTCGCCCGCAAGCCGAGCGACGCTCGCCATCATCCCG
>JAUVGW010000192.1 GCA_030593565.1 Phycisphaerae bacterium | reverse complement strand
GTACAACGCGCGACATCCAGCCTTCCTGCGATTGCTGGCGAAGATCGCGGAGGATGCGCGACGGCATAACCGCTGGGTGGGCATGTGCGGCGAGATGGCCCGGGACGCGCGGAACCTGCCGCTGCTAGTGGGGCTGGGTCTTGACGAAATCAGCGTGGTCGCCCAGGACGTGCTGCCCTTGAAGGCGGCGGTGACACAGCTTTCTGCGGCCGAGTGCCGCGAGGTTCTCGCGACTGCGCTTGCCTGTCGAGACATCGCCGAAGTGGACGCCGTGCTCGACGCATTTGCCAATCGCGGGACCGCCCGGGGCCTGCTGGAACCTGAGCTGATCATGGTCGACTCGGACAGCGCCAGCAAGGAGGAAGTGATTAAGGAGATCGTGGACGCCTTCCACGTCGCACAGCGCACGGACGACCCCCTGACTGTTGAAGAGGCGGTCTGGGCGCGTGAGGAGATCCACTCGACGGGGCTGGGCCACGGTTTTGCCATTCCCCACTGTAAGACAGATTCGCTCGCAGCGAATTCCATCGGCATGGTGCGACTGAAGCAGCCCATCGAGTGGGACGCGGTGGATGGTGAGCCGGTACAGTGTGTGATTCTGCTGGCCATCCGCGAGTCGGACACGGATGGGACCCATATGAAGGTCTTTTCGACGCTGGCTCGCAGGCTCATGCACGAGGAGTTCCGCGCGCGTCTGCTCGGCGCATCCGACCGCGACGCCATCTATGCGTACCTGACGGGAGAGCTTGAATTGCCGTAGTGAAGGAGAAGATGTCGCTTGTGATCGTCAACAGGCAACCCATCAGGACTCACCAAATTATGAAGTCTATACGAATCTTCATCAATCTCGCGATGGTTGGCGTTTTCGTATTAATGCTAGATGGATGTTTGTATCGTGACCCATACGTCGATCTTGGCAGCGGCTATGACGTGGGTGCGATCTCCCCCGGTTCTCCTTGTATCTTACAGTACAGTTCCTATTTGGATACTCGCACGTATTCAGGATGGATCGCCATGTGCTACACCCAAGAGGAAACCGGAGCGACCAGCCCAAGATATGCGATTGTCAACGAGCTAGGTGACGGTACCGTGCTGGAATTCGATAGTATTGAAGAATGGAACCAAGCCAGACGCGAGAAGAGGGCCGAGCCATACTTTCCTTCTGTACTCGTGTCAGACATTACGGGAATCAAAGTTGACGGAGATTATGTGATTGGTGAGCATCAGGACGGTCACTTCCTGCTGGATATCAGGAGCAATTCGATCGAAACGTGGAGTTCGGAGAAGGACTGGGCTGAGGCTGTGCGGATCCGAACGGAAATGACACCAGACGGGTTGATCAACCCGAAATCGAGGTTCATTCAATCGCGCGATGTTATTGCGTACATTATCTATATTGGAATATTCGCAATCACGCTACCGTGGGTATTATCGCCTTTGCGAACTAGGTCAAAAGATGCGTCTATTCCTGCCGGCGATGCGTCAATCCGTCGCTGATCACGGGAAGCGTTCCACGGGGGGCGACGCTACAATTACCAAACAGAGTAGGCTCTCAAGGAGACAACCGATGAAGACGTTGACAACCCGATGGCTGCTGCTTGGCGCTCTCGTGGCCTCGCTACTTCTCGCCGCACCGTCGTATGGCGAAGAACCGCGATATGACCTTTCCCAGGAGAAGGTGCTCTATTGCGTCGGCTATGCACACCTCGATTCGCAATGGCGATGGGACTACTGCAAAACGATTGATCAGTTCATTCTAGACACGTTGGACCAGAACTTCGACCGGTTCGAGAAGCACCCCGGCTACGTCTTCAACTTCACGGGTTCGGTCCGCTACCAGATGATGAAGGAGTACTACCCGGAGAGGTACGCGCGACTCAAGAAGTACATCGCCGACGGCAGGTGGTTCGTCTCGGGCTCGTCCGTGGACGAGGGTGACGTGAATGTCCCGTCAGCCGAGTCGATCATTCGCCACGTGCTATACGGAAACGACTTCTTCCGCCGCGAGTTCGGCAAGGAGAGCGTGGACTACATGCTGCCGGACTGCTTCGGGTTTCCAGCGTCGATGCCGTCGATTTGGGCGCACTGTGGGCTGTTGGGTTTCTCGACGCAGAAGCTGACATGGGGCTCGGCGGTCGGCATTCCGTTCAAGATCGGCGTATGGGAAGGTCCCGACGGCAAGTCGGTCATTGCGGCATTTGATCCCGGTGCGTATGTCGGCGCGGTCGAGGGCCGTGTCGACACCAATCCCAAATGGGTCGAGCGGATAGACGACAATGGCCGGCAATACGGCGTTTGGGCGGACTTCCATTACTACGGCGTCGGCGACACGGGCGGCGCTCCGAAGGCCGAGGACGTCGCGAACTACGTGGCGAGCGTCGGGAATGAGGATGGCAAAATCAAGGTCGCGCTTGTTTCATCGGATCAGATGTTCAAGGACATCACGTCGGAGCAGCGTGCCCGGCTGCCGAGCTACAAGGGCGATCTGTTGCTGACAGAACACTCGGCCGGAACGCTGACGTCGCAGGCCACCATGAAGCGGTGGAATCGCAAGAACGAGATTCTGGCCGACGCAGCCGAACGGGCGGCGGTCATGGCGAACTGGCTCGGCGGTGCGAGCTATCCGCGCGAGAAGATGAACAACGCCTGGGTTCGCCTGCTGGCCAGCCAGATGCACGACATTCTGCCCGGCACGAGCATTCCGAGGGCCTACACGTTTTCCTGGAATGATGAAATCATCGCGGCAAACGGATTCGCGGCCGTGCTACAGGATTCCGTCGGGGCGGTCGTACGGGCGATGGACACACGCGCCCAGGGCGAACCGCTCGTTGTCTATAACCCGCTGGCAATAGATCGCGAGGACCTGGTGGAAGCCACCGTGATCTTCGGGACCGAGCCGCCGATGTCGATTCGCGTGTTCGATTCAAGCGGCAAGGAGACACCGTCGCAGATTCTCGAGCGTGAGGGCAAGTCCATCACCGTTCTGTTTGTCGCGCGAGTTCCATCGCTGGGGTTTTCCACCTTCGATGTCCGGGCAAGTGAGCAACCGTTTGTAGGAAACACCGGCTTGCGGATTACCGATCGAGCATTGGAAAACGAGCACTACCGCGTCACCATCAACGACGCCGGCGACGTCACGAGCATCGTTGACAAAAAGAACGAGAACCGAGAGCTGCTCGCCAAACCGGCACAACTCGTCTTCACGCACGAAAAGCCGCGCAACTGGCCGGCCTGGAACATGGACTGGGCAGACCGCCAGAACCCTCCAATCGACGCGGTGAAGGGGCCGGCAGACGTGCGGATCGTAGAGCGCGGCCCGGTCCGCGTGGCGTGGGAGATCAAGCGTCGCGCCCGGAACTCGATCTTCACGCAGCGCATCCAACTCGCGCTCGGTGATGCCGGCCGGCGCGTCGAGTTCGCCAATGACATCGACTGGCAGTCCACCGAGTGCGCTTTGAAGGCCTCGTTTCCATTGACCGTGTCGAACCCGGTCGCGACCTACAACTGGGGCATGGGCACGATCGATCGCGGAAACAACGAGCCGACGAAGTATGAGGTTCCGTCGCACGAGTGGTTCGACCTGACCGACCGGACCGGCAAACATGGCGTGTCGGTACTAGAGGACTGCAAGTATGGATCGGACAAGCCGACCGATAGCGAGGTGCGGCTTACGCTGCTCTACACGCCGGGCGTACGTAGCGGCTATCTCGATCAGCATAGCCAGGACTGGGGTCGTCATGAGATTGTCTATGCACTATATGGTCACAGCGGCGATTGGCGGGTCGGACGCAGCGAGTGGCAGGGACGGCGGCTCAACCAGCCATTGATTCCATTCCAAGTTGAAGCCCACGACGGGCCGCTCGGAAAGACCTTCCGCATGTTGAGCGTCAACACACCGCAGGTGGACGTCCGCGCCCTCAAGCAGGCCGAGCACGGCGACTGGACGATCATCAGGTTGCAGGAATTGTGGGGTCGCAGCGCGAATGATGTGGCAATCTCGTTTCGCGATGGCTTGGCCGAGGCATACGAAGTAGACGGCCAGGAGCGCCGGATCGGCGACGCCGAGCTCCGCAATGGCAAGCTCGTGACCGACTTGACGCCCTACAGCCCGCGGAGTTTTGCCGTTCGCCTCGGCAAGCCGCCGGCCTCGCTCAAACCGCCGTCAAGCACACCCGTTGCACTCGCATTCGACGCCTGTGTCGCCAGCACTGACGGGGATCGATCCGCCGGAAGTTTTGACGACCAGGGTCGTTCGATCCCGGCCGAGATGCTGCCGCCGCAGATCACCAGCGAGGGCATCCTGTTCAAGCTCGGCGCTGCGGGCGATGGGAAGCCCCAGGCCCTGTCGTGCAGCGGCCAGAAGATCGACCTGCCGGCCGGCAAGCACAACCGGCTGTATCTATTGGCGGCGGCATCGGAGGACACGGTCGGCCGATTCCTGATCGACGATCAACCGCACGATGTGTCCGTGCAGGAATGGACCGGCTTCGTCGGGCAGTACGACAACCGCGAGTGGGACCGCGAGTTCGATGACGTCGATTATCGCTGCGACGGCAGGGTCGTCGGCATCAAGACCGGGTTCATCAAACGCGATCCCATCGCGTGGTTCTGCACGCATCGCCATCATCCGGACAAGGGCAACGAGGCATACAAGTTCAGCTATCTGTTCAAGTACGGTCTCGACCTGCCAGGCAGCGCAAAGACGCTGACCCTCCCCGACAATCCACGGATCAAGATCCTCGCAGTCACGGCGTCAGTGAATGCGAACGACGCCGCTCGCCCGGCCCGGCCGTTGTACGACGATTTCACCAACCGCGAGCCGATCGAGTTGCGCCACATCTATCCGGAGCGGCCCGTCCCGGTTTTCCAGGGCGTCGAACCTGTTGGAACCATCGCGATCGATCGGCAGGCGTCCTATGAAGAGCTATCGATGGGCGCGCCGGTCAACACGGACTACGCCGATCAAGCCGGCGGAAACGATGCTGTGTTCCGCTATCACGACGGCGATGGAGAACATTCCCCGCATCACGGCTCGGGCGCAGTTGAACTTGCGCTGCCCCGCCTCAATGACGGCATCGCCGCACGGAACGACGACGACACGGAGCGGTGTGTCTGGTATGACTGCCAGGGCCGGTTCTTTCTCGACCTGAAGCGCAGTGTGCCAATTGAGGAAATCAACACTTACTCATGGCACGACGCCAACCGCGCCCCCCAATACTTCTCGCTGTGGGGCTCAAACGCCGAGGAGATGCCCTCGCACGACATCAAGCATGGTGAGCACGAAGGCTGGACGCTGCTGGCTGTTGCGAATACCGAGGCATTGGGCGAAGGCGACATACACGGATCATCCATAAAACGAAGCCCGGGCTGCGAATTGCTCGGGCCGTTCCGCCACCTGCTGTGGATTGCCGAGGACGTAGGCCAAGGCACGTTCTTTACGGAGATCGACGTACACGTCGCGAAGTAAGACGCGATTCCATTCGCGCTTTGCTCGAGTGGGATCGGGCACGGTAAGTCGGCGCGGGCCGCGCGAGGCATGTAGCGAGCCCTGTAGGGTGCGTCCCGGACGCACCAATGTCAGGTCTGCGCGGGAGCCGGAACGGTAGTATCGCCCCCCCGTGGCCGACGGCCGTAGCGTCCGACCCCCGTGTCGGACGACAAATACCGACGGCTCAGCTGTCGGAGGGCGGCGGCTCCGGCGCGTAGCGCCGCGGCAGGGCGGCAACGATCTTGACCGTCTCCACGCTGACGCGGACGACCTGACCAACGAGGCGGACGATGTAATCGGAGCCGCCGCGTGCCGCGGCGGTGTTGGGATCCGAGCGGATGCCGGTGCGCTTGTCTTCCTTCACACGGTACTGATCGATGACCCACTCGATCGCGCTACGGTTGCCGAGGCGATAGTCAAAGACTTCCGGCGGAATGCCCGCCAGGGTGAGCGAGTCGTTGACCTCGATCGATTTCTTGTCCTTGCTGAGCCGCATCTTCTCGACGCGATAGCTCAGCGGCTCGCCGGGCGTTTCGATCCACTTGAGCGGCCAAGGCTTCAGCGTTTCGTACTCGATGTGGAGCCTGGCAAGCTGCTTGCCGGCCTTCGCAAAGGCGCGGAAGCCGGACGAAAGGCCGCCGCTCCCATCAGAGCCCGTAGGGTGCGTCCCGGACGCACCATTCTTCTCGACGCCGGGTGCCAGCGGCAGCTTGCTGCCAGTGCGATTTTGCGCGACACCCCCATCAGCGCCGCGAGCGCAAGCGACCGGTCCGCCGCCCTTGACCCGTCGCTCACGCTCTGGGCTCTGATCAGGATCACAGCTCTGATCGCAGGGCGGCGCAAGCGGGATGCGCGGCAACTCGCGTTTGAGGTTGTCGGCAAACTTCTCCCGATACCCCGGATGGTGCAGCACGCCGTAGACGTAATAGAAGATGTCCCACTTGCTGATCCGGCGATCCCCGTAGTGCTCGCGAAAGTGCGCGAGCGCCCAGTCGGTGATATTCTCCCGGCGATTCGTGCCGTCTTTGTCGTAGAAGTAGAAGGGGAAGCACTTCCCCGAGCGCCCGCCCACGGCCTCGTTGGGAATGCGGCCCGTGACTTGAACTAAGAACGGCATCTGCGAGTGATTGGTGCAGCAAATGATGCGGTTCTCGCGTTCACATTCCGGCGTCGGAATGATCCTCGCAAACAAGTACCGGCGCTCGTTCAGCAAGTCACTGAAGTAGAGTCTCTGCTGTGTGAACGGACGATAGATCGACGCCCGTATGCAGTCCTCGTCAAACTCCGCGTATCGCTCGCGAACAAGGTTTGCCTTTAGCCCCTCGCTCCATTTGATTTTCCTATAGTCGACGAAGTCATCGACGTTGACAGGTTTCTTCGCCCGCCGATATCTGCCGATTTCTGCGTTGAAGTCCTCAATGAATTCCTTTACGCGTCGCGACAACACATCGCCATTGAAGTCATATACGACTTCGTCGCGGTTAGTTTTTACGCCGACGGAAAACGTCTTGAAGATCACGGGCGCCTCAAATTGTGCGCCGGACTTGACCTCCTTCGATCCTAGCAGGATCAACGACGCGAATTCCTCTCGATGTTGCGCCGGTAGCCATGTATGGTCCACCATCGGACTCAATGGTTGCCAACCGACGTTGCCAACCGTCGCTTGGCCAGAGAGCCACGCAAGCTTCTCCTCCTTTCGCCATTCCTCTGGTACACGTTGGTAGAACAAACCGCGCTTTGCGAGCTGTTTCTTCTTGACAGCGACGGTGACTCCAACGCCAACTTGTATTCCGAACACGTTATGGGTTGTACCGCTCAGCCTTGGGTTTCGGCGCACGTTCCCGTGAAGATCGATATGGTAGATCGCGCTGAATCCGTGTCGAAGATGTTTGCGCATGCCGTCGAATGCGATGTCGTCAACGAAGCTGTTTTTGGATACGAAGCAGACGATGCCGTCACGAGAACCCAAGCGGTCGCTTGCCCACCGGAAGAACTTGACGTAGGGGTCACTGAGGGCAGTCTTGTTGGTCGCGCGAGAGTCCTTCGTGTATGTCGTCTGAACGGCCTTGTCGGTAATCTCATACCTTCGGTTCTTGTTGTTGTCGTTCTCGTTTTGCTGGTTCATGTTATACGGTGGATTGCCGATGATGACGGTGATCGGCGCTTTGCGCTGACGTTCGACGCGCTGGACGTTTTCTTCGGCCATGAAGCCGAATGTCGTTTGGTCAGACTCGGCCAAGTCGAGCGTGTCGACGAAGCATAGCCCCTCGAATGGCTCGTACTTCTGCGTCTTCTCGTAGTATGCGTGTTCGATGTTCAGCGCGGCGATGTAGTACGGCAGCAGCATGACCTCGTTGGCGAAAAGCTGCTCGCGGTACACGCGCGGCAGGTCGCGCTTGGGGATGCGGCCGATCAGGTTGACGATGAAGTTGCCCGTGCCGGTGCAGGGGTCGAGGATGTTGACGCCGGGGTCGCCGAGCTTCTTGCCGAACTCCTTCTCCAGCACCTCGGCCACCGACGCGCACATGAAATCGACGATCTCCTGCGGCGTGTAGACGATGCCGTGGGTGTCGGCCACCTTGACCGAATAGCCCTGGAAGAACCGCTCGTAGACGATGTTCAGGAAGTGCTGCTTCTCGGAGAAGCTGGACAGCGTCCGGGCCGCGTGCTCGATGGCGACGTAGAAGCGGTCGAGCCGCTTGAGGTAGCCGTGCCGATTGAACGACTGGCTGACCAGGGCGTCGATGACCTTCTCGATCTCGGCGGCGATGACGTTGCGGCGGGTGAAGTCCTGCGAGTCGAAGACGGTGCGGATCAGCCGCTCGGTCAGCAGGTGCTGGACCAACATCTCATCGACCGCGGCGGTGCTGAGGTTCGGGTTCAGCGACTGCCGGCAGAGTTCGTAGAACTTTGCGAACGCCTCGATGAAACGCTGGTTGCCGTCGTGAGCCTGCTTGATTAGTTCGACCAAGCCGCGGGCGAGGTCTGGCACACGCTGCTTGAACTCGTCGACGGCCTTGTTGAAGTCCTCGTGGGCGGGTTCGGTATGGGAGAAGAAGGCGTTGAGCAGGTCGCAAAGCTGTTGCGGCTCGCGCAGGTCCGCGATCATGTCCAGCTTGCCGTCCTGATAGAGCCGTCCCTGGCGGGTGTCCTCGAAGATCGTGTTCGTCAGGCGGTAGCCGCGTTTGATCTTCTTCTTGATCTCCGCTTCGAGGTCGTCGTCAGTGTCCTTGGCCTCCCAGTAGCCGCGTTCGATGGTGAACTCGTCGCGGAAGGTGCCGTCGGGGCGGATTTGGTGGCCGTTCGCGTCGAGGGACAGTTCGGGGATGAGGGTCCAGCCGTGCTTGCGGCCGGTCTCGGCAAGAAGATTCTGAAAGGCGGATCGCAGCGCGCCTTCGTGCCCTACGCTCTGGTCGGCGTACGTCGCGAGTGCGGCGTAGTAGTTCTTGACCGCCTTGTGCGTCGGCTTGACCTTGGAAGCTGTGGCCATACGCGGAGAATACGACGAATCTTATGCAAGGTCAACGCGTGGCGCCGGGGCGGCATGGGTCGTTCGCCGGGGTGGCATGGGTTAGCGCAGCCGCGCTCGGCGGCGGAGCTTACCCGTGCGGACCTCGACGTGCTTCCACGGGTAATGAACGCCCCGCCCTTGCAGGACGTGTCGTTCGTTACCCATGCCACGCCACATGATCCATGCCATCCCACATGATCCATGCCACGCCACCCGTGGCTGCGATCGGTGACGCTGCCGGGGCAATGTACGTCTGGATGCGTGCTCCACGAATCCCCAGCGCGGCCTTCGGCCGAATAAACCCGTCACCAAGCGGAACATGGAGCAAGACTACATGATGAGAATAGAAAAAGGCCCGACCGCCGTCTCGCCCCACGCGGGGCCAAAAGTTTGCGGCAGTTTGCGGCAGTTTGCACTTTTTTGCTGCAAACGGAGGGAAGCCGCCACCATGCAAGACAACCAAATCCTGATGCGCGCCGAAAAAGAAGAAAAATGGTTCTTCACGGATTTCCGGGGAATATACAAAATCCAACCAGCCACGGAGTGGCGCAAGAAGAAAGCCCACGGCGCAAGCCGTGGGATCGCATCGGCATGCGCTTTGCCCAGCCCCAGCGGGGCGAAAGATACCCCTCGACCTCCTCTTTCGCCCCTTTGGGGCTCGCTGGTGCG
>JAUVGW010000458.1 GCA_030593565.1 Phycisphaerae bacterium | reverse complement strand
GACTGACCGTCACGACGGCCGGCGGGATCGCGGGGACTCTGCACACGGACTAGCGCTTCGTATGAGCCTGTCCCAGTAGGCCCTGTGGCACAGGCCCCAAAGCCTGTGTTTTCACCGCCGCCGCGGCAGTACCACACCTGCCGGGATAGGCTCCGAAGCCGTCTTGACGGGTGGCACGCGGGGGCCTGGGCGTGTGCCACTGCTTCAAGCAGTGCGACTCTACTCGCGAGGTGACCGTTATTAGACACTGCTTGAAGCAGCGGCACCCCCGAGAATCCCGGTGTGACGGCGTTCTGATTGTCTACCGTGCATCGACAGATGGGCTCGGCGGCGCGGGGACGGGTAAGATGGTTGTGGTACTCACGTTGGCCTGGCCGTAAGCGGTCGACGCCGCATCGGGCTGCCCCACTGGTCGCGGCCAAACGGATCAGATTCATATGGCGGCGGCCTTCGGTGCCGCAGCCATCACGAACAGAAACGAGACAGAGGCGGATGACACCGCGAGAATCGATCGAACCAACGGTACGCCCTCCGGCCCGCGACCTGCGTCGGCTGTTGGCACTGTGCATCGTCACCGGATTGGTCGCCGGATTCGGCGCTGCCGGGTTTTACGTGATGTTGGATGCGGGCTCGAGTTTCTGTATGGGCTACCTGGCCAATTACCATCCCACGGGACCGGGTAACGAGGAGACGCTGTTCGATTTTGGAGCAAAGACTCGGCCGTCGGCCGGCGCCGGCGACCATGCAGGCGGTTCGAGCTTGGATGCACAAGGCTCAACGTCTGTTGCCAATGGGGCGGCGACGGGGGCTGACGCCTCGCACACATCTGACTCAACAAGCGGCGGCGGACTCGGTCGGCTGCGCTGGCTGCTGCTGATCTTGCCGATAGCGGGCGGCCTGCTGAGCGGATGGATCACGTTTACCTTCGCTCCGGAGGCGGAGGGGCATGGAACCGACGCGGCGATCGAAGCCTACCACTTCAAGGATGGCGGCGTCCGCGCGCGTGTGCCGCTGATCAAGGCGGTGACGTCCATGATCACGATCGGGACGGGCGGCTCGGGCGGCCGCGAGGGACCGATCGCGCAAATCGGGGCGGGCTTCGGCTCGGTGTTGGGGCGGTGGATGAAGGTGCCGCCGGATGAACGCCGAATCCTGATGGCGGCAGGCATGGCTGCGGGAATCGGCGCGATCTTCCATGCGCCCTTGGCCGGCACGCTGTTCGCTGCGGAAGTCCTGTATCGGGAGCCGGATATGGAGCACGAGGTGCTCGTGCCGGCGTTCACCACGTCCATTGTCGCCTACAGTGTTTTCAGCGCGATCTTCGGGTTTCATCCGTTGTTCGCGACGCCGGGATACGTCTTCGACAATCCCTGGTTGTTATTGCCCTATTTGGCGCTGGCCGTCGTTATGGCGCTCGGTGCGATGCTGTTCGTCAAGGCATTTTACGGCATCAGAAAGCTGATGTTCCAGCACGTCCACATTCGCAATCACTTCAAGCCGGCGATCGGCGGGCTTTTCGTGGGCGTGATCGGGTTCTTCATCCCGGAGGCGTTGGGGGCGGGATACGGCGTGGTTCAGGCGTGCTTCAATCGCGACACCGGCATCTTGCCGAACGTGATGTCGCTTCCATCCGCCGGGGCCATGCTCGACATCTTGCCGGACGGACTGGGCTATGTCAGTGCGGCGGCGCTCCTGTTGGTGGTCATCGCGTTGGCGAAGATCGGCACGACGGCGTTCTCGATCGGCAGCGGCGGCAGCGGCGGCGTATTCGGACCGGCGGTCGTGATCGGCGGGGCGCTGGGCGGCGCGGTCGGCATCATTTGCGCGCAGGTCTGCCCGGCGGAATGGAACGTGCAGCCCGGCGCGTTCGCGCTCGTCGGGATGGCCGGTTTCTTCGCCGGTGCGGCGAACACGCCGGTCTCGACGATCATCATGGTCAGCGAGATGACGGGCAACTATCACTTGCTGGTTCCTTCCATGTTGGTGTGTATGGTCGCATATATGTTGTGCAAGCGTGCGACGCTGTACGAGAAGCAGTTGCCGTCGCGCCTGGACGCGCCGAGCAAGCTGGGGAACATGGCCAGTACCATCCTGCGAAAGCTCGTGGTGGAACACGCCATTGGAAAGCGATCGGACGCGGACCTGAGTATCGTGCCCGAGGACATGACGTTTCATCAACTTGTGAAAGTCTTCACGGCATCGACCCAGGCCTGTTTCCCCGTCGTGGACAAGGACGAAAAGCTGACGGGCGTGATCGACTCGCGCGACATCCGCCGGATCGTGACCGAACCGTTCGTCGCCGATCTGATCATCGCCCGCGATATTGCTGTGCCGGCCACGACGGTCACCACACGCGACTCGCTGTTGGCGGCGACCAATAATATGGTGAAGACCGGCAGCAACGAAATCGTCGTGGTAGACGACGCGGACTCGCGGCGGGTCGTCGGGACGCTCGGCAGAAACGACATCATCGCATCGTATAACCGACAGATCGTCGAACGGCCCCAGTAGCCCGTTTCGGCCCCACACGATCCATCTCCTTTTCGCCCCGGCATTATCGGCCCGCAGGGTCTCTTGTCCGGTAAACGAGGCCGTATTCTGATGTGGGACCCACCGGCTTCTGCGAGTGGGTTATTCTTCTGAAATCCGCCCCTGTCCGACCCGATGATACTACGGATCACGGTGGGTTGTTTCTGTCGCGTCCAGCAATGGAGGAAGGTTCAATGACCGAGTTACGACGGCTTCTCAAGACATTTCTTCGCAGTGAAGCGGGCGCGACGGCCACGGAATACGCCGTGATGATCGCACTAGTCATCGT
>JAUVGW010000301.1 GCA_030593565.1 Phycisphaerae bacterium | reverse complement strand
CGTCGCACAGTCGATGCCGTGGCCCTCGAACACGCCGCCGGCCGCCGTACAGGCCGCCGCGTCCGCGACGTCCTGGCAGGTCCCGTCAGGCAGACAGCACGCGCCAGGCAACACCGGACAGGTCACGTCCGCACAGTAGACGCCGCCCTGCCACGTGCCGCCCAGACCCTCGCACTGGGACGCCGGCCTGTCCTGGCAGCTTCCGTCAGGCAGACAGCACGCGCCTGGCACGGCCTGAGCCGAGTTGGTCGCCGCAACGACAAGAGCCAATCCCATGATGATGTAGCGTGGAAGCATCTTCATCCCTCCTGGTGTTTCGATACCCGTGGCCCTGCGGGTTTACTGTTGGCTGACTGTTACCGTTTAGCCGTAACCCGTACGGGAACGTTCCGGCTCGCTCGGACGGCTGGTCCCCCCCCAAATCCCGAAAGAACAGGTGTGATGACGCGCTGCCATCTTCCCCGATATTTCCCCTTTACGAGATCCCAGCCAGCTATCCTACCCGATCGACCTGCTTGATTCCAGCGCAAACGGCGCCGGTCGCCGTGAATCAACGTCCATTTACCTGCTCCACGGGGCCATTCGTGCCCGCGGCGCGTCCGGTAGGACGATCCCGATCGTGATTCCGATATGGGGATGAATCACGGTGAATTATTTTGTCTTAGCGCAGTATGACGGCTATTCGTTATCCAAAGCCGTCGAGGTGACCGTCGTGATGGTCCTGCTTCTGATCCCGGCTGTCTTCGCAATCCTGCTTCTGCGGCTCTTGGTCGTCGGTGCGCCCGAGTACGTCGGTGAGGGTCATGACACAATCGGCGGCGGGGTGCCACTGGCAGCTTGCCTGCCAGTGCCCGTGTAGAGTGATATCCGTTGAGGCACTGGCGGACAAGCCGCCAGTGGCACCCGTTGGACCCTTCGGAGCGATGCCGCCTTAACTGTCATGGACCCCGTCGGTGATGCCAGTGAGCCGGCGCCCTTGCAATCGTGGGCGTTCGATGGCCTAATTGTGGGGTTTGAGAATCGCAGGAACCCAGAATCGAGGTCTGACAAGATGCGTTGGAGCGAGTTCTTCATTCCCACGACGAAGGAAGTTCCCAAGGATGCCGTGGTACCGTCGCATGTGTTGATGTTGCGTGCGGGATTGATTCGGCAGTTGGCGGCCGGGATCTACTCGTATCTGCCGCTGGGCTATCGGGCCTTGCGGAAGGTGGAGGCGATCGTGCGGGACGAGATGAACCGGGCGGGGGCGATCGAGCTGCACATGCCGGTCCTGCAACCTGTCGAGTTGTGGGAGGAGACGGGGCGGACGGAAGCGATGGGTGACGTGCTGCTGCGGCTGGCGGGACCGAAGGGCGACTGGCGGTCGCAGACGGTGCTCGGCCCGACGCACGAGGAGCCGATCACGGAGATCGCCCGCGCGTACCTGCGAAGCTACAAGCAGCTTCCGGTATGCCTGTACCAGATTCAGGTGAAGTTTCGCGGCGAGGCGCGGCCGAAGTCGGGCGTGCTGCGGACGCGCGAGTTTCTGATGAAGGACGCCTACAGCTTCCACGACAGCCTGGAATGTCTGGGCGAGGAGTACAAGAAGATGTACGCCGCCTACTGCCGGCTGTTTGCCCGCTGCGGGTTGCCGTATGTGGTGGTGGAGGCGGAAAGCGGACCGATCGGGGGCGACGCGTCGCACGAGTTCATGGTTCAGACCGACGCGGGCGAAGATACGCTCGTGCGGTGCGGGTCGTGTGGGTATGCGGCAAACACGGAGCGGGCGGAGGCCCGGCCGGTGCCGCAGGACGAGGCCGAGATGCAGTCGCTGAAGGATGTCCACACGCCGGACCAGCGGACGATCGACGAGGTGACGGCATTCCTGGGGCTGACCCCGGAGCGGATGATAAAGACGCTGGTCTATGTCGATGGATCGAACGGTCAAGGTGACGACGCGCCGGGGGCTGGTGATGCCGTTCCGGTCGTCGTGCTCGTTCGGGGGGACCACGAGGTCAACGAGAACAAGCTGAATCGCGTCGCCGGCGCGTCGCTGGAGTTGGCGGACGAGGCGACGATCGAGAAGCTCACGGGTGCCAAGGTGGGTTTCGCCGGACCGCACGCGCTGGACAAGTCGGGCGCGGGGTACCGGTTGATCGTGGATCAGGCGGTGGCGGGGATGCGAAATGGGGCGACGGGTGCGTGCAAGACGGACTATCACGCAACAGGCGTGAACCCAGTGCGGGATTTCGCGCTGACGGGCGATCATGTGATCGTCGATGACGTGCGGCTGGTCGCCGCGGGGGATGCGTGCGCGAAGTGCGGCGGGGCACTGGAATCCGAGAAGTGCATCGAGGTCGGCCACGTGTTCCAACTCGGCACGAAATACAGCGACGCGATGAAGGCAAACTACCTCGATAAGAACGGGCGAGCGCAGCCGTTGATCATGGGGTGCTACGGGATCGGCCTGAACCGGATCATGGCCGCCGCGATCGAATCGTCACACGACGACGGCGGCATCATCTGGCCGATGACGATTGCACCGTTCCACGTGTTGATCCTCGCGCTCGATCCTCGGAAGGAAGATGTAGTGGCCACGGCGAGCAAGATTCATGACGAGTTGGAGACCGCCGGCATCGATGTCCTGCTCGACGATCGCAACGAGCGGGCGGGCTTCAAGTTCAAGGACGCCGACCTGATCGGAATCCCGGTGCGCATCACGGTCGGCAGCCGGGCACTGGTGGACGGCATGGTGGAAATCAAGGAACGCCGCGCGGAAAATGTCGAGAAGCTGGCCCCGAAAGCGGCCGTCCAACGCGCTCGCGACCTCGTCGCGGCGGCCCTGAAAAAGCTGGAACAGTAACCACGGTCGGAAGCCAGTCGGGGGGCCGTGACACTATCGGCGGAGCCGATCAGAGCCCCAAGCGTCAGCGCCGGGTCTTCGTGGACAGACCGTTGGTCTTCGGACCCGCTCGCTTACGCTCGGGGCTCTGATCCGGGTTCCGACGCGGGTGATGTCACGCAACACTTCGCTGTTTCGCGAGCCGCCTAAACTGTCACGGACCCGTCCGTCCGAGCCATACCCCGGTTTTCGACGGTCCATGACAAATCTAGCGGGACGCCTGTGCAGTGCTGTGAATATCTTGGCCCCGGAGGGGCCGAGGCGAGTAGCCACGAGACGATTGACGGAACTGGAGACGATCGTCATTAGACCTGAGACCGACCAAGATGGAATCGAGTCCCCCAGGTTTGAAAACCTGGGCCACCCCCTTGACATCCGTGACACAGTGGTGTCTAAGACGCAAAGTGCAGGCGCCCCCGCAGGCCTTTGACTGCCAATTGCGGACGAAGTCCGCCGTCGCGCAGCGACGAAGTTATCCGGCAGGTCAAGGGTAGAGGGAAACGGCCAGCGCGACGGTTGAGGCGTGATTGAGTAGTGGGCACTGGCCACGCCACAAAACTGCATAGTCATTCTCAGCCCATATGTCGCCCGAAGCAAGCGCTATGCGCGGCGCCAGGGCAGGCAGCCAACGAAGGCAACGCAGACAATGAACGAGCGAAAGACCGAGGATCTGGTTGATAAACGGCTCCGCCAAAAGGACTACTACCTACCCGACTCGAACCTCGTAGTCGAGAAACAGAAAAGCGACACTCCGCGCCTTCAGAAGCTCCTAGCGCGGGCATCGAAACACGGCGACGGCGTCGGGAAGCCGGAGTTCCTAATCCGCTCCACGCGCCGGCTTGATTTTCTCGTCGTCATCGAATGTAAAGCCAGCCCGCGAAAGCATGTGAGCGCAACACTCGATCGGTACGCTGACTATGCAGTTGACGGGGTTCTCCTCTACGCCTCGCACTTGTCAAAGGAGTTCGATGTACTCGCCATTGCTGTGAGCGGACAGGACGAAAGAAGCCTGAGGATTTCGCATTACCTACATCTGCGCGGTGAAACGAAGCCGGTCGAGTACGCCGCCGCCCGCGACATCGTACGCTTCGAGGAGTATTACCAGGCGTTTATCCACAGCGACGTGAAGTTCCGCCAGGATTACCGGGCACTGCTCGATTACAGCAGAAAACTGAACAGCGGTTTACAGGCAAAAAAGGTCACCGAGGCGGATCGAGGGTTCTTGATCAGCGGAATTTTGATCGCGCTACAAAATGACGCCTTCAAACAGAGTTATCGCGTGCATCGCACCGCCAAACAACTGGGCGCCAACTTACTTCAGACGATCCGAGCCGAGTTCGAAAGCGCAAGCCTACCACAGGACAGACGCGAAGCCCTTGCACAAGCCTTCGGGTTTATCTCCCACTTGCCGGCTTTGACAAAAGACAAAGAGTTCTTCGTGACGCTGATTCGGGAGATAGATGACAATATCAATGCTTTCATGCGTACGCACAAGTACTACGACACCATCGGTCAGTTCTACGTCGAGTTCCTGCGGTACGCCAACAACGACAAGGGGCTAGGCATTGTGCTCACCCCATCACACATCGCTGAGCTTTTTGCCGACCTCACCGAGGTCAACCGCGATAGCGTAGTTTTCGACAACTGCTGCGGCACTGCGGGGCTCCTGATTGCCGCAATGAAGGCGATGATTCGCGACGCCGGGCCCGACGAAAAGCTCAAGAAACAGATCAGGAATGAGCGATTGTACGGCATCGAGTACCAGACCAAGATTTACGCCCTTTCCGTCTCCAACATGATCCTACATGGCGACGGTAAGGCCAACGTTCTTCGCGGGGACTGTTTCGAAGATGCAATGGGGGTGGTGGCACCTCATAAGCCCACTGTGGGACTTCTAAATCCGCCCTACAAGAACAAAACAGTCAAGGAAGACAAGGAGGAACTTGAATACGTTCTCAACAACCTTGAGTGCCTTGTACAGGGTGGAAAGTGCATCGCCATCGTTCCAATTACATGTGCCACAGCACCGTCGGGGGTTATTGCCGAATGGAAAAGGAGGATCCTTGAGCGGCACACCCTGGAAGCCGTGATGTCGATGCCAATCGAGTTGTTCCACAATTCAAAGACCACGGTGGTCACGTGCGTCATTGTCTTAACAGCCGGGCGCCCCCACCCAAAAGGCAAAAAGACTTGGTTCGGTTACTGGCGGAACGACGGTTTTATCAAGACAAAACACCGGGGCCGGATCGACGCTTATGATCGATGGTTGGACATCCGCGAGCAGTGGGTGAGCGCGTTTCGAAGCCGGGAAATCGTCGATGGCCTTAGCGTAATGCGACAGGTGGGGCCACAAGACGAGTGGTGCGCCGAAGCCTATTTGGAAACCGATTACTCCAAAGTAACGCCACAATCCCTGATGGAAGCAGCAAAACGATACCTCTTGCGGAATGTCATGTTGATGCACGAATCTCGGAGGCATGACACTGATGAAGACAAGTAATAACCTGGTCGAGCTACAGTCACTGTTTAGTATCGAGCATGGCAACAAGTTCGATCTAAACAAAATGCTCCAGTGTCCGCCCAGCGACGACGCTGTTGCCTTCGTCGGAAGGTCGGGCGAGGGAAACGGGATTGTGGCATTCGTTCAACGAAAAGCAGATTGTGACCCATACGACCGTGGCCTTATCACCGTTGCGCTGGGCGGGGCAGCGCTTTCCTCGTTTGTCCAGCCAAGGCCGTTTTACACGGGGCAGAATATCGACGTGCTGCGACCGCTTGTGGAGATGCCAGTGGACGTAAAACTCTACTACTGCCTCTGCATAGAAGCCAACCGTTTCAGGTACAGCACATACGGGCGGGAAGCAAATCGCACCCTCAAGACCCTCCGCGTGCCAAAGCTGAAAACTGTACCTGCTTGGGCAAACGGTGTTACCCAAAAGGCGGTCGATGAAATGCGCGATGATCTGCGCACTGTCATCGGGGGATAGTCCTGCAGGTCGCACACGTAGGTCGGGCTCTGCCCGACGCTTGGCGGGCCTTGACCGCCAAGCTCTGTTCTGGATCGTCTGCCAGAATCGCGATAAGCCCTGTATTTTCTGTAGGTCGTCTTCTGCCGCGCGATTTGTCAAGGCGTTTTATGCGGAATGACGGTGCGTCCGGGACGCGGCCTACGCAGCTAATCGCTGACAGTTTCCCCGCGGAACGTTGATCAAGCATATGTGATGAGAACCGAAATAGGCCCGACCGCCGTCTCGCCCCACGCGGGGCCAAGAGTTTGCGGCAGTTTGCGGCAGTTCGCACTTTTTTGCTGCAATCGGCGGAGGATTTCAGCGTCAACGTCAAACTCAACGGGAGCACCGTGCCATTTTCTTCAAATTATTCGACGCAAAGCCCAAGAGCCCCCGAGCTTGCTCGGGGGGTACGCTCCCACTAGGCTTTGTCGGAAAACCCGCGTTTTGTAGCGGCCGACGCCCCTGTCGGCTGTCGATGGACACGGGTATTCGACGTCCGACACGGGGGTCGGACGCTACAGGATTTTTCCGACAGAGCCTAGCCGTAAGCAACCCCCCGACCAAGGTCGGGGGCTCCTTAGATGTGGGTCTGAGATGGATGCTACAAATGGTGCGTCCGGGACGCTACCG
>JAUVGW010000432.1 GCA_030593565.1 Phycisphaerae bacterium | reverse complement strand
ATCCCGACATGGAAGGCGCCGCAGCGGAGAACGACAATGACACAATCGGCATGCTCGCCGACGGCAGCAGTCCGTGGAAGGGCAGCGGTTACAATCTCCGCCTCACGAGCGATGACAATCTGGTCCTTCAACCGGGAACATACTATTTCGACTCGGTCAGAATGTCAGGGCAAGCTACGATCACCATCACCGGCCCGACGGAGATCTACGTCGCCGGCGAGGGCGTCTTCACGGGAGGTGGAATCACCAACGTCACCGAGGACCCGCATAACCTGACGATCTATTCGACTTACAGCACACTCGACGTGCGCGGCGGAGCGGGCTTCTACGGAGCCATCCTGGCCCCGGACTCGGACGTGACGATGACCGGAAACTCAGGGTTCTTTGGCACTATCGTTGGAAATACAGTGGACCTTACGGGGACGACGGACGTTCACGTCGACGACTCGCTGGTGCGCGACCTCTTCGGCATCGAACCGTTCACGCCGCTGCTGGTGGAGTGAGTTCGGACGGTGAGGCATTTCGTTAGAAGGCACATAACGGCGAAGATAGTCAGTTGAAATTGCACAATGGGCGGGGCACCCGAGTGGGAATCTGCATTCTTCCCGGCTCTATCGGGCACGAGTCTGCGAATTCTATCCCTCTTCGGTTGGGGGCCGCCCCAGGGGAGAAGAATTCGTAGGATTCCGGAGTCGGCCCAAATCGGTTTTGACGGCTCAAACCCCTGTTGAGCGACGAAGGCGGGTCAGACGCGCGTCCCCTCAGGCGCCGAATAAGCCTCTCTGAGCGATTTTCGCCCGGAGCCGACTCGAACTACGTTTGGACCAGTTGCGCGGCGTGGCGCCCTATTTCTGGGCCGGGAAGGTCGACCCTAAAAGCGGTCTACGACTTCTCAGGCTGCTGGTCGGTATCAGACGGCGCGAGCGCGTCGCGGATGGCTTGCTTGTCGGCGTCGGGCAGGGCGGCGAGTTGTGCGATCAGTGCGGCCAGATCGGGTGGGTTTTCAGGTTTCGGCGCAGTGCAGGGCGCAGTGCAGGATGTGGCGGGTTCGCAAGTGCTGTCTGTTTCATCGGTTGCGCCATCGCGGCAGGGGTTTTGTAAACCGCAGGTCAACGGTTCGAATCCGTTCGGCGGCTGTTCAGTTCGACGAGTCTCATGCTGTGTCATGTCGTCCCTATGAGTGTCATGCCGTCCCAGCTTACCCCCATGAATAGGGCCTTTAGTGCTCCCTGACGGTGATGTGCGTTTGGTGCTCTGAGTGTCAATCGGTGTCAGGACCGGCGTTCCCGGTGCCGTCCGCTGGGAAGCCGGAGTCTCGGGTGGAGCGCAGTGCAGCGGACGTGTCTTGTCCTTGTTGGCGGCGGATGCAGGCTCGTTGGTCCGCATGCCGGTAGTCTCAATGGGCGGCCGGCAGTGCTCATGCACGTGGTGACGCAGCCAAGGATGCCGCGTCGCCACGCGCGCGATATGAGCACAGCTTCGTTATCGCCGTTTCCACAGGACCAAGCTGCCGAACAACACGAGCAACGCCGTTGCCGGCTCCGGGAGGATTTCAACGGCGTCGAGATCGAAGCCCGGCGAGTCGCCCCCGCCGTCGTAGGTGTCTTCAATCCTCACGAACGTGGCGCCGGACATCCCCACGGCCATCCTGTGGCGTCGTGACCGGCCTACGCATCCCCCCCGGGGGCATTGCCAGAAGTGCGGCTACAACCTGACCGGCAACGTGTCGGGGCGGTTTCCTGAGTGCGGCACGGCGACATGAGAAGGGCGTGTCCAACGCGATCCGTGATCGGGCAAGCGTGGATCAGCCTTGTCCGTCAGTCTGGCAGCAGCGAGGCAACGAATGCGTGGATGTCCAGCCCGTCGAGGAGGCCGTCACAATTCGTGTCTGAGGCTGCCCTTCGAGTTTCATCGTCGTCCAGGCCGAGCAGAACGGCGACGAAGAGATCGACGTCCGAAGCATCCACGCTGCCGCTCAGATCCAGGTCCCCGGCCACGATAAGCGGCACAACAGCGAACTGGTCGCCCGGGATGGCGGTCATGTCGGGAGTCGATCCCAGGTTGGCGTAACCGCCGCCGAGACCGGGCAGCCACTGGTTACCGCATTCACCGTTTGTGCGAACGATGAATGCGGCAAGCTGAATGGTGTTGCCTGTCGCGGCTGCAATGTCAACATCCGGGTAGGGGATACGCATGTCGAAACCGTGGCGGGCGGTGTGGGCCTCAGATGCATCGGTGTCGGTGACGCCGAGAGCGTTGGTGTTATTCATGGCGACCTGAGCGTCGTTGGGATTGTCTCCTCCGGTGAGGATGCCGTCGCCGTCGTTGACCGTGCCTTGTCCGCGGTAGGTTTTCACGGTACCGCCGCCGGTAAGCAGTTCGAACTGGTCAACGTAGACGCTTCCGCCATAAGTGTTGATGAAGATCATGTGGTCCGGCTCGAAGCCGTCGTCGAGTTGGGTCCCGGTCAATTCGTTCGGCCCGCTTGGAGGTGGAGAGTAGCCTGACAGGTCGAGCACGTTCTGTCCGCCCGGGGCCGCATCGAGCAGCAACACGAGGCCGGTGCCGTCGGTGGCGAGATTGCCGGTCATCCCGATTCGCAGTGCGTCGGCCGTGGGGCGCATGAAGAGCTGATTCAGTTCGTTGATGTTGTCGCCCAGGCCCGTGGCATTGTCCTGTGTCGCGACGAGGCTGCACGCGCCTAGGCTGTCGGGAACGTCAACGCCGTCGATCTCAGTGGGCGGCGGCGGCACCACGGCCAGATCGACAACCAACACGTGGTAGCCGTAAGCGGGGAGCGACATCGAATACGCGGCCTTGTTTGCATCCGTGATGGCCGGCAGCGTATCGCTCGTAATTACGTCCGACGGAACGGTCGAGCCGTTCGCGATCTCGGTACCGGACAGATCAAGCGTAATCATTCGTGATGCGCCATTGAGGTTAATGGCAATCAAGAGCGTCTGTTCGGCATCCTTCTGTCGCAGGAACGACCAGATTCTGCTGCTCGAGTTCTCAATCGGGTGGTAAGCGCCTCGGCGGAGGGCGACGTTCGCCTTTCGAGCCGCAATGAGAAGCCTGTACTCCTCCAGGAGCGAGCCCGGCACGCCGAGCTGTTCCTCCATGGAGCGGCCGTCATTATTCTGGGAGTAGCGGTCGGCGTAGGCCTGACTGTGCAGCACCCAGTAGTTGCTCATGGGCGCGTCGGCGACGGCATTCCACTTGAACGGCTCGCGCATGGGAATGTCGTTCGCGTCGCTGCCGTAGTCGCCCTTGACGCCGAGCATGCCGATCTCGTCGCCGTAGTAGATCATGGGCGGGAAGGGCTGGGTCAGCAGGATCGCGGCCGCAACCTTGGCCTTCTCCAGGCTGCCGCCGATTACGGATGTGAGCCGATCCACGTCGTGGTCGCCGATGAGGCCCATGAAGGTCTTGCCGGGCGGCACGGCTGCTACGGTGGATGCCATTCGTTCGTAGATCGCATACTTCGTTTCGGACGCCAGGGAATCGCGAGCGGCAAACTCGAAGGGCTTGGTCATCGTGGCGTCGAAGGCAGGGAGCAGACTTTCGCCGCTAATGCCCCAGTCAGCCTACTCGGCGAAGGTAAAGACGTCGGGATTGACGGTCTGGAGCGCGGCTTTCCACGGCACCCAGAAGTCGTAGAGGTTGT
>JAUVGW010000417.1 GCA_030593565.1 Phycisphaerae bacterium | reverse complement strand
GCGGACTCGACACCGGCGACCTTCGTAGGGTTCCGGCCGGTGTAAGACCGATACCATTGCGCGTACTTCTGCAACCACAAATCCTGCTGCCGCCCCACGGCCAAAGACAGGGTCTCGAGCTTGACACGGCGCTCCTTTTCGATCTTCCACTGACATTCCTTCAGCGTCGTTGCGAATCCGTCGTGGCGCGCCTCAAACTCCTTCTTGAAGTCCCGCAGTTCCTGGGTATTGGCGGGCAACTCATCGGCCAGGGCGAGAATGTCGCCGTACGCGGACAGGGAATCCACGCAAGCCTGTCGAATCCGAATCCACTCCCTCAGGGTCTCGTCCGGATGGGTGGTATCCATCAGCGCTGCCGGCTCGAGGTAATCTCGATACGCCAATATCGCCGACTGCGCAGTCTTCACCGGCGCAAAATCGGATTCCGCCAGGAGCAACGCGGGATTGAACGCCTCCTCAGAGCCATTTGCCTCCGTGACGTACTCGCCCAACTCTGAGACAAAACCATTCCACTTGGAGCCCACGATGACGTCTTCGTCGTTGTCATTCTTCTCCTTGATCAACTCGAACAGACGCAACATTCGTTCCTGAGTTAACTCAGGCTTCTTCTCAGGACGATTCTTGTATCGCAGCAGGTACAGGTATTCATTGAGCGCCTGGGCAAACAACCCCGCCCTGCCATCCACTTCTTTGCCTTCGCCGTAACGCCCCAGATTCGGCGAGCGGAGCTCACTCTCGAGCCTTCGCAACGCCGTCTTCAACACGCCTTCCTGAAACAGGCCGCATCGAATGATTTGAAGATCGCTGGCCGGCTTCTTATAGGCGCTGCCCACGGGGGAAAGCGACAGGACCCGCGCAGCCCACGGGTGCTCGATCAACTTGTCTCGGGCGTTGCCCAGTGCAAGGCACTCGTTCAACGACTTGCCCGCCGAGGCCACGGCGCGGATGACCGGTGGCTCCGTGCGCTCGATCTTGTCCCCATCCTGTTTCTCCACCCATAAGACCCGTTCTCTTGGCACACCGATGAGCTGGCCGAAACTAGAGAAGGCCCAGATGAAAAAGCCGATCATGAGGAGGCCCATCGCAATCGTCACGATCCTCAACCGCTTCGCGAGCTTCTGCCGTTTGAGGGCGTCCTGCTCATTCCGAAAGACGAGGCCCTGCTCCGGAAAGATCTTCCGAAACAGCACGTCCTTGATGAAGTGCGGCTTCGGACGGGGGTACAGGCTTTCCAACGGCGCGAAACTCGCCGCGGCATCATCGCCCAACCGCTCCGTCAGGTGCTTCAAGATGACCGAGCCCTGCTGCGTGGCGCTCGTGAAGTATACGCCGCGAAAGACCAGGTTCTTGATGGCCTTGGGGTTCTTGATGTAGGGGAACAACGTGCGGACGTAGGTGTGCAACGGAGCCCGCAACTCGCGGAATTCCTCCGGAAACGTGTACGCAGCTCCCAGTTCATTTTCCTCCGACTCGTCGTTCAACCGGCGCAGCCGCAGCTCGCTCAGTCGGCGATAGACCTGATCGAAGCCCTTGCTGAAATTCTCGGGGTCGTACAGGACATTGAAATCACCCGGCCTGGAATACCCGAACATCTGATGCTTGATTGTGAGGTCGCGCTCCGCCCGATCAAACAATTGCATGAAGCCCAAAATCTTGTCACATTTTGTGATGACCAAATATGTCGCGAACGTGACGCCGAGCTTGGCCTGCAATTCGCGGAGCCGCTCCAAGGCCGTATTCGCGTCGTCCTCATGCTTCTCAGGTGTGTCCTGAAGCAGATGCTCCGCCGATATGCAGACGACCGCCCCGTTGATCGGAAAACCTTTGCGACCCTTCGAGATCGTCGTCAGGAAGGCTTGCCACTCCCGGTGGTCCGAGTCGTCTTGCGGATTGCACAGACGGCCGGCCATGTCCACGAACACCGCGTCCTCGGTGAGCCAGAAGTTGTAGTTCAGCGTGCCGAGCTGGTATCCCTCCGGCCGGCCGGTCGAGAACGTCAGGCCTCCCTCGTTGACCAGCTTCGTCTTGCCACAACCCGAATCGCCGATGACGATATACCATGGCAGGTCGAACACGTTGATGCCGAATTCCTTCCGCATCTTGTGGACGGCCTCGGAGAATTTGTCGTTGTTCGCCTTGATCGCCGCGCGGACGTCCATCGAGACCGGGCCGGTACCACCGCTCTCGGACAACTCCTTGGCCATTTTCTGGTTGCGCTTCTTGCCGCGCCGGCCGAATATCTTGGCAATCAGGAAGCCGAGCAGACAGAGGATGCCGATGACGATCGCAACGCCGAAGATGATGTAAATCAGCGGTGTTCCCGGAAACATGAACCGCTGTAGCAGGTAGATCGCCCCGAACGGCGATCCCAAGCCCGCCATCGCGATCATCATCCGCATCTCCGGCGGCAGACCCTTGAACATCGAGATCAGTTTCTTCATGACTTCTACCCTGCATGGAACAAGACTGATTCACATCGCTGTCTTACGCCAACACGTCGCCGGGGTTGGTCAATCTCTCGATCCCCAGCGAGCCGGGCCGTCCCCGGCCCGGTACCGGCCCGGCACCCTCGATCCCTCAAACCCTCGACGGCGCCTCAGCCGCGTCCAGCACTCTCTTCTTTGGGGTGGAAATAGTCCACCTTCGTGTCGACGATGTCGTTCGCCGCATCGTTGATTTCCTTCGTGGCACTGTTCCAGGCAACCTGGAACGTGAACAGCGACGTCACCATAAGCACGGCGAAGATCGCCACCATGATGGTCAGGCTCATGCCCAGCTTGTAGTTCACCTTCACTTCCTGGTTGTGCTGGTACGCCTCCGGGAACAGGTCCTTCGCCCGCGTCGAGGCATAGGCCGGCAGTCGCGCAAAGAGACGCCGCGTATAGTCCGCCAGTTCTTGCGGCCTGTCGTGAAAACGGCCCTTGAACCCCAAACGCAGGCATGTGAAATACAAACTCAGTTGTTCCGCCAGTTCGTCCTTGTCGCGCCGGTCTCGTCGATCGGCAAGCTCGAACTCCTTTTGGAGTTCGTCACAACTCTCGAAGAACTTATCGCCGCCGAGCGATTCCACGTGATTCAGCACCTCGGGGTCCGTCTCGAAACGGTTGTCGAACCAGAAGTCGCGGCCCTCCCATTCGGTGTTCAGCATCTTGTAGTCGATGAGGTACACCATCATAGCCTCGACCCGATCGTTCCACGCCCGCTCACTCACAGGCTCGTCGCGGGCAAGGTCGGCCGCGTCTCGCCACGCAGACAGCCCCTCGAACCGAAGCTGCTGTGGATCGGGCGTCGCGCCGCCCTTCAACTGACGCGTAAAGTTCGTGATGAACTCGAAGACAGGCCAACAGGCCTCGGTGAGATGCAGAGATCGACCATCTTCAGGTTCTGTCGCCATTTATCGCACCTTTAGTGATACGTACAGGGCCGGATTGAACTTCTCCATCGCGGCCATCTGTCCACCGCGAATACTCATTCTTATGCCGCGTTCCTGTTCGCATTCCTTCCAATAGTCCGTCCGATCCGGACCAATCGTCTTATCCACTTTGAAGTAGTGAAGGCCTTGTCGCCGCGGCAGCGTACCGGCCGGAACCGATTTGATCTGCAACCGTAAGCCCCGAACGGCGATGTTGTGAATCCGTGAAGACCGCTTCGGAGATGCCAGCTTCATGTCTAATGTGCCGTACACATACCGTTCCAATTCATTGACATCCATCTCCTCCGACGTGAGCGCGACGAACAGCTCGAGGTTCTCGTCGATCCATTTGCGGTCCAGCTCGACCTCCAGGCCCTCGCGCCCTTCCGTGTCCTTCTTCCGTGTGAACGGTCGCTCGGCGTACGCCACCGGCCGCATCGCCTCCAGCAGGATCACGATTCGATTGCGAAGCTGGTCGAACGTCTCTCCAGGGCGATCGTGGTTATAGATCGGGAGAATCCCCGTCACAAGATCGTCGTGAAACACCGACAGCTTGCCGATCAAATGCGACAGCACAACGGACACGTCGAAAGGATGCAAAACCGGACACTGCAACAGCGCCTT
>JAUVGW010000334.1 GCA_030593565.1 Phycisphaerae bacterium | reverse complement strand
GAAAGGTCCTGCTGTCCCTAATCCATGCAGTCAAACAAGCAGCTTAACTTCGATAGTCGAAGTTAGGCTTGGTCGAGGAAGGCCTGGAGGATCTTCTGAGCGGCGATTCTGTCGGTGAGGCCTTTTCGTTTTCTCGGCGCGATATCCGCCGCATCGAGGGCTTCGTGGGCGGCGGACGAGGTGAGGCGTTCGTCCTGCCAATGGACGGCCTTCTTTGACAGGCGTCCCAGTTCGGTTGCGAAGCGCCGCGTCAGGGCGGTTTGCTTGCTATCGGTACCGTCCATGTTGAGTGGAAGGCCGACGACGAATGACTCGGCGTCCTGCTGCTCGCCGAGATCGGCGATGTTTCGGGCGTCGCGGGTGACGTCATTGCGGCCCGCAACTATGGAAAGCGGCGTGGCGATTCGGGTCTCGGTATCGGCGATGGCGGTGCCGATTCGCTTAATCCCGTAGTCGATACCGAGGATGCTGGTCATGGGGACAATCCGGAACTTGCAGGGACGCGGTTGTGTACCACTGCTTCAAGCAGTGTTTCATGTCAGTCGCCATGCACACAAAGAAGCACTGCTTGAAGCAGTGGCACATATCCTTGTTCCCACGCAACCCGTCACGATCGCCTTGACGAGGCGCTAGTGTAGTGATTCATGCAGATTGCATTTTATGAAAACCAAAGCCGACCGTTGGTTTTGAAGGACCGCCAAACGGCAAGCCATGTTGTGACGTCTGCATAAATCGCTACATTTCTGAGACACTACGCTAAGAATACTGGCCGTTAAACTCGTCATCAAGCTCGGCAACGAGATCCTTGATTCGCTGGACTTCGCCCTTGTGGCAGATCAATGTCGCGTCGCGGCTGTGGACGACGACGAGGTCCTTGACGCCGATGGTTGCGATCAGGTGGTCGTCTTCGGAGACGAGAATGTTGTTTTTGCTCGACACGGTTACCGCGCGTGGCAGCGCCCGCGTGTTGCCGGTCGGATCGGTGCCTATGGCCGCTGGGAGGGCCGTCCAGTTGCCGACGTCGAGCCATTCGAGGGCCATCTCGACGACAAGCACGACGGGCGCTTTCTCCATGATCGCGAAATCGATGCTAATCTTCTGCAAGTTGGTGTACAACTCCTTCGCGAGCGCGGATCCGCCGTCCGTGTTCCATGCCGTCGCGATCTTCCGCGCGGCATCGTGCGAGACTGGCAATTGCTGGCCCAGTTGGCCGAGGATCGTGGCCGTTCGCCAGACGAACATGCCGCTGTTCCAGTAGTAGTCGCCGGAAGCGATATAGGCGCGGGCCGTTTCCAGATCGGGCTTCTCCTTGAACGTCTTGACGGCCCAGACGCCCTGGCCGGCAGGTTCGCCGCGTTGGATGTAGCCCAGGCCGGTATGCGGCTCGGTCGGCTTGATACCGAACGTCACGAGGGAGTCGGCATTTTGGGCAGCGGAATCGAAACCGCGTTTGATGATCTCGGCGAACTTGTCGACCGGCCGGATAAGGTGATCGGCGGTGAAGATGCCCATGATGGTGTCGGGATCGCGCTCGTGCAGGATAGCAGCGGAGAGCGCGACGGCATTGGCGGTATCGCGGCCGACGGGCTCGCCGATCAGGTTTTCGCGCGGCAGGTCGGGTAGCTCGTCGGCGATGGCGGACAGGTGGTCCGCCAGCGCGATGACGTAGATATCGCTCGGGCCAAAGACGGCGTTGAGTCGTTCGAATGCCTTGTGGATCAGGCTTTGACCTTCGACGATGTGAAGGAGCTGTTTCGGACGGTTTCGCCTGCTGAGGGGCCACAGGCGGGTGCCCGCCCCGCCGGCCATGATGACGGCACATTGTCGCATTTTCGAGTTCTCCTGCACGGCTGCCCAGCGCTCTGTTTAGCCGCGACCCACAGGGGAGCGTGTGGAGGGCGCGCTCCCCTGTGGGTCGTGGCTAAACGACGCAATCGGCCAGATTGCCTCGTCGGCCACGGGGGGGCGACGCTACCTAACAGTACAGCGCAAAGTCCTTCCGTCGCCCCCGTTGGGGGCTGCGGATTTCGTGATCCGGTGCCCCAGGGCTCGCTGCGCTTCGCCCTGGGCTTTATTCCGTCGCCGCTCCGCGGCTGGAATCCGTGAACAAGGCGACTTTGCGCTGTACTGCTAAGCTGCGGTCGCCCGCGTCTTGGCGATCAGCATTCGAGGATGACCAGGTCCGCGTGCTCCAGGGCGAACGACCGCTTGCCATAATCGTCGAACAGAACCCGGATGTAAACCGATCTTCCCCTCCTGTCGAGCCCGAGAACGGTGCCGTCGTCGTATTCCGGATGGCGGACGCGCTGGCCTGGAATGAATTCGGCGTCGGTCACCGGGAAGTCTCGCTCGTTGTGGCTGGCAAGGTGCGCGCTGCTGCGATCGCGTTCCTCGTGGAAGGTCTCGCGCTCGACATCGTCGCTCGGCAGTTCATGGAGGAACCTGGAGGCGATGGTGCGTTCCGTGATGCCGCGAACCATGCGGTAAGTGGCGCTGGAGAGGGTGAGCTGTTGCTTGGCGCGGGTGATACCGACGAAGCAGAGCCGGCGTTCTTCTTCGAGGTCGCTTTCGTCGCCCTGCACGGCCCGGCGGTGCGGGAGCAGCGATTCCTCGACGCCCACGATGTAGACGACGGGGAATTCCAGGCCCTTGGCGGCATGGAGCGTCATCAACGTGGTGTGACCGCCGGACAATTCGACGGCATCCACGTCACTCACGAGGCTGATCTGGTGCAGCCACTCGCCCATGGAGCCGTCCGGGTTCTGCTGGTCGTACTGCCTGGCCGCGTTGACGAGTTCGTAGACGTTGGCGAGGGGTTCGTTGTCGATGTCTTCGGTGTTGCGCAGGGAGGCCTCGATGCCCGAGCTGAGGAGAACGGCCTCTACGGTGGTGCAAACGGGCCGAGGCGGCAACTCGCGAAGTTCCGCCAGCAAGCCGGCGAACGGGGCGATTTTCTTCCTCGCGCTCTTGAGCGCGGCGTTTTGACCGGCGTCGGCGACGGCTTGGTCGACGGTGACGTCGTGCTCGCGGGCGTAATCGCGCAGGCGTTCGATGGTAACCTTGCCGATGCCACGGGCGGGCGTGTTGATTGCACGGAACAGGGCAAGCGCATCGGCGGGATTGACGATTGCGCGGAGATACGCGAGGACGTCCTTGATTTCCTTGCGGCCGTAGAACTCGACGCCGCGGGCGATCTGGTATGGGATGCCGGCGCTTCGGAGTGCGTCTTCCACGACGCGCGATAGGGCATTGATGCGATAGAAGATCGCGACGTCGCCCGCCTCGCCGCCATTGTCGCAGTATCGCAGGATGTCGGCGGCGATGGTTGCCGCTTCCTGCTGTTCACTATCGCAGGTCCAGACGCGGACGGGGCGGCCCTGCTCGTTGTCGCTCCACAGCTCCTTCGGTTTTCGACGGACATTCTTGGCAATCAGGCTTGACGCAGCGGACAGAATGCTGCCAACGCTTCGGAAGTTCTGTTCGAGGCGAATCGTCACGGCGCTGGGATAGTCCGCCTCGAAGTCGAGGATGTTCTGAATGTCGGCGCCGCGCCAGGCGTAGATGGATTGGTCGGGATCTCCGGTGGCGCAGATGTTCCGGTGAGCCTCGGCGAGGCGCGTGGCGATCAGGTACTGGGCGTGGTTGGTGTCCTGATATTCGTCAATGAGCAGGTAGCGGAATCGGTCCGACAGCCCGGCGCGGATTGTCTCGTGTTCGGCGAGGAGCGTCGCGACGTGCATCAGCAGGTCGTCGAAGTCGCAACCGTTTTGGGCCCTCAACAGCCGCTGATATACCTCGTACACCTTGGCGATGGCCTTGCTCGTGAAGTCGTACGCCTGCTCCGCGAATGCCGCGGGGGTGAGCATTCGGGTCTTGGCGTCACTGATGGCAGCGACGACCATGCGCGGCTGCCAGTTGTCGGCGCTGAGCTTGCACTCGCCGATGGCCTCGCGAACGAGCGTGCGGCGATCGGTCTCGTCGAAGATGGAGAAACGCCGGTCTATTCCGATCGCCTCGCCGTGCAGGCGGAGCAGCCTGGCGCAGAGCGAATGGAACGTGCATATCCACATGCCGGCGCCCGCGCCGAGCTCGATGATGCGCCGGCGCATTTCGTCGGCGGCCTTGTTGGTGAAGGTGATGGCGAGGATCTGATGCGGGCGCGCGACGGTGAAGGCAAGGTGGGCGGCACGATGTGTGATGACGCGCGTCTTCCCGGAGCCCGGGCCGGCGAGAACGAGCAAGGGTCCGTCGGTATGCGTGACGGCGGCTCGCTGCGGTTCCGTAAGGTCGTCCAGTAGGTTGCTTGTGGTCATTGATCACGTATATAGGAGATAGGCGCGGCGGTGTCCATTCTGTCGAAGCCGTGACGAATTCGGTAGGCTGCGACCCCGCATGTAGCGTCGGCCCCCCGTGGCCGCCGTATGCGCGCGAAGAGCCGCTCGGCAGTTCACGTCGGCCACAGGGGGCCGACGCTACATCTGGCAGCTTGACGTCGGCAGGCATAGAATAAGGATACATGGCGGTGGGCGATCATGCGGTCTGTTTTGTCGGGGGAACGCTGACATCGCCGGGAGATCCGAATGAACCCAAGGAGGCTGCCTCAGCGCTTTCCGCGGAGCAAGCGGAACGTCCGCGGCGTCAGACTGCGGGGATGTCGGCGCCATGGGTCTGGGATGCGTTCAAAGTTGTCGCGTCGTCCTTGGTGCATGTTTCGGGCGCTGATTGCCTGCGCAATGGCCACGTCATTGTCGATCTCCGCCGCCTACGCCCAGGATGACACGGGGCTCAAGGGGCGGCCCGGCAGGAAGCCCGTGCGGTTGTGGCCGCCCGATGACGGCAAGCCGCCGCGCAAGGCCATCGGAAAACCGATCACGATCGGGATTTGGTCTTACCAGGCGGTGAAGTCCCGGAGCCCGCGAGACGGCGTTCCGTGGGAGTTGATCGTCACACCGGCGGCCGAGGCTGCGAAGATTTGGCATCGCGGGACCGACAGCCCCGGCGTCAAGGGATACGCGGGCGTCGGGCGGAAGGTCGTGACCTTCCGCAAGGAACAGGCGGTCGCGGCGAATCCGGACGCGATTCCCGTCGTGGAGATGCCGCAGACTGTTTGGCGGCAATGGATGTCGGCGGACATCCAAAACGGCGTGGGGCTGCACCTTCACGAGTATTCCGGCACGGACATGGTGCGGATCTTGTTCACGTTGCACAAGGTGCCGCCCGACGGACCGGAGGGCGAGCCGCCTGCGCCGGGCAGCCATTCCGGGCAGTCAGGCACGCGCATCGAGGCAACCTTGCTCGCCCCGGTTGTTTTCCACCTGGATCAGGTGATCATTGTCCGGAAGGATCGGCTGGATTCCGATGGCATCATCGACAGTCGTGTAACGCACGAACTGGGACACGCCCACGTCTCGCAGAAGGTGATTCTCGATGTGATGCGCGGACCGCAAGATTGGAGCCTCGCATACTGTACGGGCCGGCGTTCTCAGGTGGCGTACTACTGGAAACGCGAACACATCGGGCGTGGTTGGAACGACTATCGCGGCGGCGCGGCGAAGGTGAAGACGCTGAGGACGTCGGTCGCGCTCGTTCCACCGACGCGGTGGTCGATGCTGTTGCCGATTCCCCCGGAGCGTGTTACACAGAAGCACATTGACTCGCTGAACGCGGCGATCGTGAAGCTCGGATCGAGTTTTTACGCTGCCGACGCCGATGCACAACGGCGATTTCATCTCGAACACGGCGCTTACGAAGCG
>JAUVGW010000402.1 GCA_030593565.1 Phycisphaerae bacterium | reverse complement strand
GAGCTGGCGACGACTCAAATCCGCCCACCTATGCGGGACGGTCCCGCTGCCGAAGCCAAAAGCAAAAACCAAGAGCAACGCCGCATGAGAATCGTGAAGGATGACCCTCGGCAATTTACACAGGACTTGACACTACCTCGTTGCGGAGTCTGGGCGACCTGACATTAACTTATGCGTACATACTGTTACCATTTACGGCCTTAATTATCGCATACTCGTTTACGTTGGATAAGTTCACGTTAATCTCCTCTCTAGGCATACTCGCACTTGTGGCGTTGTTCATTTTTGTGTGCTTCATCCCAGTACGCATACTGCACCGGGCTATGGCAGATGAGAAACTGGGAACGCTAGAGACGTTAAGTAAGCAATATCGTGAAGTCAGCATGAGATTCATGAGGAGTATTGCGAGCGGGACCTCTTCTCACTTAGTGTCCGCGGATATGCAGTGTATTGAGGTCATTGACAGCTTGTATGAGAGAACAAGCAAGATGCCGGTGTGGCCATTCAACATTAGGGCATTGGTGCGAGCTGGCTCTGTGGTTCTAGGTCCGGTGGGCATCATGCTAGCGCAAGCATTGATGAGATCCTTGGGGAAGTAGCTGCGAGCCGGGTAGGCATGGCTTCTTGACAGCGAACATGCTTGCCCGCGATCCCGATATTTCGGGATCGCGTGAAAGCATGGCAAACTGCGCGCTACGGGCTAAGGAGTTACCCCGTGTGGCTTCGCCAGGCAGAGACCTCTTGGGACATGCTAACAGACGGATGAGATCATCCATCGTTCGCTACGGCTTCACGCTTCGATGACGATAAATGCCACGGACCGCTATTCCGCCGGCCGATACACGCCTCCGCGCTCCGCGATGATCTCCTTGTACCTGTGCGCCGACACCTTGGGAAGCAGGGCATGGGTCTCCGGGTCCACTGTGTGCAGCCCGAACCGCGGGCCGTAGCCCTCGCTCCACTCATAATTGTCCATCAGCGTCCAATGGAAATAGCCGAGTACCTCGTATCCCTGATCGATCGCCTGCTGGACGGCATCCACATGCAGCAGCAGATAGTCGGCGTGCTTCTCCTCCGCCGCGTCCGCGATACCGTTCTCCACGACCAGCAATGGCTTGCCAAATCGCTCCGCCAACCGCGCGATGAGAAGCGTCAGGCCTTCGGGATAGATCATCGCGCCCGTGTCGGAGAAGGCCGTTCCCTCTCGGCGGCCCCAGCTCAGCAGCCCCGACAGCGACATCTCCAGCTTGCCGTAGTAGGTGAAGCCGATGATGTCCACGTATTCTTGCACGATGTCGAGGTGCTTCGTGCTCAAAAGGTCGATTGCCTGCACCGTCTCCCCGGACACGTCCAGCGGACTACCCACCCAGTGGTTGAACGCCTGGATGCTCATGATCCTGACCGGTGAGCGTTCGGGTCCGGCGCGTTCGCTGCAAGCCTCGCGAATGATGTCCACCGCCTGGATAAACGCCTTCGCCGCCTCCTCGACGTTGCGGTCGAACAGTTCCGGCCACGCGCCCAGGCCGGGCGGGAAGTTGCCGCCCATGAATGCCGCCATCGACTGCATCTCTGGTTCGTTTTGCGGTGCGAAGATATCGACGTGGGGCGCGAGTTGCTCGGCCATCAGACGCACGTACGCCGACCAATGCTCTGCGGCAAGCGGGTGCAACCACCCGTGGCGCGACGCGTCGTCCATGTCCGCCAGCCAAGACGGAAACGAAAAATGCCACAGGCAGACCACCGGCGCAATGCCCTCCGCACGCAGGTCCCGAGCCAAATCAACGTAGTGCTGAACGGCATGAAGGTTGTACTCACCAGTTCTCGGCTCCACCCGTGCCCATTCCACGCCGAATCGATAGTGCGTGACGCCGAGCCACTTCAGCGCGTCGATGTCCCGCCGCGCCTCGGTGTAGCTCCACGTGCCATCGCCTTTCGCCTTCGACAAGCGGCCTCGCTCGACCAACAGCTCCCAATCCGTCTGGAAGAACTGCGGCTCACCTGGTTTGTGGCCCGGGTCTTCCGTCTGATAGGGCGAGGTGGATATGCCGTACCAGATCGCCGGCACGCGAATCTCCTCGGGCGGCGGCGGCAGTGATTCATAGACCGGTACGCAGGTTCCCGCCGCGAGAAACACGAGCAGCCAACACAACACGAACCGCCGACCGATGACTGAGCACGAGCACAAGATGACATCCTCCATAAAGACAAGGGCGCCGACAAAGCACCATCGCCCTATTTCACCGGAGCGGGATAATACCAAAACGGCTTGGTCAGTTAAAGGCCGTGGCAACCGCTGAGTGTACGTCGGGTGCATGACAGATTAGGCGGCCAGCGCTCTGTTTAGCCGGGGTGGCATGGGTAACGAGTGGGGCACCCCCCCCGGAGTGCCCCACTCGTTACCCGTGGGAACACATCGAGGTCCAATCACACGGGTAAGCTCCGCCGCTTAGCGCGGCTCCGCTAACCCATGCCACCCCGCCATCTGAAAATCCACCTACTATTCTGACTTACTCCCACGGCCGCTGGTTCCCCCCTCGGGGTCGTGTGTGGTATCCTGTTCTCGGCACCGGCGGTCGAGTGAGCCCCCTGCGACCATTCACTGCCCTGCCGCCAGCCCTCCGCAATCGAAGGCGACGCCTGAAACGTGAACGAAGACGAACGAGCAGCCTGTGTCCGACAAGCCGTTGCCGGCAATGCCGATGCGCTTCAACGCCTCATCATCTACTATCACGATCTGTTACGCGAGTTGGTCGGCAGCCGGATGGACGCGAGGTTGCGGCGTCGCGTCGACCCTGACGACGTTTTGCAGGATGCGTACGCGGCGGCATTCCAGTCGATCACGGGTTGTTCCTTCGACGGGCCGGGCGGCTTCTACAAATGGCTGGAGACCATCGCGGCCAACCAGCTCAAAGAAACCGTGAGGGACCTCCACCGGCTCAAGCGGAACATCGGCCGGGAGCAATCACGTCCGCCCGCCGCCGCGACATCCTACCCCGATCTCGCCGAACGCCTGGTGTCACCCGGCACGACGCCCAGCCGCAAGCTCGGTCGGCGCGAGGCCTCGTCCGCCGTCATCTCCTCGATGGCACGGCTGACCGACGACCAACGCACGGTCGTGCGAATGCGATTCATCGAGGACCGTTCCGTCGCCGAGGTCGCCGCCGCGATCGGCAAGTCGGAAGATGCCGTCCACATGCTGTGCCACCGCGGCCTGACAAACCTTCGCACGTTCGTCGGCTCCATGACGCGATATCTCAGCAGCCTGTAGCTGTCGGCAGTCAGCGATCAGTCTTGCGATCTCAAGAGCCGGCGAGCCGGCTCGTCTCGAGCCGGTCTTCCCGTCGGGGGGGTGCCTTGTGGCATGTGGGAGTACCCCCCGCGCAAGCTCGGGGGCTCTTGCGCAGTTGCTGCTTACTTTGCGCTGTATTGCTATTCCAGCACACGAAGATTTCTCAAATCTCCGTTGGCCGTCGCGCTGGACGGCATTCGTCACTCAGAACGTGTTTGAAAAGCCGCGGATCGGATCGGAGCCGCGACCGTGAGGGAGCGGTTTTCGCCCGTATCAAGGGGCCCTCTCGGTGAGCGCTAACCCCTCCCTGACGGTCGGGGCTCTGATTGCTCGTGCGAGATTCCCAT
The DNA here is from genome assembly GCA_030593565.1 of Phycisphaerae bacterium. Classification (GTDB taxonomy): domain Bacteria; phylum Planctomycetota; class Phycisphaerae; order UBA1845; family UTPLA1; genus JAFGQA01. Next base: position 707 of record JAUVGW010000402.1, on the reverse strand, counting down.
CTCGCACGCACTCTCCGCAGGACCAACGTCTCGCCGCGGACCGGATTAAACTTCGGCATGAGCGCGAAAACGACAACGCCCAACGACGGGCATCTGCCGGAGCTGTTTTCGACCGCACGGTGGCAGCAACTCGGCAAGCACCTTGGCTTGACCCCGCGTCAGCTCGCCGTCTCACGGCTGGCGTGCAAAGGCCTGAAGACCGACACCATTGCCGCCCGACTCGATCTGTCGCCGCACACGATCCGAATGCACCTGCGCGGCCTGTTCGAGAGGCTCGACGTGCAGGAACGCGTCGGCATGGTCGTGCGTCTGGTCGATGCCGAGCGGAAGATGTGAATTGTGAGGGTTCAGGGTCTAGGGTCTAGGGTTCAGGAATCAGAGCCGGGCCGTGTCGGCCCGGACCGGCTCGACACGAGCCGGCTCCGATACCTGAAACGAACCGCTTCTGATGCCTGAAACGAAACGCTTCTGATGCTCGACACGAGCCGCCTCCGACGGCCCACTCGCCGGAATCCCATAGCCGGTGGCGGCAGCCACCGGTTAGCCCCCGACACCGAATCCCCGCCGACCCTAGACGATCGTGTGTATTGCAAACGCCACACGACAAATGGGACAATGACACAACGAACCACCGCAGCACGGCAAGGAATCGCCCTCGGGCACGAGCGGAAGGAAGCACCATGCCACAGCGAAGTCGTCGTCTCCGT
>JAUVGW010000120.1 GCA_030593565.1 Phycisphaerae bacterium | reverse complement strand
CTGATGCCGGTGAATCAGCTCGTGAATGTCGCGGCGCATTTGCCCGAGATGGCTGGAAAGCACCCGGATACACCGGCGATCGTCTGGCGGAGCGGGCGAGCGGCCGGCGGGCGAGCGGTCTATTCACATCTGACGTTTCAGCAGTTGGATCGGGAGACGGATTGCTACGCGTACGGACTGGAGCGGCTCGAAATCACGCGCGGGACGCGGACGATCCTGATGGTCCGGCCGAGCCCGTCGTTTTTTGCGTTGGTGTTCGCGTTGTACAAGGTCGGGGCGGTGCCAGTGCTGGTCGATCCGGGGATGGGCCGGCGGCGGATGGCGGAATGTCTGCGGACCATCGAGGCGGAGGCGTTCATCGGTGTGCCGCTCGCACATGTCTTGCGCATCCTGCACCCGTGGGCGTTTCGATCGGTGCGGGTGTACATCACCGTCGGGCGTCGTTGGTTCTGGGGCGGACCGCGGCTGCGCGACGTTCGCCTTGAGCCGTGGCGACCATATGAAATGGCGCCGACGCGCGCTGACGAACCCGCTGCGATCATCTTCACGACCGGCAGCACGGGCCCGCCCAAGGGCGTGCTGTACCTACACGGCATGTTCGACGCGCAGGTGCGGATGCTGCGGGAGCATTTCGCGATCGAACCGGGCGAGGTCGACCTGCCGACGTTCCCGTTGTTTGCCTTGTTCGATCCGGCGCTGGGAATGACGGCGGTCATTCCCGAAATGGACCCGACGCGGCCGGCATCCGTGGATGCCGCGAAGATCATCGAGGCGATTCGGGATCAGCAGGTCACGCATATGTTCGGCTCGCCAGCGTTGTTGAACCGCGTCGGGCGATACGGCGAAGCACACGGCGTCGAGTTGCCGTCGCTACGGCGTGTGTTATCCGCCGGCGCGCCGGTGCCACACGTGACGCTGGAACGGTTCGGGCGGATGCTGACGGGCGATGCGGAGATACACACGCCTTACGGCGCGACGGAGTCGCTACCGGTGGCGTCGATCGGCAGCCGGGAGATCCTGTCGGAGACGCGCGAGGAGGCGGCACGCGGGGGGGGGACCTGCGTGGGGCGGCCGATGTCCGGCATGACGGTGCGCGTGATCGGGATCAACGACGAGCCGATCGCCGCGTGGTCGGACGGTCTGGCGCTACCGGCCGGGGAAATAGGCGAGATCGTGGTCAAGGGACCGGTGGTGACGCGGGAATACGTCGCGAACGAAGCCGCGACGCGTCTGGCGAAGATCCCGGACGGCGTCGCCGTCTTGGATCACGGCGAAGCCGGCGTCGAACGGGCCGAGACCTTTGCTCAGGGATACGTCGGCCACGGGGGGCCGACGCTACCTGGCGTCGCCGTCTGGCACCGGATGGGCGACGTGGGTCGGTTCGACGAAGATGGACGGCTGTGGTTCTGTGGACGGAAGGCGCATCGGGTCGTGACGGAAGGCGGCACGCTGTTTACCGTGCCGTGCGAGGCGATCTTCAATCAGCACCCGCGCGTGTTCCGGTCGGCGTTGGTGGGTCTTGGGACGGGGGCGGCGTCCCGACAGCGGCCCGTGATGTGCATCGAGCTGGAGGCGGGGGACGATGGCCGCGACAAGCCGGGCTTGACGCGTGAGTTGCTCGAAATGGCACGAAATTACGACCTAACCCGATCCATCGAGACGATCCTGTATCATCCGTCATTCCCGGTGGATATCAGGCACAATGCGAAGATATTTCGGGAGAAGCTGGCCGTATGGGCGAGGAAGAAATTGCGAATAGCGAATGGCGAATAGCGAAAGTCGAGGACCCTCGGGCTTCAGCCCGCGCGGGCGCTGGTAACAAGGGGTGACCAACACCGTGGCGCGGAGGTGTGGCACGGACAAGCGTACGAAAGTCCGCGCGGGCTGAGGCCCGCGGCTCGTTAGATCGTGTGGGACCTCGCGGATGGATAGGAGCCGACAGTTGAGAGCACTGGTCACAGGCGGCGGTGGATTCCTTGGGCGGGCGATCGTTGAGCGCCTGCTTGCCCGGGGGGACAGCGTCCGGAGTCTCGCGCGGGGGTATTATCCCGAGCTATCGTCGATGGGCGTCGAAACGATCCAGGCGGATATCGCGGATCGATCGGCCGTGATCGCCGCGTGCGATGGGTGTGAGGTCGTCTTCCACGTGGCGGCAAACGCCGGAATCTGGGGGCGTTACGCCGACTACCACCGGCCGAACGTCATCGGCACGGAAAACGTCATCGCCGGGTGCCGAGCCCACGGTGTGTCGGGGCTGGTCTACACCAGTTCGCCGAGCGTGGTGTTCGCCGGCCGCGACATGGAGGGCGCCGACGAATCGGCGCCCTATCCGCCGAGCTATCATGCGGCCTACCCGAAGACGAAGGCGATCGCGGAGCAGGCGGTGCTCGCGGCAGATGGGGGCGGGCTGCACACGGTGGCGCTGCGGCCCCACCTGATCTGGGGGCCGCGGGACAACCAGTTGGTGCCGAGAATCATCAAGCGCGCGGACAAACTCCGCAGAATCGGCAACGTCGACAAGAAGGTGGACTGCATCTACATCGACAACGCGGCGGACGCGCATCTGCTGGCGTGTGACCGGCTGGGGCCGGGGGCGGCGGTCTGCGGCAAGGCGTATTTCGTAAGCCAGGGCGAGCCGCGCGGCCTGTGGGAGTTGGTGAACGGCATCCTGGCCGCGGCGGGCAAACCGCCGGTCACGCGGTCGGTCCCATACGGCGCGGCCATGACGGCAGCGATCATCTTCGAGACCTTGCATGCGGTGCTGCGAATAAGGCGCGAGCCGCCGATGACGCGGTTCCTAGTGCGCGAGTTGTCCACCGCGCACTGGTTTGACATCTCCGCGGCGCGGCGAGATCTGGGCTATGAACCCACCGTATCGATTGACGAGGGGCTCAAGCAGCTCGGGAAATGGCTGCGCAGCAGCCGTGGTGGCGACGCCCCCCCCCGAGACAGTGAATGATCGGCAGACAGACCGCGGGACGGGCCGCACGGCGTATCAAGGCAACATGCGTGCTACGTCGCCGTGCCGCCGAAGATCGCCTGGAAAAGCTGGATAATGAACTGCACAAAAAACAGGTAAATAAAGTTTCCGAAGATCATTAGCTGGGCACTCCTTCGTCGTTTCTCGACGTGAGTCGCTCGCCCCCATACGGGCCAACCGACAACCAACCTCGCAGCCGTGACGCTGGGACACGGAGCGTTTCGTCTCCGATGCTCATTATAGCGCGCTGCCGGGCAGCCGGTTGATCCGCCAAACGGCAAGCCGGCAGGCCAGCCAAGCGGCACAATCGATCATGCTATTCCTGCGCGATGCCTTATCCCGTTGCCCCCCAACCGAAGATGCCTTTCACGAACTGGATGACGATGTTGATGATGAAGAAGATGCCGAACTGTCCTAAGAAGCCTGAGAAAAGTCCAGAAAACATGATGTTGCTCCGATAGGGTTGCCTTTCTTCCCCGGGGTCAACCGAGGCCGGGATTGTCGCCGATCACGGCGGAGGATGCAAAGCCTTGCTTTCCACGACCTTGTAGGCCGGGCCGTCCTCGATCCCTGTGAGCCGGGTCGTCCTCGACCCGGGCGACCGGGCGGGGGACCGCCCGGCTCACGCGGGGGACCGCCCGGCTCACGCGGGGGACCGCTCGGCTCGCGCGGGGACTGCCATGTTCACGAGGATTTGCGAATTCCGTTCGTCGGGAGCGGCGTTTTGAAAATGGCGGGGTAGTTATAGCGCGGTGTTGTGGTATCATCCCGTTCGATCGTAACAATGGGCAGTGCTCGATCCACATTTGAAAGGAGTTGGGCATGAGTCAAGAAATGGACGAATTGCAGCTTGCGTTGCAGCATTACTGGCGTCGGTATCGCGGTTTGATCATCGTGGTGTTCGTCTTGGTGCCGCTGATCTGGCTGGCGAGTTCCATGTACTACACGGTCCGCCCCCAAAGCCGGGGAGTCGTGCTCCGCCTGGGCAAGCCACTCGATCCGACACCGCCCGGCCTGCACTTCAAGGCGCCCTGGCCAATCGACAAAGTGACGACCGTGCCGGTGGAACGGGTACAGTCGATCGAGTTCGGGTACCGAACGCTCGAGGCCGGTCGTCGGACGCGCTACGCGGCGGAGTCTGACAACCAAAAGACGATGGCGCGGATGCTGACGGCGGACCTGAACCTCGCACACGTGGAGTGGGCGGTCCAGTACCGCATCAAGGACCCGAATCAGTACCTGTTCAAGGTCGGCGGAGAAGCAGGAAAGACACCGACGGAGAACGTGCGGGACCTCATCAGCGACGTGTCGGAGGCGGTGATGCGCCGAATCGTCGGCGACGTGAGCGTGGACTCCGCTATCACAATAGGCAGGCAAAAGATCGCGGACGATGCGATGAAAGAAATGCAGCTAAGGCTCGATGAGTTCGAGGCCGGCATTCATGTCGTCAAGGTGCTGCTGCAATCAGCCACACCGCCCGAACCCGTCAAAGACGCGTTCGATGCCGTCAACCGCGCGAAGCAAACGAAGGAGACGATCGTCAACACGGCAAAGGGCGAACGAAACACGCAACTGCCAAGGGCGCGCGGGCTGAAAGATCGGAAAATTACCGAGGCGGAAGGCTACGCGCTACGCATCCAGATGACCGCAGAAGGACAAGCGAATGCGTTTCTTTCGAAGCTCGCGGAGTACGAAAAAGCCCCCGCCATCACGAAAATCAGATTGTACATTGAGGCGATGGAGGAAATCCTCGCACAGGTGGACGAGAAGATCGTGATCGACGAATCGGTCAAGGGCATGCTACCGCTGTTGCACCTGGACGCGGGTGGAACGCAAACTGGCTCGGCAGGCACCCGAGCGAAAGGAGGTGTGCGATGAAGATTGGATTGGCCGGCATTATCATCGTTTTTGTCGTTCTCCTGATCGTCGCGAATTCGGCGATGTACGTGATTCCTGAGGGACAGCAAGCGGTCGTGCTCCAATTCGGCAGGCCTGTACAGGAAAGAAAAGAGGCGGGACTCTATTTCAAGACGCCGTTCATCCAGGAGGTTCACCGCCTGGAGAAGCGCTTGTTGCCGTGGGACGGCGACGCGGAAAACATGGTCACCCACGACAAACGCAACATCGACATCGATGTGTGGGCGCGGTGGCGAATCGTCGACCCGATGAAGTTCTACAAGGCGGTCGGCACGCAACGGAACGGCCAGCAACGACTGGACGAGATGGTCGATTCCGCCGTTCGAGACGTGATCGCCAGAAACAACCTCATCAATGCCGTGCGATCGACCAACAATCCGCTGGACTACGAAAGCGAGGAACTGAAAAAGGATTGGGAGACACGGCGTGAGCACGTGACGACGGGCCGCGAGAAGATCGAAAAGGAGATCAAGCAACGGGCGGACCAAAAACTGGAAGAGACGTACGGCATGGAGTTGGTGGAGGTCCACATCAAGCGGATCAACTACATCCCGAACGTTCGCGAGAAGGTGTATGAACGGATGCGGTCCGAGCGGATGCGTATCGCCAAGCTGTACGAATCGCAAGCTGAGGAAGAACGAAACAGGATCCTCGGGCAGACCAAGAAAGAGGTCGACGAGATCGAGGGTGAAATGGAGCAGCGATCGGCTGAGATCCGCGGCGCCGCGGATGCCGCGGTGATCAAGCTCACCGCCGAGGCGTACGGCAAGTCACCGGAGTTCTACGAATTCCTGCGACTGCTCGAGGCGTACAAGAGCACGCTACAGCGAGGGACGCGTTTGATCCTGTCGACAGAGAACGAGTTTCTTAAGCAGTTGCACGGAACGACCGCGGAAACGGATGGCAGGGTGAAGGATGAAGAGTGAAGAGTGAAGAGTGAAGCAGGACGTCCGATCCTGTTTGTTGGCACGCCGGCGGAACGCCGGCGTCGCAGTCGGCAGTACAGCGCCACATGCTGTGCAGCGCGAGTTGTATGCGGTGTTTTGCAGGCGGCTTAAGTGCGTAGAGGGCGATACACAGCCCCTCGCGGGAGCGAGGGGTTTGTGATTTGATCTGGCGTTGTCCTGACCCTCCGCTGCCGCGGGGGGCTAGGGGTTATTGCCTCGGCTCGAATCGTAAGTGGCGTTGTTGTGGTAGATGACACGTCGGTGGGATACCCGCGTTCATAAGTAATGGCCGGCGACAGGCGTGAGGGGTGGAGCCGATGGTTTCCAGCCGGATGTGAGCATGACGCATACGCAGGCATGGCGGCAGTTTCGCGCTGGGATGGTGGCGGCGGATGCCGTTGCGATCTTCCTGACGTACGTGCTGGCGGACATGCTGCGTTGCCATCTATGGATGCAGACGGATTGGCCGGAGCTGGTGCCGATCGGGGCGGGGGAATACCTGAGCAGCGTGCGGATTCACATGAAGGTGCTGGCGCTGCTGCCGATCGGTTGGCCGGTGATCCTCGGATTTCTCGGTTGGTACGAGCCGCGTTGGCGGCCGCTGGGGTGGCTTGCACGCACCACCGTGGCCGGCACGGCCGTGTTGGCGCTGCTGATGGCGGGGTTGGCTTTGCTGTTCGAGCGGGAGCTGTATCCACGTGCTCAGATCGGGTTCGTCGCCGCCCTGCTGCCCGCGACCACGTTGATGGTGCGGGGTATAACAGGGTTGGCCGGGCGATGGATCGGATCGCGGCACCGGCGGCACGTATTGATCGTGGGGACGAGCCGGGAAGCGGTCCGGCTGCGGCGTTTGCTGCGGACCGTGGCGTTGGGTCGGCCGACGGTGGCCGGCCACCTGCGAGGTCCGTGGGAGACGGACCCGGCACGGATCGAGACCGGGGCGATCATCGGCGACCTTGATCGGCTGGGTCCGATACTGGACGACCAGGTGATCGATGAAGTCATCTTCTCGGCGCCGCTGGAGCAGTTGTCGGTCGTCCTGCCGTATGTTCGTCAGTGTGAGGAAGTGGGCGTCACGGCGCACGTCCAGGCGGAGTCGATGGCATGTCATTCGCTACCCGAGATGGTCGATTTTCACGGGGTGCCGCTGCTGACGTATTCCCCTGCGCGCCACTCGCCGGAGTTGCTGTCGATCAAGCGGGTGCTGGATGTGGTTGTTGGAGTTATCGGAATCTGTCTCACAGCGCCGATAATGTTGATATGCGCGATTGCGATCAAGGTGACGACGCCGGGACCGCTACTGTTTCGCCAATGTCGAAGCGGCCTGAATGGTCGTCCATTCATGATGTGCAAGTTCCGGACGATGGAGCCGGATGCCGAAGCCCGGCAATCAGATGTCGAGCACTTGAACGAATCGGATGGCCCGACATTCAAAATCCCGAAGGATCCCCGGATGACGTGGATCGGAAAGATACTGCGCAAGTGGAGCCTAGACGAATTGCCGCAGCTTTTCAACGTGCTGCAGGGAGATATGTCCATTGTCGGGCCGCGACCGCCGATTCCTTCGGAGGTCAAGGAATACGACCGTTGGCAGCGACGCCGCTTGAGCATGAGGCCGGGCTTGACTTGCCTGTGGCAGATCAAGGGCCGCCACGAGCTGGGCTTCGACGAATGGATGCAGTTGGACCTGTTCTACATCGATCACTGGTCCTTGAAGCTGGATTTCTTGATCATGTGCCGGACGGTAACGACCGTCCTGGCGGGAACGGGAGCGTGAAGGGAAGGGATCGAGGGACCGAGGGATTAAGGGTGCAGGGTTTAGGCCGTAGGGTCCGCTGTGCGGACCGCGCCAACTGGTCCGCACAGCGGACCCTACTAGATCCTTTGAATGTGAGGCGGTAATGACCAGTGCAATGAGCTGGATACTGACGATCAGCGTGTGTTTCCTGTCGCAATCGCCGGCAGGGGAGCCGGAGCCACCTACCGCGCCGGCCGACAAGCCATTGTCACAGAGCGTGCGTGCCGAACTCCGGGCGGCGAAGACGACGATCCCGGTGGGTGGCAAGGTGGTCGTCGAGTTCGTGGTGCAGAACGTGACGGATGAACCGGTGACGTTGACTGTGCCCGGGGCGCTGGCCGGGAAGGAGCGGCCGGACTTGGGCATGGGGCTGCCATTAGAACACGTGTTCTCCGCGGTGGATTTCCGCGGTCTGGAAGTCGCTTCAGAGCAGAATCCGCGTATGGGGGACCGTGTGGTGAGGAAGCCGGAGTTTCCGGTGCCGCAGATCACGCTGGCGCCGTTCGCAACGGTCGGGCTCCGCTTCGACGTGGCGAGGTTCTATCCCGGCCTGCATCAAGGCGGCGTGTATCGTCTAGCTTGGCGGCCCTACGGCGGGGCCGTGGAGGCCCGCCCGCTGATCATCCAGGTCGTGCAGTACAAGCAGGTCGTCATGGAGACCGAACTGGGAACCTTGACGATGCGGCTGCTTTACGACAAGGCGCCGCATCACGTGGCGAACTTCCTCGACCTAATCGACAAGCGATTCTACAACGGCAAGGCCTTCCACATGGCCTACGCGAACCAGTTTCTCCTCGGCGGCTGTCCGGAGGGCACGGGCACCGGTAAACGGCCCGACGGTGTCTGCTTGCCGCCGGAATTCAACGACACGCCGTTCGACCTCGGGACGGTCGCGATGGCGTTGATCGAGGCGGACCCGGGTTCCGCCAGTTGCCAGTTCTTCATCTGTCTGTCGCGCCAACCGGCCTGGGACGGGCGCTACACCGCGTTCGCCAAGGTCGAGGGGCCGCAATCCCTCGAGACGCTCCGCAGGCTGGGCAGCGTCGCCGTGGACGAGGAGCACACGCCGACGAAACCGCTCGTCATCAAGACGATGACGGCGGTGGATGCGCCTTATGCGGTGCGAGGGCCAAGATAAGATGGGGACAACCCGGAGACTACCGACTTGAGCTTGGCTGGGTGCGGAGCAACGCAGCGGCGCGGACGAAGTCGGCAAGTCCTTTGAAACCGTCACGGCGAGCAGCGGTGGTCATCACGAGTCGTTCTTCGGGAGTCAAGCGGATATTGACCTGCTCGGTACGGGCCGACGACTCGGGAGGATGTTGGCCCAATTCAAGCATGTGCGCGACAGCCCCGACCAGGGCTTGCTGCGTATCGCGAACAGATTCATCCGGCGTCGGGCCGTCGCCGAAGACGTTGGGCAATTCGATCGTATTGCCGATCCATGTCCCATCCTCGTCCCGTTGCAGGATGATCCGGTAGGACTGTACGATTGCCTCGGCGCGGGCCAAGATGTCGAGGGCGAACGAACGATCCAAGTCATCCCCCGAACTCGTCTTCGCGGTTCCTTTCCTGGCCGATGATTTCTTCTGCCTTGCGGACATAAAACGCCTTCACCTTGCCTGCGTGAACCGGAATGGATATCGGTGCCCGTTCCGGCTTTGTGAAGATGTGATGAGAGCCATTGATTCTCGTCAGAGCCCAGCCGTTCGATTCCAGGAGCTTTCGGACCTTGGCGAACCTCGCCTCACTTGCCATAGTTTGATCCTCGTTACACCATCCATGCGTCCGTCTTGCCTCCTTGCAAGTGATTCGAAAAAAAATGTGTTCCTTCGTTAGTCAGTATAGCCCAGGATATGCACGACGCCAAGTCGATTTTACATGGAATGCAGTTTGATTGCATTCCCGATGGGGTGTCCGATACGCAGGACACACGCGGGGAATCCCAAGATGTTGCCGTCGTATGCGCTGAGCAACGCGGCACAGGTGAATCCGGCCTCCCGGGGGTGTACGTCATTTCAACAGGCAGACGCAAGAACCCCCGGCAGGAAGACCGGCTCGAGACGAGCCGGCTCGCTGGGTCCGACGTGAGCTGGGTCGGGGTTGCGCGTTTTGAATGTTCGGGCTTCGTGGTTATAATCCCGCTCCCATAAGGCGGCGGAGGCGGCGTCGCACTCGGCGTCATGAAGCGTTGATGGCTCGGTCTCATGCAATGCGTTGCGTGGATAACGGGTCAGGCTGGAAACAGAGCAGCCTACCTGCGTTGACCCATGTGCCGTGAGGTGCTGGGCCGGAGCCGATTGACGCCGAGTGCGACGCCGCCCCGCCCTGTTTCATGGATGGGTACTGGCGAATGTCGTACATGGTCCTAGCAAGGAAGTTCCGAAGTCAGACCTTCGACGAGGTAATCGGGCAAGGCCCGATCACGACCACGTTGCGTCATGCGATCGAGCAGGATCGGGTCCACCACGGCTACCTGTTCACCGGCACACGCGGCGTCGGCAAGACGTCGATGGCCCGCATCCTCGCAAAGGCGCTAAACTGCCTGTCGAGTGAGGGTCCGACCGCCACGCCCTGTAACACGTGCGAATCCTGCGTCGCGGTCGCGAGGGGGGACGATATCGATGTCGTCGAGATCGACGCCGCGAGCAACACGGGCGTGGACAATATCCGCGAGCTGCGCAGCAACGCGGTGTATCGCCCGGCGCGCGCTCGCTTCAAGATCTACATCATCGACGAGGTCCACATGCTAAGCACCGGGGCGTTCAACGCCCTGCTGAAGACGCTGGAGGAGCCGCCGGACCACGTCAAGTTCATCTTCGCAACGACCGAGGCCCAGAAGGTGCCGGCCACGATCATGAGCCGCGTGCAGCGGTTTGATTTCAAGTCGATCCTGCCCGGCGAGATCACAGAGCAATTGGCGATGATCTGTCGCGAGGAAAAGGTCGACGCCGAGGAAGCGGCTTTGAAGCGGCTTGCCCGCCTGGCGAACGGGTCGATGCGCGACGCGTTGTCACTGTTGGATCAGGTTTTGTCGATGGCCGGCAAGAAGGTATCGGCGGACATCGTCAACGAGTTGTTCCCCGCAGCCCATGACGAGTTGTTCGCGGCGCTGATCGACAAGCTGGCGGCCTCGGACGCCCGGGGGGCGCTCGAAATCGCCGATCAGAGCGTCGGGCAGGGATACGCGTTGGACTATTGGTGCACGCTGTTCATCAATCAGGTTCGCGACCTGATGATGATGCGGGTGTGCGGGGCGGAGACGGACCTGGCCGATGCACCCGCCGGCCTGCGAGACAGGTTGGCTGAGCAGTCGCGCCAATTCGATGCGGGGGCGTTCGTCTATATGATCACGGTCCTCGAGGAGCTTCGTCGTAGCGTCAAGTCGAGCGGCAGCGGTCGCGCGCTGGTGGATGCGGCGATCATTCGGTTGGCCGAAGCGTCGAAGTTTTCGTCCATCGAATCGTTGCTGCAATGTGTCGATGGCGCGGCGGCCCCCGGCGGCGGCGTTTCGAGACGTCCCGTGGCCGCACCGAAATCGGCGCCGCGCGTAAAAAAAAACGCCCCGCCGGTCGTAACCGCTGAAGACGAAGCGAGGCCCGACGAGCGCCCGTCAAGGCCGACACGCGGCAGCGCGGGCGGCCCGGGCACCCCGGTTCGTACGCCTTCGGCGGCGCCGGCCGCAGTGCAACAGGAACCGGTCTCCGCATCTATCGGCCGGCGGATGACGCAGGCGGACTTGAAGGCCGCACACGCCGAGCCGCTCGTGAAGGCGGCGATCGACGTCCTCGGCGGACAGGTGGTACATGTGCACCGCGATGACAGCGCGGCGAAGCCACCCGAGACGGCAGCGATTGATGATTGACGATGGGCATTCGGGAATGACGACGGATGATCGATCCGTGGTGAAGGAGACCACATGTTAGGCGGACTTGGAAACCTGGCAGGCATGATGAAGCAGGCCAAGGAAATGCAGTCGCGGATGAAGGAAACGCAGGAAGCGCTGGCCAACTCGCGGTACGAGGCGGACAGCGGGGCAGGTGCGGTCACGGCAACGGTGTCGGGCAAGCTCGAACTCGTCGGCCTGAAGATCAGTCCCGAGACGGTGGCCGGCGGCGATATCGAGATGCTGGAGGACCTGGTCAAGTCGGCGGTCTGCGCGGCCCAACGGAAAGCGGCCGACGGCGCGAAGGCGGAGATGCAAAAAATGACCGGCGGTATGAACATCCCCGGGCTGGACGGCTTCCTCGGCGGCGGCGAGTGAGAACAGAACCGGGGGTGTCGCCTTCAGAGCCGGGGCGTGTCGCCCCGGTGCGGCTCGGCACGAACGAGGGCAGTGGTTCAAGATTCCGAGGAAGGAGGACATCGTGGCCCGATTACTGCTGAGTCTCGTGTTGTCGTTGGCAATGTTCTCTTGTGGATGCTCCAGCGCAACACGGTGGCAAATCGATTTGAACAAAATCGAAGGATTCGACACCTCCCAATGGGACGGAAAAGTGCGTGTCGTGTGTCGTCCGGGCGGTCTGTTTGAGGGATACAGGATAGACTATATTGAGTTCAGGGATCACGACGGGAATGTCGTCTTGCTCGAACATGAGAATGGGAGCATAAGAGCCTTCAAGGAAGTGAAGGTCGAACGGATTCCTTTTGAAGAGCCAAAGACGGTAAACGACGGTGCCTGAATCAGTCCCATCATCATTGTCCCGCCTGATGGCGGAGTTCGAGAAGCTGCCGGGGATCGGTCCGCGCAGTGCCGAACGCCTAGCGTTCCATATCCTGAAGACAGACAAGGAATCGGCCTTGGCCTTGGCGGCAGCCATCCGCGACGTGAAGGAACATGTGCATCACTGCCGAGTCTGTTGTCACCTGACCGAGACAGACCCGTGCCAGATTTGCGGCGACCCGCGTCGTGAACGGTCGAGAATCTTCGTCGTCGAACAACCCAAGGACCTGCTGCAGCTCGAGGCCACCGGCCTCGTGCGCGGCGTGTATCACGTCTTGTTGGGACACATCGCTCCGTTGGACGGCATCGAGCCGGGCGACCTGACGATCGACGGCCTCGTGTCCCGCGTGAAGGCGGGCGGCATTGAGGAGGTCGTCATCGCGACGAACCCGACGATGGAGGGCGAAGGGACGGCCCTGCACATCAAGAGCTTGCTGGCATCGACCGGTGTCAAGATCACCCAACTCGCCCGAGGCCTGCCGACGGGTTCGCAACTCGAATACGCCAGCCGCGCGATCTTGCAGGACGCGATCGAGGGCCGGCGAGAATTCTAGGCGGATCACGCGGAATCGGCGGTCGCTTGTGATCACAACATCTTGTCGCCTAGGACGTTACAGGTTTCCTGGCAAATTCCATGCCTGAATGCCCCCAAACCTCGCAAATCGCGCGCAACTATTGTATAATTGCATCGAACGGAGCGCGGTCCGAGCCGAAGTATCTGTGGATGGATGGGGCCGCGATCCGGACAGCGAAGTCTGTTGTAGGAACCTGGAATGTCGCAATATCTGGCCATGTTACCGTCGCAGCAGATGCGACTCGAGCAGCGGCTCACGCCGCAGCTCATCCAATCCATGGAGATACTGCAATTGCCGCTATTGGCGCTGGAGGCTCGGATCCGCGAGGAACTCGAGTTGAATCCGGTGCTGGAGGAGCAGGAGGACCCAACGGCATCCCAGGAAGTTGCGCAGCCGGCCGAGGACCAGCCGCAGACCGAGGAGAGTCAGGCCGAGGCGGAAAGCTTCGAGCGGCTCGACCGGATGTCGCGGGAACTCGAATTCGATCCCGGCGATCTGCCGTATGGTCGCGGGTCTCGCGAGCCAAGCGGCGAGCGCGATGCGAAGCTCGACGCCATGGCCAATACGGCGGCCCGCGGCGAAAGCCTGTCGGAACATCTCCGGCATCAATGGGCCTTGGTGGATGTGGATGAAGCGGTCAGGTCGGCCGGCGAGGCGATTATCGATTGGATGGATGACGACGGCTATCTGCGCCGGGAGGGGGAACACCGCCCGCGTCGGGACAACGGCAAGACGGTCTTTACGACGCCGTTGACCATTTGCCGCAACGACGAAGACGTCGAACGGCTGATGGAGGAGATCGCATCATCTCGGACGCCGGCCATCGACATGGACGTACTGGACGAAGCGCTGGCGTCGGTGCAGTCGTTGGAGCCAACGGGCGTGGGGGGGCGTGATCTGGTGGAATGCCTGCTGATTCAGTTGGATGCCCGCTCCGACACGGAACCGTTGCACGGCGAGCTTGTCCGCAGCCATCTCGAGAACCTCGCGAAAAATCGATTTCCCGCCATCGCCAAGGCGACGGAGAAAAGCATCGAGGAGATCAAGGCTGCCCTGCTGCTGATCAGCAAGCTGAACCACCATCCGGGCCTGATTATCCGCCCGAACGACGTGCCGCGCGTCTCTCCCGATATCATGGTTGATTACGCGGACGAGGGAGATGGCTACACGATTCGGCTGACGCGCGGCAGCAGCCCCCGTCTCCGGATTTCCGCACACTACCGGCGCATCCTCGAGGACAAGACGGGGGACAAGAAGGTGCGCGACTTCATCCGAAGCCGCGTCGAGGCGGCGGGGGCGATCATCGACGCGATCCACTATCGGCGTGAGCGGCTGCTGGAACTCGCCAAGGTCGTCGTCGATCGCCAACGGGAGTTCTTCGACTACGGCCCGCAACACCTGAAAGTCCTGCGGATGCGGGATCTCGCCGAGGAGTTCGAGTGTGATCCGTCGACGATCAGCCGGACCGTCGACGGAAAGTACCTCCAGGCACCTCGGGGAATTTACCCATTGCGGATGTTCTTCACGGGCGGCACGTCGGACGAGTCGGGCAAAAGCGTGAGCTGGGACAGTCTCAAGGCGAAGGTCAAGGAGATCATCAGCCAGGAAGACAAGTCCGACCCGATGTCGGACGACGAAATCGTCAAGAAGCTGAGCGAGACGAGCGTCCCGATCGCGCGGCGGACCGTGGCGAAGTATCGCGCGCAACTTAACATTCCTTCGGCGCGGCAGCGCCGGCGATACTGAGGCATTCTAACAAAACCCATTGGGCGCCGCCATCGCACGCGCCATTGCGGGGTGGCATGGGTACACGGAGCCGCCGCCGGCGGCGGAGTTTACCCGTGAGCATCCATTCCGG
>JAUVGW010000150.1 GCA_030593565.1 Phycisphaerae bacterium | reverse complement strand
ATCCTTGCGAACCGGCGTCCCGTCGAACAGGGACGTCCAGCCATCGTCACCCCGGCGTGTGTACAGCTTGGCCATGCAGGCAACTCCGTCGAGGAGGGCCATCCTACTGGGCAATTGCGGAGGCGCACAAAACCGAAGATGGCGGCCTCTCGACGCGAAAGCCCACGGATTGCGATCCGTGGGCTTGGGCGCGATTCACTGTCCTTGAATGACGGCGCGGTCCGTTAGATATCGTCGTCGTCGTCATCCTCGTCATCCTCGTCATCCTCGTCGTCTTCTTCTTCGTCGTCTTCGTCGTCTTCGTCATCCATTTCGTCTTCGTCATCCTCATCTTCATCGAAATCGTCCATCTCGACGGTCATCATCTGGTCGATGACATCCTTGACGGCTGTGATGAGCTTCATGGGGACGAGGATATCAATCTGCTGAAAGCTGCCGACTCGGGCAGACGAAATAGCGAGGGGGGCGTCAATCGTGGGCACGTCGAACGGGATTTCGTCTTCCTCGCCCAGCGCCTTCGCGATGTTCTTGATCAACTGGCCGATGTTGTCAACAGCGATGTACACTTCCGAAGCTCGTGGGCTCGGCAGCCGCTTGGACATCTTGGCGATGCCGCTGTCGGCGGAGAGCCCCTTGCCGTCAGACTTCACTGCCTCGAGCGATTTTTCAAACTGTTGCTTGCCGCCGCCGAACGTGAACAGGACCTGCCTTCCGTCAACCGGCCCGAACCGCATCGCGATTTCCTTGCCGAGGACCTTTTTGATCCCGTCGAGGTCCTCCTCCGAAAGCTCCAACATGTCCGCAAGCGTCTCGATCTTCACTATGATGGTGTCGACCTTGATGCCGGCGATGGTCTCCGCTTCCGGTGTGATGACGACGCTGTCCTTGATAGTTTCGAGGTCCTCGTCGTCCGACACTTCAAGAAGCTTCTGGAAGATCTCGCGGGAGCCGGCGACGTATTCCTTGGCATCCTTCGTCTTCGCCACGGCTGTAAAGGCGATCATGCCGTCGGTTCCCGACACAGCGCTGAGGCTCATTGCCCAGGCGGTGAGGTTCTTGGTCAGCTTCTTGGTCTCCTCGTTGATCACCTTGATCGCCTCGTCGTTCATGCCTTCCATGCCCAACTGCTTGAACATGGCCGTGACGTCGCCGCCGCCGAACTTCTCGGCGGTTTCGCTGTAAGGAGACGTGCTGCCCATCGCGAAAAGGTACTTCTCCATCGGAAGGCACTTGAGCAAGGAGTCCTCGGCATTCTTCGTCTCGCCGAGGAGCTTCTCGAGATCGGTCCCTTTCTTCGCAGAGAACAGGATGGCCAGCGAGAGCCCTTGTTTGTCGAACGTCGTGGCAAGGTCGACGGCGGCGGCCTCCTTGAGCATCTTGGTCAGGATCTCGACCTGTTTGCCCTCGGGATCAACTGCCGCCATCACCATCTGCAAGGGCGGCATAACCATGTCATTGATGGCCCCGATGCCACTCTCCGCGATCGTGAAGAACAGGTCGCTTTTCTCCATGGCGGCCACGCGCCCTTTGTCGAAGCCCTTGGCGAGGGTCTCCTCGGCGTTGGCGACCTTCGTCACGCCTTCCTTGCTCGAACCGAGGACGACGATATTGCCCTTGATAGCCGCGAACGCGGGATTGCCCATGAGCATGCAATTGAAAATGCCGTCGACCGCTTCCTCCTGAGACAGCTTCGTCATGAGGGCCTTCGCGTCCTTCGCCGGCACGAGGACGACGGTCGAGTTATCACCGCCTCCGAACTTTTCGAAATCGAGCATGACAAAGCCGAGCGGCCTCGTCATGTCGAGCGTGTCGCCGAGATTGAGCGGCATCAGGATCATGGGTGTGATTGGGGCCGGGATCATGGGGCTTACCGCATCCCGAAGCAGCGTGGCGCGCTCGTCGATCGTATTGAGCGAGCGGATGACGCCGAAGCCCCAGGCATCCGCCGGCACCAGCTTCAAGATGTCCTTGGCGCCGTCCGCGCGGGCCGCAGGCGTCAGGACGAGTGCAATACACACCGCCGACAAAATCGACAACGAAATGAGGTTTCTTTTTGAGGACATTCTGGGTCTCCTGTTTGAGTTTTTGCCCCCGATATCAACCAATCGTGGGACGCAGTATTTCAACGCGAGACCGGCTTGAGTGCAATGGCGTCGAGCCGGTCGAACGAGTTTTTCACCTTCCAGCACACAGGCTGTGGCACAGGCATCTCGCCTGTGTTTCCACCGCCGAGACGGCGGTGCCACAAGATGAAGCACGACTTCTCAGACACGCCCTGAGCGTGGCGAACTAGACTTCAGGGCGTTCCATCGGTGAAGGCCTTGATCTGCCCGACGGTCCGCACGAGGTCTCCGGCGTCCATCGCCCACTGCCCGGTGAACGATGTCGGTCCCACGACGCCTGCCCAACCCAGGTACGGCCCCGGCGGTTCGGTATACGTCATCTGGGTCAGATCGTCGAACGCCGACGTTTGCAGGCCCAATCCGGTGACGCCGTCACGAAGTCCGACAACCATCCCCAGACATCTGCCCAGGTCAAGGATGAAGATCGCGTTGGCGTCTCGCGGCAAGCGGCTCACGATTCGCTTGACGAGCGGGTTATCACCGATGAGCCGCCTTCCCGGCCGGTCCTCAAACAACTCGTGGACGCCGACCGGAGGCTCGGCCAGGCAGAAGACAACGTGGCGCTCGTCCGCAACCGCCTGTTGAAGACGGACGTTCTTTCCGTAAAGAACCGCCGTCTGCTTATGGATGCGCGGGCTCAACTGATCGAGATCGAGTTCCGTCTCGAAGAATCGCCGACCGCTGCGTTGGCGTTCCCTGGATTTTCCACGGTGGATCCCGCCCATGACGCCGGACAAGACCTCGCCTGCGTACTCGTCCAGGGTGACCAGGTCGCGGATGCCCCCTTCGGCGTCATCCATGACATATGTGCCGTATGCCTGGAACGGAAGGACTTTGCCTTTCGGGCAGGTCAGCATGAAATCGGTGCCTCGCATCCGGCCGTACGAGGCGACCACCGCGTCCAAAAACGATCGGCGCTGCTTCGCCGAGAGCCTCCCTGCAACGGCCTTATTGCCGAGGATGTACCTGTTCAACCGCACGTTGATAGACATGTCGACGGGGCATCGCCAATCCGTCATGCCGAGCATGAGGAACGGGCGATCAGGCAGCTTCGGCCACAGTTCGAGGTTCGATCGGCGCACCTTCGCCAGATAGTCCGATACGGATCGGCCGCGGTCAAAAACATGGTGGTGCGTCAGATGGAAGGTCTCGCCGTCGAAGTGCAGAGCCAATGTGACGGCCTGCATCTGCTCGACCATGCTCTTGAAGCCTTTAGTAAACCAATCGATGACGGCGATTGCGCCGTCAATCATTTTGGGATCGGAATTTGCAGCCGTGAGGCTCAGCCGGATCATGTTGGTCGTGAGGAAAAGAATGGGCTGAATCCGGTCGCGCCACTCCTCCAACGGGATGTGAATGACCACATCGTTCGATGCGAACAACTTCTTCTGCTCGTCGTCCAGCGTCGCGGCGAGTGATTTCCCGGGGCGAACATGCCGCATCAGGCGGATAGTTGTCGATTTCAGCGCGACGAAGGCGATGTCGCCCCGCATCATCAAGTAGTATCGCCCCTCCGCCTCTTCACAGCGTATGACCTTGTCGTCCTGCCCGTCCACTCGCCGGGAAAACGCCCCGACATCGCGCGGCGTGAACGCCAGGACGAAAGAGGATTCGATCAATGGGGGCCGCGTCAGTATCAGGAAAGTGGGCGCCGACGTGTCCACAACACCGTCCGGCAGGTTGAAGCCACGCTGAACCTCGTCAAGGTCGACGCCTTCATGATGCTTATCGAAGGACCTGATGAAATCATCCAGTTTGGCGGCTCCGTCGTTCAGATTTCTGAACGAGACGACCATCGCGACGTCGGCCGGGATCAGGGTCAAGGGATTCTCAGCACGCAACGTGCCGCAGAACACCACGAGCAGGCCTGTGGATAGAACCCTCGCCGCCGTAAACGGCGATTTCGTATTGGGAGGTTTCGGCGTTGCCATGACTCCTCATGTGTCACGGGTGAGGCGGAACGAATCGTTACTGACCAGCACGGCGAAGGCCGCACCAGGGCATCCGGACGATGTTCCCCCAGCCGCATCCCCATTGAACCGGAACGGAGAGCTCTCCATCTCCTCACGCGCGATTCCGGCCGCCGATCGGCCCGAAAGTCCGGAGATTCTAGCGACTCGGGTCAGGGCTGTACATGCCTGCCCCCCTGTCCGGGAAATGTTTGGTCCGTGACAGTTTGGGCGGCCCATGAGGGTCAACGCCACGGCGGCCCCCCGCAGCCGAAATCAACCAATTCCGTCGTTTATAGCATTTCACGTTTGTCTGTAGCGGCCGACGCCCCTGTCGGCCGTCGAAAACCGTTGGTATTCAACGTCCGACACGGGGGTCGGACGCTACACCATTAAGAATCTATCTCAGAACTGTGGCACAGGCGCCAAAGCCTGTGTCCCCACCGCCGAGACGGCGGTGCCACAAAGACATCTGCGCGTTCACTGGGTCGCGGCTAAACAGGCACTGGTCGTCGAAACTGCCACGGACCTTGATGGCTGTACGATCCAGAACGCTGATCATTTGGAATGGGAAGCCGTCTTAGGGAAGGTTCCAGGGATCCCGCGCGAGGACGCGCGTCAGGTCGCCCATCGCGGCACGCGCGGCACGCTCCTTGTCGGCCAGACTGCCTGCGCCCTTGATTGCCTCGCTGATCCGACCGCCCGGTGGCCGTTCTCGTGACGCCTTGACCATCGCCCGGACCACGTCTTCGATGTTCGTGATCATCGTCGCGACCGTCGGCCGATGGCCCTCAACGGTGTCCGCATCGAAGTATCGGTTCACGGCGTTCGTCAGGAAACCGGCCATGTGCCGCATCAGAAGTTTCTGCTGTTCACTGCTGGCGGCGGCATAGCATTTGCGTGCCGCCCGACACCCAAACCGGTGAGCCCCGCCGCTCCGCTTAGCGGCTGCTTGTTCCTTTAGCCTGGCCTCGAAGATCTTGTTGAGCGCTTTGGCGCTGTCGTTGGCCAAGTTACCGCCGCTTTTGCTGGAGGCGAAATCGACGGCCCTGTAAATCATCGGAAGCACGACCTCCTGCTTCTCCTTGGCGCCCGCCGCGCCGAGGGCTCGCAGGATTTTGCGGCAGACAGCAGCGTTTTTTTCGAGTTTCTTGTGCAGGGATTTCAGCCCGGCGGCCGCCCGATAGCGGATGTCGGCGTGAGACGACTTGAGCGCAGTGGCGAGGGCTTCTGCCGTTCCAGCGTTATCGAGTTCCTCCAGAACGTGGACGGCCTCCCAAGCGATCTCGCGAAGATCGTTCGTCGTCACCCGCGCCAGTTCATCGCCGCAGGCATCGGCATAGGCATTGCGAAAGGCAGTCGTAGCGTCCTTCATGCGGGGCGTGGCGAGCAGCCTGTCGCGAGCGGACGCGCGCCGGTCCGAGTTCCGGCCGGCGTCCACCAAGCGGCCGACGCGTTCAGCGACCTCGCCCGCGATCACCGCGCGGTCTCGGTCGCTGATCGTCTTCTTGCTCGCGATTTGGGCAAGACGATCCTGTGCGGAGACCGACGAGGTCACTGCTACAACTAAGAACACAAGGACTGCCGCTTGAAGCGATTGTCGACGCATGCTGATGACCAAAACCCCCCGCTCGTGTGCCGGTCGCCACGCGAGCTTCCGGTGATGCTCCCTCCATCCTGCCGGGACGTGATGCCCGGACTGGGGAATGGCCGGCCAAGCCGGTTTCCACTCAATCAACCGTAGCAAGATCGCCCGGAAAGTGTCAAGGGCGGCGACACCAAAAACACTGACATAGCGAATCTTACGTCCGATCGGCATCCTACTCGGACCCACACGCCGCCGGTCGCAGGCATCCTATCACACACTGCCGGATCGGTCCATGCCGCACGGTCGATTCACGTCCTATAGCAGTTCACATTTGTCTGTAGCGGCCGACGCCCCTGTCGGCCGTCGAAAACCGTTGGTATTCAACGTCCGACAGGGGCGTCGGACGCTACACCATTAAGTGAAATGCTCTAGTAGGTCGGGTCCGCAGACTCGACAATTCGTATTCACGTTACGAGCCCGTGTGCCGCGTCTGCTGACCTGACCTACCTGACTATCTCGCAGGGAGTGTGCGTAGCTTGTTTTTGCAGGCCTCCTTACGCGCCGCGCCGCGGACCGGGACCGTCGGGGGAACGAAGCTTCGCGGAACGCGAGGTCCGCGTCCCGGCCGTGTCGGGCTCGTGCCTGTCCCGCCGCCGTTGCGTCGGATCGTGATCGACAAGATCGGACGCCGGCCCGTCGGCCCGCGGATAGACACCCCGCCGATCCCAAAGGTAGTAAAGCGGCGGCTCACCGATGATCTGCCGGAACGTGGAAGCCAACGCCTCGGTAGGTCGGCCCTCGGCGCGATACTTGTGGCCACCCTGCGAGACCCTCGCCCAATCCTGAATCGTCTGTTCGACCAGCGTGCGAACGCGCGGATACCGAGCGATCTGACGTGGGAAGCCGGGCGAAAAGGGGTCGATGTGCCACTTCCGCATCCGCTCGAGCAAGGCCATTCTCCCGCGTGGTAAAGGGCATCGGCCGACTCGGCGCATACCCGCCTTCTCGAAGACGGGATTGACGGCGCCCATCGCCGCCAGGCATTCGACGAACCGCACGCCGACGAGCGGCAACGTCTTCTCCACAAACCAATGGCCCAGGCCGCAACCTCGAACGTCCGGATGCATGACCAATCGCCGCAGAATGCGCAGCTCCCGATTCAGCCGACGCGGGTTACGCACGAATCGGCGTTCCGTACTGCGATTTCGCAGCGAGAGTTCCAACGGCGCATGGGCGAAGACGAGGATGCCGATCGGTTCGCCTTGAGGCGATTCCTTCAGGATGAAGACCTTGTCGACGAATCCTAGGCCGTCGCGATGCCTGTAGTGCATCGGGCCGAAGATGCGATAGTCCGCGACAGAACCCCGCACAATCGTCGCCCGACGTCGCAGCGACATCGCTCCTTCTCGGGACGACCGATCGACGATCTCCGGTTCCCCGCTGCCGAGCCGGACCAGCTTGTCCGGTTGAAGGTCAGGAACGATATCGTCATGCGTGGTCGCGACCACCAAGGTCAGCCGATAGCGGGAAACCAGCTTGCGGAGGTTGTACGCAACGGCCTTGGCGGCGCGGCGGTGCAGAATGGCCGTGAACTCGTCGCACAGAATCGGATGCCTCGTGGAACCGCCGAGCGATTGGCCGACAGCCCGGGCGAGCCGGGCTCGAAACTGCTCGCCGTCAGACAGCTCGTCGAAACGCCGCACCCACAGGCGCGGTTCACCCAGCCCACATGCCGTCAGGATCTCGAGGACCGTCGCCAGCGGCTTGCGTGGGGCGACGGCGTCCACCACCGGTCGTCGCGACGGGAATCTGCCCCGCCCGACCCAGATGACGCGATCGGCATGTTCGGCGATGGCGTGAAGCACCGACGTCTTCCCCCCGCCCGACGGTCCCGCGAGCATCACGATTCCGCCTGGCCGAAGATCGATGCGCAAATCTTCGACAATTGAAAACGGTTTCTCCCGTGCCGGGATACCGAAATCCCAGCAGACGTTCCGCTTTCTGGGCGTCATCGGTGTGTACGCCGGTTCTCGAATTACCGAAAGCTTCAGATCGCGATTTTTCTGTTGATCGCACTGCATGGTTCACCTCCCGAATACCCTAACATTACCCGACCATTCACAATATACGCCACATATTGCTGACTGTCAATACGCGGGCAATATTTATTTTGGGGGTGGGAAAGAAGACGGGAGAATCCACCTAAAGCTCTCTGCTGACGAGACATACGGCTACGCCCTGGACTGTGAATTCCATGGTCTCGTCAATAATCATGGGAGGCGTGTTCGGATTATCGCCTCGGAGGATGAACAGTTTCCGCCCGCCGTGCTGCTCGACGCTGACCCGCTTGAGGGTCGGTCGGCCGTCGATCAGACATGCGCAGATTTTTCCCTGCACGAACTCGGGATCCACCCCTGGCCGGTAGTCAACCAGGACAATGTCCCCGCGCTTGAGCGTGGGCTCCATCGAGTCGAATTCGCACCGGAGACAGTAGCGATCAGGATGCCACATGTGCCGCAGGACCGGGAACATCTCGAGCTGTTCCTGCGAGTCCGACGGGGGGCCGTTCGGGATCGCTCCGAACAACGGGAGTTCTC
Organism: Phycisphaerae bacterium; assembly: GCA_030593565.1. Taxonomy (GTDB): domain Bacteria; phylum Planctomycetota; class Phycisphaerae; order UBA1845; family UTPLA1; genus JAFGQA01. Next base: position 4,316 of record JAUVGW010000150.1, on the reverse strand, counting down.
GCGTGTCAAGGACCTGGGGTGCATCGTGGCCCTCGCCTGAGCCAAGCAGGACGCCCTCGGGCACGCCGAGCGCGACGGCAATGGCGCGAATCGTGTCCGCCCGGGGCCTGCGGTCGTCGCGTTCGATCGAGGACAGGTAGCCCTGGTTGACGTTCGCACTCGCGGCCAACTCGACTTGTGTCAGACCACGCTCGCGGCGGATGGCGCGGATTCGCCCACCGAGCGTCTCTGCCGGAGGCTCCGGGCCGTGTTGCCGAGGTTGCGGAGTCATGATCGCCCACGCGACAAGCGTTCGTTGCATCGTCTCACAGCCGCCAGCCTACGTCGCAAACGCTCCAAGTCAACATCCGGGAGAAGAAGGGCGTCAGGCTGAGTGGGTGACACCCCCGGCGGGCTACGACATCGAATGTAGCGTCGCCCCCAACGACCGCGCGTTGAATCGGCAAGACGATCACTCGCCCGGCGATCCTGTCGTTTCGCCCTTGACGGGAAGCGGCTCGACACCGAGCTTTGCACAAACGCGCTCGTAAGTCTCACGGTACATCGTGCCGCCGAACCGATGTGTCAGGCGCTCGACGATCTCGCCGTATGTCAACGGAATCTCCAACCTGTCGGAAATGATGTTTGCCTGGTAGTAATCGTAGATCTGTTTGCCCCGTGCCAGACATCGCACGGCATCATCGTCTTCGTCGTAGGCGTAGAGACGCAGGGCTCGCCCTACCAGTGCATCGATTCTCGCCAACGTGCGAGGCATGTCATCCGTATCGCGATCATACAAGAACTGCGCCACGAGAAACCCGTCCAGCCCCGCCAGGTACATCGGATCCGGGTAATTCTCCCTGAGAAAGTCGAACAACTCCTGAGCCTCGTCCTGCATGCCGGCCTCGTGGTATCGGAGGATCGCCCGCCTCACAAAACCAATGAACCCCGTGATAAAATTCGTCGAGACCGGGGTCTGCTGTTTTTCGAACGGCAAGTACTCCTTGGATCTTTCGATGAACGTGTCGAACAGGACCGGAATCGCGCGCACGTCCGGCGAAAGCAGCGGCGGCTCGCCCATCTCCGAATTCCGGCTCATCGCCAGGCGGCCGCGGTGGAACATCCTCTGGACCGCATAGGCCACGATGCGTTGCGTGTTCAGCCGATGAACGTCGATCGCCCGTTGTCGATCCACGCCCTTCTCAATCCCCAAGCTGGTCCAATAGACCGCATGGGCCTCGGCGAGACGGTAGTCGAAGATCATGCCGAACGCTTCGTGAAGCCGCACGAGACGCTCGGGATCCAGTTTGACCTCGTGTCTCAGCCGATCAGCCCGCCAATACCGCTCGATCGCCAGCCGGGCGTTCTGCGTGGCCTTGTCGGACATCAGTGCCTTCAGTTCGTGCAGCCTCGTCTCGTAATGTCCGGGCTCGACGCCGACGAGCTGCACGGCACCGTCCCTCAACGACGCGAGCAAGCCGAGGTAGACGCCCTCCTCCGCCGCATCGAATCCAAATTCCCTGAGCCGCTCGACGAATCCTCGCACCGGCGACACACCTTGCTCGCCCGCATCCCGAAGCCACTCGAGCGCCTCGATCGCCTCGCGCACCTGCGGGTCCTCCTCCTGTCGCTGGGCCTGCGAGGCTTCGAGTCCCGCGATCGTCTCGCTCAACCGCTCCACATCGGGTACCGCGAGAAGCTCCTCGACATTCTGCGGCGCGACCGCCAACACTTGGTAGTTGTAGTTGCGGTAAAAATCCCCCCGAACCCTGCCGGGGCGGACATAGTCTTCCGGCGGCCGGCCAAGGATGTCCTCCATCTGCAGCGCGAACTGGAGCTTGTAGTACCAGTGCTCGTTGTCCATGATGTCCGCGACCTTGTGGTACAGCATCCACGACAGCTCTTTGTATAGCTGTGTGTTGGTCGGGTTCATCGGAATCCCCTGGTCGCGCAGGAGTTCGTACCCGTTACGCACCCACCGCCAACGTTCCTCCGGTGACTTCAACGTCACCGAGATGTTGTACGCCATGTTCCACGCCTGGAACGACCAAACACTTGCGAACCTGGGCTGTAGTTCGCAGATCATCTGTGAAAGCTGATACGCATCGAAGTACAGCTTTTCTTCCTTCAACTTTGACGCACGCATCCAAAGATAGGCCACCACCGGCGCCCGACCGACCGCCAGCAGCGGCCGCAACAACATGGAAGGCTGGGCGATGCCTTCGGGCAGCGGCGGCAGCACGAGTTTGTGCGATTCACGCTGTACATCCAACGGCGCCACCCGTGACGAAGCCGCGCACAACAGCCCCAGCGCCGCCAGGGCAAACACCCATTTTCGTGTCGAAGGATGCATCGCCATTTCGCGTGCCCTATTCCCTTGATCCCCAGCGAGCCGGGCCGTCCCCGGCCCGGTACCCAAACCCCAGGCCTCCCAATCCCTCGATCCCTCGGTCCCCTGGTCCCCTATCCCCACATCACACGATGACCGATGCCAACTCCCGTCGCCGGAAGACCAGCACGCCGACGAACATCACCGCCCCACCTTTGAGCAGCGTGAACTTCCAGAAATTCGCCCATAACGTCATCCATCCGATGGCCCGGCCCTCCCGGAGTTGATCGACCGGATTACAATCGCCGATCGCCAATGCCCAGCCAATCGCATCCACGATCCAACGCCGTAAGACAAACAGAAACTCCGAATAGTCCGGTGGGGCATACTCGCTGGTCACCGCCAGCGCCTCCTGCAAGAAACCCATCGAACTCGTGATCGCCCAGAGCGCCATCACGATCAATGTGCCGACGGGAAAGCTCAAAAAGGTCGACGCACACACGCCGAACGACGCCAGGCACGTCAGCGGAATCAGAATCGCGAGAAAGGCCTGAAAGATGTTGGACTCAAACGACCCGACACCGTATCGCACCTCCAGACCGCTCGGCAGGTCGAACACGGCATCCACGCGACGCGGGTCGATGTTGCCGAACATCACCGACACCGTTCCATCCTCCTCCACACAACTGACGGGTATCTCGAATTCCTCGTACGACCGAACCGGAAATAGCTCCCGTACCTCATAGAAGTCCGGCGTCGTCGGATCGCCGATGATCCACATGCACAGCAGCTTGTCGTCTTCCAGTGTCAGTCCATTCGGCAGTCGGACGGCCGGCAATTGACCGCCCACGTGGACCTTGAATCGCAGGCTCATGATGTAATCGCTACCCTGCTCAGGGACGGGACCCTGCAATCGCCACGGTTGGCGAAAACCCCCGGGCGGTATCGTGCAGTAGTCCCCCATCAAGTCGGCCTTGATTTGCTTGCGAATCTCGCCCGTCGTCATCCCATCCGGCAGTCGGTCTTCTTCTTTCAAGGCTTCGTAACGTTCGTCCACCATCTCGGTCAGGTCGGGGGGCTTCGGACTCACCGACGCCCGCGACACGAGCACCTGCCGCCTGAGTTCGTCGAACCGTCGCAGGTTCACACGCGTTGGCTCCGACAGACGCAACAGCGTCTCCACGACTTGGTTTTGCGGCTGCCCGAGGGCGTCGGCCATCGCATACACGATCGGGCTTTCCGCGCCGTGTTTGCCGATCCCCTTGACGCTGTCGAGCACCGCCACCGCATTCGCCGCCTGGGCCGGCGTAAGCCCGCCGCGCAATTCGAGTTCGTGCGCCAAGTCTTGCTTGAATCGCGAAACGATGGCCCGCGTCCCGACGTACGTCGCCCCGCAGGCCAACGCCAGCAGGAAGACGTTCAGACACATGACTCCGAACCACTTGCCCGCCAGGATTTGCCATCGAGGAATCGGTTTTGAAGCAATCGAGTAAATCTGCCGACTCGCGACCTCGATCGACAACGACCGACACGAGAACAGAATCGTCAATAGCGCAAGCAAGAAACCCGTAAAGCCAAGGGCGTAGGACATGAACATCTGAACCTGGCCCTTGATCGTGCCGTCTCCGTCCGCCGTCAGCCAGAAGATCGGAATGCTGACCAGGATCAGCAAGGCGAAGCCGGACGCTACCTTCGCCCGCAGTCCTTCCGCCAACGTCGTCCGCGTCACCGCCGCGATCCGCGTGCCGGCGCCGCCAAGCTCCCACCCTCCGATCTCCCCGGCCTCACGGCGGAACGCCCGGCGCACCACATACACGAGCGTCACGAGCCCGATCAGGCACCCGAAGCCAAACATGATCATGAACCAGTAGTGTTTTTCGACCATGCGTTCCGCCCGTCTGCCGGCGTCAGGTTACTGCGGCCGTGTGTCACTGCTTCAAGTAGTACAACCCGCACGAATATGACAGCGATATATGCGTCCAAGAGCCCTCGACCTTGGTCGGGGGGT
>JAUVGW010000050.1 GCA_030593565.1 Phycisphaerae bacterium | reverse complement strand
GGCACGCCCCGAACCCGCGCATGGCTCCCGTCGGGTTGTTGTTCGTGAATACGCCGAACACGTCCACTGACACGTGCGGCACGCGAAACGGTCCCGTCGCATGGCTCGCCGCCTTCCGCATTACCGCCGGCCCCGTCGATGCATAGGCCCCCTCGTCGGAATACACCGTCATCTTCACCGCCGACAGCGTACCGTCACGCCGTGCCCCGAACGTGCAATGGACTCGCAACGCATGTCGCTTGTGCCGCGCCCGCATCGACTCCTCACGGCTGTAGCGCATGGCGATCGTCTTGCCCGGATGCAAGAGCGCCGCCATCCCGAGATAGACCTGGATGCTCAAATCCTCGCGCCCGCCAAACGCCCCGCCCGTCACCGGCGTGATGATCCGCACCGCCTCCACCGGCAGCCCCAACGCCAACGCGACCAGCCGAGCCTCCTCGTGCGCCCACTGGCCCGATGCGTGGATCGTCAGGAGCTGCCCGTCCCAAACCGCGATCCCCGCCTCCAAATCCAGGAACGCGTGGTCCACGGTCTGCGTCTCGAACGTCTCGCTCACGATCACGTCGCAAGGCGCGTCCGCCAACTTCCCGGCAAGCGCCGCGTCCGCGTCACCCTTGCGAATCCGTTTGCCCCCCATAATGTTCCCGTCCGCATGCAATCGAGGCGCGTTCTTCGCCAGCGCAGCGTCGATGCCCCCGACGACCGGCAGCGGATCGTACTCGACCCGGACCGCATCCCGCCCCAGCCGAGCCGCCCGCTCGGTCTCCCCCACGGCCATCGCCACCGCATCCCCCCGATACAGTACCTTGTCTTCCGCCAACACCGGATGATCCCGGTGGATCAGGCCTTGCCGATTTGTCCCCGGCGCATCGGCCGCCGTATAGACCGCCGCGACGCCGGGCACCTTCAGCGCAGCCGACGGGTCGATCACCATGACGCGCGCATGCGCCTCCTCGGATCGAACGACCGACACAAACAAGTCCGCCCGATCGAAGAACAGATCTGCCCCGTACAACGCCGCGCCCGTAACCTTCTCGACGCCGTCCACCCGCCGCTCACTCCGGCCCACAGGACCGTGCAGCGTCTCTTGAAACGGCGTAGGTGAAGCAGCCACCGACGCCTCAGAATCCGAATCCGTGTCGCGCATCATTGATTCAACCATGCCTCAACGCCGGTACATCTGGAAGCTCGGTGGCCACATCGTCTCGAGAACGCGAACCGCGAAAGCGGGGCTTGCCGTTTAGCGCCGTTCGATCCTTCATTCTCGAGCCCCTTCTTGCAGCGCCACCCGCATCGCCTCGCGAATCGCCGAGTACCCGGTACAGCGGCAGATGTTGCCCTCCAGCCCGGCGAGGATCTCCTCGTCCGTCGGGCTTGGATTCGCATCGAGCATCGCCTTCGCGGCCATGATCAGTCCCGGCGTGCAGTACCCGCACTGCACCGCACCGGTAGTAAGAAACGCCTCCTGCAACCTGTGCAGCGTGTCGCCCTTCTCCAATCCTTCGATCGTCTCGACCTGAGAGCCCTGCACCTGCGCCGCCAGCACCAGGCAACTATTCACGGCCCGTCCATCCACAATCACCGTACAGGAACCGCATTCGCCTTCTAGGCACGAGCCTTTTGTCCCGGTCAGCCCGAGCCGATCGCGTAGCACCGTCAGCAAGGTCTCATCCTGCGCAACCTCGATCTCGACAGGATTCCCATTGACCGTACACTTCAGCAACCAGCCCATCACATCACCGCCCCCACATTCCAGGTCTCAACATTTTTCAGCATTTCCCATTTCGGCTTTCGGCTTTCGCATTTCGGCTTTCAGCTTTCTGACGCATCACCATTCCCGCAGCAGTCGCCGTACCAGCACCCCGCACATCGCACGTCGATACGTCGCCGACGCCCGGTGGTCGTCGATAGGCGAGACGGCTTTCATCGCCGACGCTCCCACCGCTTCGATCACGTCCTCGGGCAATGCGGTCGATCCTCCCCCACCTTGCTTAGCAGCGTCGCGCGCGACGCCGGCCAGACAATCCTCGATCATTCCCTCCGCCTCCCTCGCGCGCATGACCGTCGGCGCCACACTCCCAAACGCGATCCGCACGTGCCCGCCAGGCGACAGGCCGACACCGCAGCAAACCACGCTGATATTCGTCGCACCACGTTTGCCGATCTTCTGCCAGCCGGTCCGCCAACCGCTGGGAATGCGTACGCCTGTGATCAGTTCATCCGCTGACAAGGCTGTCTCGCGAAAGCCCGTGAAATACTCCACGATCGGAACCACGCGCCGTCCCCGCGTGGCATGACCCAACTCGACTCCGGCATCCACCGCCAACAGGGCCACACACGCATCACCGGCCGGTGATGCCGTCCCCAGGTTCCCGGCAATCGTCCCACGATTCCGAATCGCCGGCCCCCCGATCGACATCGCCGCATCGGACAACATGCGGACCCCGCCATTCTCGTCGTCCGATAACGCCGTGGCGATCCGATCGAACGTGGCTCCGCCGCCCAGCCACCAGCCGTTGCCCTCAGCCCGGACATCCGAGTAGCCGGCAACGTGCGACAAGTCCAGGAAGTGCTCCGCCCCGACGCCCGTACGATTCAACGCCACCACTATGTCGGTGCCACCGCACACGGGCATCACGGCCGCCGCCAGCTCGGCTCGGATCGCCAACGCCTCCTCGATGTCCTGCGGCTGATAGAACATGATCACACCGGCAAGAGCCCCCGACTTTGGTCGGGGGGTGCGTTCCTAAGATCGTACTCGATCCCCGCGCCAAGACGACCGGTCCAGGGGCTCACAAGATTGACCTGAATCAATGATAGGAATGCCCGAACGCCCCCACAACCCCAGGGCAATCGCATGTTCGAGCCAATGCTGGAACAAGACGCGTACGATCAGAGCCCCGACCGTGAGGGAGGGGTTGGCGCGATTCTGGGCGGTACCGCTCCCTCACGGTCGCGGCTCTGATCCAGAACATGCGATTGCCCTGCCCACAACCCCGCCACCGCGGTTGAGCGATTGAAATCCACCGGATTTCGAGCTAGACTGTGCCAACTATGACAAACACAACCTCCGCAAAACTCGACGCCAAGGGCCTACGGTTCGCCATCGTTGTCAGCCGTTTCAACGAATTCATCACCTCACGGCTCCTCAACGGTGCCCGTGACGCCCTGGTCCGCCACAACGCGGCCGAAGGCGACCTCCACGAAATCTGGGTGCCCGGCTCCTGGGAACTCCCATTGGCCGCCAAGACACTCGCCACATCCGGACGGTACGACGCCGTGATCTGTCTGGGCTGCGTCATCCGCGGCCAGACCAGCCACCACGTCTATGTCGCCAACGAAGCGACAAAAGGCCTCGCCCAGGTCGCCCTCGATACCGGCACGCCCATCGGCTTCGGCCTACTCACCACCGAAACCACCGAACAAGCCGTCGAACGAGCCGGCACCAAGGCCGGAAACAAGGGCGCCGACGCCGCCATGAGCGCCATCGAAATGGTCAATCTCCTCCGGGAGATCGGCCCCAAACAGAAGCCCTCGAAGTGACACACGACCCATCGCGGGCCACGGCCCGCTCATCCCCGGCGCCACGTAAAAACTGTCCGCCCCGCTCGAATGACGACACTATGACCGACCGCCGCCAAGCACGCATCATCGCCATGCAAATCTTTTGCCAACTCGACGTCATGGCCGACGAGTTCATTCCCCAACTCGACGACTTCATCGCGGAAGAAACCTCCGACCCCACCATCCGGCAATATGCCCAAGACCTCGCACGCCATGCCTGGGAGGAACGTGAATCGCTCGACCAAGCCATCCAGGACGTCGCCGAACATTGGGATCTCAGTCGAATGGCCCCCGTGGACCGAAACATCATTCGCGCCGCCCTTTGCGAACTGCGGCACAAGCCGGATGTTCCCCATCGCATCGTCATCAACGAGGCCATCGAGATCGGCAAGGCTTTTGGAACCGCCGACTCCCCCGCCTTCATCAACGGCATCCTCGACGCGATCAGGAAAAGGATGAAAGATGAAGGACTGAATGCGACCAAGGAGGAAGCATGAAGGATGAAAAAGGACAGGCAACCACACCAAGTCATCGGACCGGAGTCATAGCGTTCGCGCAAAGATACGTCGGCCTTCAAGGACCTCCTCGATTGCAGGGCTTTCATCCTTCACCTTTCATCCTTCATCCTTCCGGCGGAGCCCCTCATGGGTCTTTTTGACAAACTGAAAAGCGCCCTCGGCAAGACCCGAGACAAGGTCGTCAGTAGCTTCAAGACCGTCCTGCCCTTCGGCCGCAAGATCGACGAAGACCTGCTCGACGACGTGTACGACACGATGATCCAGGATGACTTCGGGCCCGCCACCGCCGACAGGCTCGTCGACGCCGTTCGCACTGCCTGGAAGGCGGGCGACATCGCAGAATCGCAGGACATCATCACCCACCTGAAACAGCACATCGTCGCCCAATGGCCGCCGGCGCACCGCGACCTCGCGAAGGCCGACACAGGCCCCACCGTCATCCTCGTCGCCGGCATTAACGGCTCCGGCAAGACCACCAGCGTCGCCAAGCTCGCCAACTATCTCAAGAAACAGGGCAAGAAGGTCGCCCTCGCCGCCTGCGACACCTACCGCGCGGCCGCCGTCCTTCAGCTCACTGAATGGTCCCGGCGCTGCGGCGTCGACATCATCAAGCACGACCAGGGGGCGGACCCCGGCGCCGTCGCCTATGACGCCTGCGAGGCCGCCGTCGCCAGAAAGGCCGACATCCTGCTCGTCGACACGGCCGGCCGACTCCACACGCAGGACAACCTGATGCGCGAGTTGAACAAGATTCAGCGCGTGGTCGAGAAGAAGATCCCCGGCGCTCCCCACGAAGTGCTGCTCGTCCTCGATGCCACGAGCGGGCAAAACGCCATCACACAGGCACGCAGCTTCAGCGAGCACGTCACCGTCAGCGGCATCATCCTCGCCAAGCTCGACGGCTCCGCCAAAGGTGGCATCATCGTCGGCATTCGCGACCAACTGGATGTTCCCGTGAAGTTCGTCGGCCTCGGCGAACAAATCGACGACATCGAACCCTTCGACCCCGAGACCTTCGTAGAAGCCCTATTCGCCGAATAATCCCTGAACCGCCGCACCCCCCCCCAGATCCTCCACACCAGCGTCTCGCCGTCCGGCTATTTCGGCTTTCGACTTTCGACTTTCAACTTTCGGTTTTCGACTTTCGGTTTTCGGCTTTCACGTTCCCTTGAACATCTTCTGCCCCACCATTACCTGAAGCGTCTCGTGAAATGCCCCGGCCACCATTGCCTCCGTCTCCGCATCCAACCCCGCCACGGCAAGCTTGTCCACGAAGATGCCCTCCGCCTCACGTACATAACGCTGAACGGGATCGATCGCCGCGTCGATCTCGCTGATGTTCACACTCGGCGGGCGAAGATCGCGACGGGCAATTCGCTTCAACACCCGCTCGACCAAGTCCCCCGGTTCGTCCGGCAGGTAGGCCGGCAGATCGTCGATGACGCAACGGACCATCGACATCCTGTCGTAGAGCCATGTGATGTACAGGATGTCAGGGTCTTCGATATCCTTCACCACCTGGAACCTCGGAACGCCGTTTCTGTTCTTGAATTGTCCCTGCTTGATCCGACCCCACAACGCCTTGACGTTGTGCGTGGTCGGTCGAACCCGTATCATCGTCGTCTTGCCCAACGGTCATCCTCGCAAAGAAAAACGGTACGCGCGATCGGCGTCGCACTCTCCAACGCCACACCGCCACCCATCGGGGCGTCCGATAACGAGGCGAGGCTTGTGCCGCAGTATCTCCGCCCACTAGTATCTTATCGAGCGATGTCCCCCCATAGATGAATTGGTTACGCCAACGCCCCAGCGATATCTTCAACCGCCGACAGTATGACCTGCTGACGCACCATTGACAGCGCCCGCGCGATGTCCTGCCCGAATGCTCGATCTTCTTCCGCGTAGGGGATTTCCCGCCGAATCGCCTCCCACGCCACACGCGGTCCCACCCCCGGCCGAGCGGGCAGCCGATGATCCAGCGCCTGTGCCGCGCACAGCATCTCGATTGCCAGCACCGTCTCGGCGTTCTCCAATACCTGCAAGCATTTCAACGCGCTCTGCGCGCCCATGCTGACGTGGTCCTCCTGTCCCAGGCTCGTCGGGATCGAATCGACGCTCGCCGGCGACCCCAGCACTTTGCACTCGTTCACCAAGGCCGCCGCCGTGTATTGCGGAATCATGAACCCGCTGTTCAGGCCCGTGTCTCGCATCAACAAGGCCGGCAGGCCGTCGGGACCCGACAACAACAGATAGGTCCGCCGCTCCGAGATCGACGCCCACTCCGCCAGCGCAAGCGCCAGGTAGTCCAACGTCAGCGCGAGCGGCTCGCCATGAAAATTCCCGCCGCTGATCAACGCCCCGTCCACCAGCACCGGATTGTCCGTCACCGACGACAGTTCGACCATTGCCGTATCAGTCGCGTGACGCAGCGCATCCCGGCACGCCCCGTGAACCTGCGGCACGCACCGCAGGCTGTACGGATCCTGCACCTTCCCGCATCCCGCGTGTGACGCCAGGATTTCACTCCCCGCCATCAACCGCCGAACGTTCGCCCCCACGTCCAGCGCCCCGCGATGCGGCCGTAGCGCCAGCAGCCCGTCGTCAAACGGCCGAACGCTCCCACGGATCGCCTCCAACGACATTGACGCCACGATGTCCGCCTGTTTTGCCAATCGCCATGCGCGCACGGCGATCCCCAGCGCGTATGCCAGCATCATCTGCGTGCCGTTGATCAGCGCCAGCCCGTCCTTCGCCCCCAGGTGCACCGTCTCGATCCCCAACGACGAAAACGCCTCCGCCGCGGGTTGCACGTCACCGCGTCCCGCGCGCACCTCGCCCCGACCGATCAACGGCAACACCATGTGTGCCAGCGGCGCCAGGTCCCCACTCGCGCCCAACGATCCCCGCGTCGGCACGACCGGCAACACGTCATGGTTCAGCATGTCCACAAGACAACGTACACACGCCGGCTGCACCCCGCTCGCGCCGGCCAGCAGCGAGTGAACCTTCAACAGCATCATCCACCGCACCAGCGCATCCGGGATCGGCGGCCCCACGCCCACCGCGTGTGACACCAGCAGGTTGGTCTGCAACCGCGTAAGCTGCTCGTCGGAGATTCGCGTGTCGCACAGCTTCCCGAACCCCGTATTCACCCCATAGACGGTCTCGCCGCTGGCCAACTGTCGCTCAACGGCCTCCCGGGCCGCCCGGACCCGCTCCCACGCCTCGTCGGGCACCGTGATCCGTAGCGGTCGCCCATACGCTCCATCCAACGTAGCAAGCGAAAGTGCCGACCGATCCAAAACGATCGAAAACGCGCCGTCATCTGTCGGAACCGTTTCACCACTCATAACCACAGTGTATCGGTGGCTGTGGCACGGACAAGGATCGCCCAGAAGAAGACTACAGCTTGGCCGAACAAGTTTGGTTCTTCACCGAATTCCGGGGAATGGCGAAGCCCCGTAAGGGGCGTAAGAACATAGCCCACGGCGTGAGCCGTGGGGTTGGAGCGAGTGTGGACCGGCGAGCCCCAGCGGGGCGGAAGATTCGACCAAGCCGTATCTTCCGCCCCGCTGGGGCTAAGCAACACGAATCTCGATGGGACCCCACGGCTGACGCCGTGGGCTATATCCTAACGCCACTCCGTGGCTACCTGGGCTGTGCGTCGTGGCTGATTTGGCTGTGTGCTCCCCGATAATCCGTGAAGAACCACAGTTTCACGGGCGATCCTTGTCCGTGCGATACAACGGTGACTTCCTGACGTTTCGCCTTCCGACATTTCGGCTTTCGGCTTTCAAATATTCGGCTTTTGTAGTTTTGACCTTTCCGAAGCTCGATGCGACAATCCGGCTCCTACGCGGTGTTGGGGGCACCTTGCCAACCCAATACATCGCCGAATGCGAAAACAGCACAAACCGGTTCGAAAGGAACAACCATGGACGTCGTTCTCGACGGCAACTCACTCTCGATCGAGCAACTTGTCAACGTCGCCCGCGGCGGAGCGAAAGTCTCCGTCTCGCCCGAGGCCAAGGCTGCCATCCAGGCCTCCCGCGACTACATCGAAAAAGCCGTCGCCGAAGGAACCGCCATTTACGGCGTCACGACGGGAATCGGTGAATTCGCCCGAATCAAGATTTCCCCCGAGCAAAGCGCCGAACTCCAACGCCGCATCGTCTACAGCCATTCCGCCGGCACGGGCGACCCGTTCCCCGAGGATGTCGTCCGCGCCGCCATGACCTGCCGCGCCAACACGCTCTCCAAAGGCTACTCCGGCGTCCGCATCTGCCTGCTCCAAACCGTCCTCGACATGATCAACAAGGGCGTCGTGCCGTTCATCAACGAGAAAGGCTCCGTCGGAACCAGCGGCGATCTTTCCCCGCTCTCCCAATTCGCCGAGGTCGCCATCGGAGAAGGCCGAGCCTTCTACAAGGGCGAACTCATGACCGGCGGCGAGGCGATGGAGAAGGCCGGCGTCAAGCCCACGGACCTCACCTTCAAGGAAGGCCTCGGCCTCATCAACGGCTCACAGGTGATGACCGCCGGCACCGCACTGCTCGTCTATGATGCTGAACGCATCCTCAAGAACGCCATGATCGCCAGCGCGATGACGCTCGACGCCCTCCGCGCCGTCGAGCGCGCCTTTAGCCCGAATGTCCATCGCGTTCGCCCGTACCCCGGCCAGAACGCCGTCGCCGAAAACCTCCTGCGCCTCTTCGCCGACAGCCGGATCATGGCCGACAAGTCCGGCAAGGTGCAGGACGGCTACTCCCTGCGATGCACGCCCCAGATCACGGGCGCCTCGCTCGACACGCTCGAACACGTCCGCCGGATCGTCAACATCGAGGTCAATGCCGCCGCGGACAATCCCCTGTTCTTCCCCGACGAAGGCGAATACTTCGCCGCCGGCAACTTCCACGGCCAGAACATCGGCATGGTCGCCGACTTCCTCTGCATCGCCATGTCCGAAGTCGCCAACCTCTCCGAGCGCCACACCAATCGGCTGCTCAACCCCACGCTCTCCGGCCTGCCCGACTTCCTCGTCGAAGGCAAGGGCCTCAACAGCGGCCTGATGGTCGCCCAGTACACCGCCGCCGCCCTCGTCTCGGAGAACAAGGTCCTGTCCCACCCCGCCAGCGTCGATTCCATCAGCGTCTCGGCCGACCAGGAAGACCACGTCAGCATGGGCCCCATCGCGGTCAGAAAGTGCGGCGAGATCCTCAGAAACGTCCGCGCGGTCCTCGCCATCGAGATGATGTCCGCCGCCCAGGCCTGCGACTTCCACAAAGGCCGCCGCCCCGGCCGCGGCACCTCCGTCGCCTACGACCTGATCCGCACCAAGGTCCCGTTCCTCAAGGACGACCGAGTCCTGTACCCGGACATCGAAGCCATCCGCTTGATGGTCGAAGATTGCTCGATCCTCGATGCGGTAGAAAAAGAAATCGGCCCCCTGAAGCTCGCCCGAGACATGACAGACTTACCAACCCCAAACGTCCCGGCATAACTCGAAAACGCCCAGCGAGCCGGGCCGTCCCCGGCCCGGTTGGCATGGGTCAACTTGTTGAGCCGTGCCGTACACCGTTGACGCCGCACCTGCCAGGCACCCTGATTCAGCTCGGGGGGTGGCACGGACAAGCGGACGAGACGAGGCGACGTTAATCCGGAAGATGGTGTTCAATACAAGCACCCGTCCGAAAAACGGAGCTTGTCCGTGGACGCTCCAGACAGTCAATGGCAACCGAGTAGGAAGCCCGAACGAGCACGCCGCCGACTGCCCCCCTACGCCCCCGCCGCCGGAATTACTTCCTCGATGCCTTCGACGTGTGCGATGAATCCGTCGAGCATCCGCTCCCATTGTTCCAGCGTCTCGTCGAATTCGTAGCGGAGGATATCCCCCAGCAGGACGTGGTCGCGGGCTTCGATGGCGTCTTTCAGTTCGCGCAGCTTTGCCACCAAGTCGTTGAGCCACTGCACGGCCGACTGATCCGCGAGCTGCAGATCGTCGAATCGAACGCCGAGCAGCGAACCGCCCTGAACGATCGTGCCGTGCGTGTGCGCCCAGACGCCGACGCACGCCGTCAATGCCGTCATCGCCTCGGCGACGTTCCCGGCCGTCAACTGATCCGCCACATCCTTGACGACCGCGAACGTCTCGGTGAATGCCCCATGCACGTCTTTCAACGCGGCCAGCACGACCTGTTTCGGCCGACCGGTCACCAGTTCCAGGTCATCGTAGTCCGCCACCGGCAAAGCCAGCATCCGATCGAGGTCCTTGTCGGTCACGTCCTCGTTCTGATGACGCACCGCCACAATCATCGACCCGCTGCCGCAAAGCAACGCCTTGGCAGACTCGATCAGTTGTCCGACGGTCGCATCAGGTGGAAGTGTGTCTGTATCGAGCGGCTTGTCGTCCAGAAGAATCGTCATGAAGATGCGTCCTGATACCCTTGTCGTGGCACCGCCGTCTCGGCGGTGTGGACACAGACCATCGCGCCTATGCCGCGGGACATTAACCCGGATTATTCATACCACTTTGGCCGCGGAGAACGCAGCGTGTTGTTAAGAAGGACGTTATGGCGAAATCCGAGCGCGTTCTGTTCTGACGGTGCGCAAACACCTGCCACCCTGCGCCAACTTCGCCAAGCTCTTTTCTGACACCTCTCTGTGATCTCTGCGTGCTCTGTGGTAAATCATCCGGTTCAGGACGCGCTGTGAGTCGAAGCCGCCCGATCAGGCAAGAATCGTCCGCAACAGCCAGATGCAGCCCATCCCACAGGCCGCCGTCACGCACGCCGCCGTCAGCATGACTTCCCAACGAAACGGCTTGCCTGCCGACCTGCTGCGCGAACCGGAAAACGGATCACCCGGCTTCCACGTCAGGCGCGCCGGCACCAATCGACCGCTGCCGATACGCTTGGGCGCCGCCCGGCGATCCGGGACGGCCAATCCGGCAATCTCGCCGCGCCGCGGGAGCACCGGCATCGGTTCGTCGATCACCGAAGGTATCTTCGCATCGGTGTCGACGGGCGTCTCACTGGTCTCGGCCGGCTTCACCTCCGCCGGCTCCTCGTCAACGTGCTCCAGCTCCGACGAGGCCGGCTCGTCGTCCGCCAGCCGAAGCCGCGGCGGATCGTCGTTGGCGTCAAGTGTCGGCTCGGCCGGCTCCCGCCCGCCGCACTCGTCGGACGGCTCGGAGGCAAGCTCTGCGGAGCTACCGACAATGTTCAATCGCGACGACCCCTCGCCCTGCTGAACCGACGCGAATGCCGATTCATCTTCACATTCGGGCGTGGCCTCGAACTCCGCGAACAGGGTCGGCTCGGGGCACTTGGCGTGGTGGTCACGGGTATCAGACCGAAATGGAATAGCGGATTCTTGCACGACGGGCCTCCATCCACGACGGGATGTCACGCGAGCGTCGACAACCAGACAACACCTTCGTTATCGGCCGAACCGACGGATGACTTTATCGGAAGCCGCGGCATATAACCTCCTGGACGACATGCGGTTATGGTGCCAAGAAACAAGCGCCACACCGCGACACCGCGACGGCCGCCACAGCATCCCGTGGTAGGTTTCTGCCCGTCATCAAGGATATCAGTATTGTCAGGCACGATTCGGCCGCCGCCGGGTGCCACTGGCGGCTTGCCCACCAGTCGTAAGATGGGCAATCCTGCCCATCTGTTGATCCCGTTCCCCATCACCGGGTGCCACTGGCGGCTTGCCCGCCAGTCGTAAGATGGGCAATCCTGCCCATCTGTTGATCCCGTTCCCTATCACCGGGTGCCACTGGCGGCTTGCCCGCCAGTGTCCCGCCCACCCAATCAATCCGCAACATGTCCCTCCGCAACCCAGCACCCCCAGATCGCGGCCATCGCCACCGCTGCGGTCTCGACGCGTAGAATGCCGTGCGACAACCGTACCGGCCGACCACCGGCGCGATCGATCTCCTCACATTCCGCATCCGTAAAACCGCCCTCCGGCCCAATGAAGACCAGTACGCCATGCCGATCGGTCCGCGCGGCGGGCACGTCCGTCAAGGCCTCCGCGAATGTCACCCGTGACCGAACAGGATCGCCGTAGAAGATCGTCCTGCCTGACGAACAGGAGATGACCTCGTCGATCGAACGCGGCGGTTCGATAGTCATCGTGATCGCGTGCCCCGTCTGCTTGGCGGCCTCGACGCCTTTCCGTCGCCAGCGGGCAAGCTTGCCCTCGCCTGGAATCACCGCGCTCCGCCCGCAGCGAAGCAACCACAGGTCGCGCACCCCCAGTTCGGCACACTTCTCGACAAGCCAATCACCGCGATTGCCCTTCGGGACCGCCGTGGCGATCGTCAGGCTCGGTCCTTCCATCGCGTCGCCCTCAGATCTGTGCGTAATCTCGACATCAAGCGTGCGATCCGAGATTGACCGAACGCGGCCCCGTGCCTCCCCGCCCTGTCCGTCGAACAACGTCACCTCGGCGCCGGTTTTCAGTCGCAGCACCCGCAAGGCGTGTGTAGCTTCTTGCCCGCCGATTTGGACCGTCGGCCCTGATAAATCGTCCACCTTGAACCGTCTAATCCTCATGAAGGCATATTCCGACGGAACGGTTCCGGGCACAAGTCCCGTGCATGTCATGTCGCCCCGGCCCAGCGAGCCGGCTCGTCTCGAGCCGGTCTTCCCACAGGGGGCCGCTGGTGCGAGAATCCTTTCTCGCACTCACTCCGCCGGGAATCCTTTCCCGAAAACGTCGCAGGATAGGTATCCTGCACCAATGGGTGCGAGATGGGAATCTCGCACCAGCGGCAGCGGCTAACTGAAATGACGTACACCCCGACGTGATACTTCGATGGATTCCATCTGCACACCTCGTCCACCGGTTCAAGTCAGCCGCCAACGGGGCCGATAAAAACGTGCTACTAGGTATTCTCAGACTAGCCCTGCGCGCTGAAACAGGATGGACGATCAACCAAACCAACCGCCCCCCGATGACTCGCCCCCCACTACCGGTGAGGCCGAGGTCGACAACCTCCTCGACCAGGCGCAGTCCCTCGTTGACGACATCGCGTCGACCGTCGGCGGTCCGACTGACCAGCCCGACCCGGACAAGCCGCCGGATGATGCCTCGCTCACGGTTGACGAGCCCGACACCTCGGCTTCGTTGGAAGCGGTCGAGGAAAAGCTCGCCGACCTTGACGAACTGGTGGGCGGCGACACACCGAGCGAACCCGTGCCCGAGACCGCCGAGCAGGCAACACCGACTGAGGACACGGCGGCGACCTCCAAGGCGAGCGAAGAAGCCGTCGAATCGCCGCCCGATTCGGAGCCCCTGTCCGATTCTGTGGCTTCGTCAGGCAAGCAGGACGGGGACGAGGCCGCTCCCGATGTGCAAGCACCGGCGTCGCACCCTCTCCTCGGCGACGATGGAGACGCCGCGTTCCAAGGCGAACTCGGTTCGGAAACCGATTTCGGTTCGGAAGGCGATCTTGACCTCGGTGGCGATGCCGATCTGGCCGAACCCGAACCGCCAGCCGAGAAGGATGACCAGCCGACACAACAAAATCAGGCCGAGTCGAAGACGGTATCGCCGCCGCGCCCCGTGAAACAGCGTATCATCGATACCGCCGAGGCGACCGGCCGAAGACTGCGCTCCGGCGTGATGATCGCGCCGCGCGCCATCTCGGCGATTCTCGTAGGTTTGGACCGCCCGTTCTCAAGATTCTCTCCGTCGACGAAAAAGGTGATCGGCTTCATAGCCATCACCACCGTATTGATGGGAATCATCTCCATGATCCTGCCGGGGCTCTTCAAACACAACCCCTACGAGAGCCTGCCGCCTTGATACCACTGAGGCGCCGCTCACTGTGGCACCGGCGTCTCGCCGGTGGTGAATGTAACGTTGGCCCCCCGTGGCCGACGTATGCGCGGAGGACCCCCTCAAATCAGGGCAATCGCAAGAATGGCGGATGTAGCGGCCGATCCCCATGTCGGCCGTAGAACACCAACGGTTTCCGACGGCCGACACGGAGGTCGGCCGCTACACGACCGCGCAAACCGCTGCAAAGACCACCGCCCGGCCATTCTTGCGATTGCCCTGCCCCTCAAATGCTTCACGTCGGCCACGGGGGGGCGACGCTACACGCAGATTCACCTGTGGTGAAACACAAGCCTCGAAAGGGCTCGGCCGCTACATGCCGTGGTTGGCGGGCTCGAAATCGGCTTCTTGAAGACCGGCGTTGAAGTGGATGTCGCGGTACTCGTACTTGCCCAGCAAATTCGCGGGATCCTTGGCCAGATCCGAGTAGCAATATACCGCGATCGGGATCCTATACTCCTGATCGATGAAAATCTCGGCCGTTCGGTCCGGATACAAACCATTCTCGCCGGTGTAAGGCAATCGCCGGCGTAGGACCCAGACGGGCCGTCCATCGAATCGCGTTTCGCCTTGAAACTCGAGGTTCAACTCGTTGCGCGACTGCGCAAGTTCACCATACTTGATCAATAGACCCAGCGTTCGCTCGAAGCCGAATTCGTCGATGCTTCGCCGTGCCGACCCCTTTGACAGTGAACCGTGAACCGGCAGCTTGAGGCTCGGGATCAAACGCCGGGCCAACTCCCCGGGCTGGCAGACCATCAATTCGCGATCGGCCGGATCCTTCGCCTTCGAATCGGTCCATCGGCCTTCCACGTAGATCACGCGACTGGCCATTCCCGCGTTACGGACCCAGTGCATCATCACGCTGTACGGCCGTTGCTTGAACCAGACCTCAACTTCCTGTTCCGGGCCCATCCCCGAAGGCAGCAGCTCCTGCTTGACGAATCGGCACCGATAGTCCCGGACATCCCGGAGGTGCCGCGACCGAGCTTCAATCAGCCCTGCCAACGGATCAGACCGCAACAACCGCTCAAACGGATCCGCCACGACCTGGGGATCCGCCAAGACGACAGCCGCGCGCGGTGTCACCACCGGCTCATATTCGCGATGCGAGAACTCGTAGTAAAAAATCCCGGCAAGCAGCAATCCGAAGACCAGTTGGATTCGGCGATGCATCTTCGATCTCGGTCGAGTCGGCATGTACCGATTACCTCTCAATGGGTGCGAGGCGCCTCAGCTATGGACCCGTACGGCCTACCCTGTGCCGAAGTTCCTTATCGGTCGCAAAGCGCCACCCGTCGCGCAAGCGCTCCTGTTACTTCATCGGTATGAGCGTTTCACTCTATTAGGCGAACCACAACCTCCCACGGCGATGAAATCCTACAGGGTGGGATTGCGTACGCCCTGCCCGCAGCCTGTACACCCCGCGCCATAACACTGGCAGTGGAGATCGCCGGGCGGCGAGCCCACTGCTTGTACACGCTACCGATTCAAACTGTAGCACGAAAGGCTGCCGCAGTCAATCCCGATCGACAATCATCGCCCCCTGTTCCTAGAATCACCCGCACAATAACCATTTATGTGGAATAATGTTATCACACACGCAACAGCCCCCTCCGAGGTCGCCGGCTTCATTTTCCGATGTAACGCCACCGACGGAGGTGGCACGGTCAAGCGAAGCTTGGCCGTGATTGGTGTCCTGCACGGCCTGGCTTCGCCAGACCATGTCCCCTACCGATCCGACCGATAAAGCCCCTGTGACTCGATATAGGACACCACGGCGTCCGGCGTCAGGAATCGGATCGACCGCGCTTCTGCGACTCGCCGCCGGATGTCCGTGGAGCTGATGGCGATCTCGGGCGTCTCATGGCAGTTCGCCACCAGGGTTTGCGCCATTTCGGGCCCGACCGCCGCCGCCAACAGCGAAGCGTCCCCCCCCCGCCAGCCGGGCCGCGCCGCAGTCACGATTGTCACAGCGGTCGCCAGCTCCGAAATCCTGTACCACGTCGGCAATTCCGGCAGCGAATCAGCTCCGATGATCCAGAATAGTTCGTCGGACGGCCCGAGCCCCGCACGAAACTGAGTCACCGTGTCGAACGTATAGCTCGGCCCGTCTCGGCAAAGCTCAACATCCGTAACCTCGAACAGCGCGTCGCCCTGAACCGCAAGTTCCGCCATCGCCAGCCGTTCCTTGGAATCGGCGACCGTCCCGCAACGCTTGTGCGGCGGTCGCGCCGACGGTATCAACACGATCCGGGACAACGCCAGTTGCTCGGCGATGCTACGGGCGGAGATCAGGTGCCCGAAGTGAATCGGATCGAAGCTCCCCCCATAAAGACCGATGCGTTCGCTCATGGTCCCGAGTCCGGGAGAAAAAAGGGGTCAGGCTACTTTATCGCCAGAGTCATCGCTCTATTCGAGGGGTTGGCCAAGATAAAGTAGCCTGACCCCTTTTTTCTCCCCCGCGCCAGGCAAGCTCCATCGAACACCCGGTCACTTCCAGCGTCCTGCCGACAGATTGCGATGCCGCCGCCTGCACTTCGGCCCGGCCTGCGATCACGAGATAATAGCCCCGCCCCGCCTCGAACCGCGCCTCATACGCCAGTTCATGCACCAGGCTCGTCGCGGCGGACCCCTGCTCCGGTTCATCAGACACGAGCGATTCCCGCCTCAGCACCAGCCCGTTCGTGTCCTTGATGAAAAACGTCAACACGCTTTTCGCCGTCGAGGCTTCGTCCTCGCCCAACTCCCCGACTTGCTCCGTCTTGGTCGACTCCGACACTGTCAACCGCACCTTCACCGTCGCGTCAAGCGCCGACTCAGCGGTGTTGTCGAAGCAGTAACCCAGTTGGAACTCGCCCCACGCCGACCCACCGCTCCGCGCCTCGACCCGGCACGAAATGCCGTCGTGTCCGCCCATCTCGGCCTGACCGCGCGCGTCGCCCGTTTGCCCGGACTGCACCGACGTCAGATTGAATGCCGCATCACCGGGTATCGCCAACGCACCCTTCGACGCCATCTGCCGATCGACATCGGGTCTCTCCGCGGCTGATTTCCTCGCGCGCATCCCCACATCGCCGCCCCCGCCGCAGCCGGCAACGACACCTAGCACAAGAATAACACCCGCAAACCGATTCGGCAGATTCCATAGCACTCGCATAATCCGATCTCCGTTGATCATGACGCGCAGAGCGTATGGTGCCCGCAGGACCCTGTAAAGCGCCCCCCTTGGCTTGCCGCTTGGCGGGCCGATCCGCGCTCGCCCAACTGGACGCGACAGCACACAACCGCGATGATATTGGCGGTTTAGCAGACTCAACCGCCAACCGCGGTTTCCGGTTCTATATCAGCAGGTGTGCAAATGGCAGACATCCGGCCCTTCCGTGCGATCCGATATCCCCAAACCGACATCAGCAACGTCATCGCCCCACCGTACGATATCCTCAGCGAAGCGAACAAGCGCGACCTGCTGAGCAAGGACCCGCACAACATCGTGGCGATCGACCTGCCCCACACGCCGCCCAAGAAAGCCGGTCCCGACAGCGCATACCAAGGCGCGGCTGACGAACTGACGCGATGGCTCGACGAACAGGCACTCGTCCGAGACGAACAACCCGCGATCTACGTCTATCACCAGACATACGCGCTGGGTGACAAGGAGCTGACCCGCAAAAAATTCTTCGCCCGCCTCCGCCTCGAGGAATTCGGCACAGGCAGCGTCTTCCCGCACGAGCAGACATTCCCCGGCGCCAAGGAAGACCGGCTCAAGCTCACCACCGCCACGCGCTGCAACCTCAGCCCCATCTTCGGCCTTTACCCCGATCCGGGTAACGAAGTTTCCGACGCCATCGAGGCCGCCCTCAGCCCCGAACCCGACCAGCAGGGCATCCTCGACCGCATCTGGAACAAGCTATGGGCGATCACCGACAAATCGACCATTGACTATATTCGCGGCATGTTGGCCGACAAGAAGATCTTCATCGCCGACGGCCACCACCGCTACGGCACCGCGCTGAACTATCGAAAGCAGTACATCGACAATCACGGCAAGCCCGCCGACGACCATCCGGTCAACTTCGTCCTCGCCGTCCTCGGCGGCATGGAAGACCCCGGCGCAACCATCCAGCCCTACTTTCGCAGCATCGTGAACCTGCCGGGCATCACGGCAAACGACGTGCAAACCGCCCTGAGCGACGCCTTCACCTGGACCCAGATGGACAAGCCGAAAACGCCGGACGACCTCGCCCAACAACTCGCCGCCGCCGGTCCGCAGGCCCTCGCGATCTACATCGCCGCCGGCGACCAATACGCGATCGTCGTTCCGAAGAAGAATGACCTGCTCGTCGCGCACGAACCCGACCGCAAGCCCGCCTGGCGAGCGCTCGCCTACTCGATCCTCCACCGCTACATCGTGCGGGAGGTCATCGCGCCCACGTTCGCCGCAGGCGGCGAACCAACAATCCAATACCACAAGACCATGCAGGAGACGATCGAAAACGCCACGGCCAACAGCGGCATCGCCTGCCTGATGCCCGCCACAACGATGGCCCAACTCCGCGACATCTGCACCGCCGGCGAACTTATGCCCCAGAAGTCAACCTACTTCTACCCCAAGCTCGCCACCGGCATGGTGATCAATCCGCTCTACGACGATTGATCGCTGTAGGGTGCGTCCCGGACGCACCTTTTTTCTCCTGCCGAATTATTTGAGAAAAATCTCACGGTGCTCCCTTTGGGTCCAACGGCAACGCTGAAATCCTCTGCAATTGCAGCAGAAAAATGCGAACCGCCGCAAACCGGCGCAAACTTTTGGCCGCGGTGAACGCGATGCGGCGGTCGGCCCTTTTTCGATTCTCGTCATATACTCTTGATCAGTGTTCCGCAGGGATGAGAGATTGAGGGATCAAGGGGCCGAGGGATCAGGGCACGAATCGTGGTGTGCCTTGACGCGAAGAAGTCGCGGGCGGCCGCGCAGCCAGGGCTTGGCGGACAAAGCCCGCCAAGCGTCGCGCAAAGCGCGACCTACATATGCGACCTGCCCGGCTTGCAACACAGCGGCGAAATCCCAACACGCAAAACTGCCAGACCAAATCGCCTTCCCCAGGTTGAAACAACCAGGGCCACCCGACCAGGTTCACGTCCCGTGGCATTCAGCTGGCAACTCCCCAAAGAGCATCGCTTGATGACCTTGATCTGTGTAGCGTATCAACTGCCTTTCCGATAGCCGCCTCGCAACTGGCGTCCAGCGGTCAAGCTTCTTTGCAAGCACAGCCAAATCAAGAAGGTTCAGAAGCTTGGCCGTTATAGGCCGCTTTGAGTCCCAAAAGACAAGCGACAGCCAGAATTCCGTCGCGGCGGAAGAAGTAACCAGTTCGTAAAGAACATCACACTCCTCTTCCGAGTCGCAAGGGAACAAGTAGCATGTATCGTCGAACGCAATCGGCCGCCCGTCGTATGGGCCTCGCCTGGAGAATCGGAGGTTCTTGTAGAGCCCGGATATTGCCACTTTCCATGCTGTTAGCGAATAGCGGCCGATCCCGAAGATCGAAAAAGGTGGTCTCTTCCTGTAAATCGAGCTTCCGCGCTTGCTAAGGATGTCAGAATAGGAGAGCAGATACTTCCAAGCAAGCGGAGCGCGGCGCTCAAGGTCTTGGGGCGACTCTGTCATGGATCGGTGAGGAATCAAGACAAATTTGCGCGGCTCGCGCCCATGAGCAACGTCGGAACTCTTCAGGAGAGGAAAGACAACGTCGGCTTCGATAGAAACTTGCTCGCCGAAACCATTGATGAGAGCCCCTTGTTTCCCGGAGAGCTCAAATACCCGACTACAATCGTGCTTGACGCCTGAACGCCATCCCACAAGGCCGTCACAGTAGAGAAAGGAAAGTCGGTCATAAGCCTCAAGATCGGCCACAAGACGATCCTCGCGCATGCCAAAACGTGACAAAGGCGTCGCTGATCGCAAGGTTTCGTAGACATCGCATTCTCTCGTTCTTGAACCTGGCTTCAAACGCACTACGAGCAAGCAGGCGTCAACCGAAGCACCGAACTCTTGGATTGCGTTGATTCGATAGACCGCAGCCGACTCAATCTGAGCAAGCTTGGACCAGGAGAAGTAAAGGACTTTTCTAGCGACAGCGGTCTTACAGAGAACAGCCATTACCCCGACGCGGCCATCCAGCCACCTCATGGTCTCGCGCAACATCCACTCGGAGATGTCGAAGTTAGAGCGACCGGTGAGGGCCTCGATTCCACGCAGGCCGTCAATGTTGGCTTTATGCGGAAGGTTGGCGCCTCTGAGCGATCCTACTGCGGCGTTGGTTACCCAGGGTGGATTGCCAACTACAAGGATGGGGTCGGGTAGTTCAAAGAGCACATCGTCCCAATTGACCCTGAAGAAGTCGCCTTGCTCGACTCGCGCGCCCGGGTGATCGAGAACGGCAGCCTGGGAAACCCGCACATGATCCGGGTTGCAGTCGAAGCCCCGCACGGCCGTCGTGCCGGGGAAGGCTTGGAGAGCAGCATCTAGGAACGCGCCTTTCCCGCACGTGGGTTCCAGAATGGAGGAAGGTGACAGGTCTGAGTGCGCCAGAAGCCTGCAAACCTCACGCGCGAGCCCAGGTGGGGTTTGAAAGTCCCCAAACTCGACCTTCTGCTTCGCTGTTACCGTGCTCATTTGAGAGGTAGTGTCAAGTCCTGTGTAAATTGCCGAGGGTCATCCTTCACGATTCTCATGCGGCGTTGCTCTTGGTTTTTGCTTTTGGCTTCGGCAGCGGGACCGTCCCGCATAGGTGGGCGGATTTGAGTCGTCGCCAGCTC
>JAUVGW010000324.1 GCA_030593565.1 Phycisphaerae bacterium | reverse complement strand
CGACACGGGGGTCGGCCGCTACACGAGCGCGCAAACCGCTGCAAAGACCACCGCCCGGCCATTCTTGCGATTGCCCTGTGATTCAAAGCGACAGAGTCCGTTCTCGCTTGAATCGAGTAGGTCGTTCGTGTAGGATGATCGCTTGATGTTCGATAATTGGGGAATATCGGATGATATGCGCCGGGACAGGACGCAACTTTCACTACGCCTCACATGGGAAGGGAGATAGGCAGTGAATCCCGATCGGATGGGACAGATCTTGGTCTGCGGCATCGTTTGCCTACTGGCGACCAGCGCTTACGGCCAGACCATCTGGTACGTCGATGACGATGCCCCCAATGATCCTGGCCCCGGTGATCCGACGGTTAGCGATCCCGTGGAGGACGGCACTGCCGCGCACCCCTTCGACGCCATCGAGGAGGGCATCGACGCCGCCACTGCCGGCGACACGGTCCTGGTGCTCGACGGAACGTACACCGGCGCCGGCAACAAGAACCTGGAATTTGCCGGGAAGGCTATCTCCGTCCGTAGCGAGAATGGCGCGCGTAGCAGCATCATCGACTGTCAGGACAGCGGCCGCGGATTCTTCTTTGGCCATGGTTAGAGCGCCACCTCGGTAGTGGAAGGGTTCACCATCCGCAACGGGATGGTGCTGTGGGGCGGCCCGGGCGGCGGCAACGGCGGGGCGATCTACTGCGATGGCAGCTCACCGCGAATTGTCTCCTGCGACATGTCGCAGAACTGGGCGGAGCAGGACGGGGGAGCCGTCTTTAGCGACTGGCCGGCCGGTCCGACCATCATCGGGTGCAACATCGTTGACAACGAGGCCACGGGTTACGGCGGTGCAATCTGCTGCTACAACGAAAGTAACGCGACGATTGAGGACTGCACGATCTACAGGAACATAGCCGTCGCCGGTAGCGGCATCGCCGCGTTCAATTGCAATCTCACCCTGACCGAATGTATGGTGGTCAACAACACCTCCGCCGGCGGCACATGAGGGCTCGGCGGCGGCGGGATGCTCAGCGTCCAGGGCAGCCCGTCGCTAACCTCCTGCTGGTTCAGCGGGAATACCTCCTGTCGGCTTGGGGCCGGACTGTTCACCAGCGGCGGCGATCCCGTCCTGATCGATTGCACGTTCGTCGACAACGAATGTACGACCTCGGCCTCTGGGGGCGGCATGGCCAACACCACCGGAAACGCCACCCTTCTCGGCTGCGTGTTCCTCGGCAACCAAGCCACCGGCGGCGGTGGCTTTCACAACGGCGACTTAGGCAGGGCCGTGCTGGCCAACTGCCTGTTCTCCGGGAACGCGGCCTCCTCCGGCGGCGGCGGCCTGCAGGGCATCGACCAGAGCATCACCACCGTCACCAACTGCATCCTATGGGCTAACACCGCCCCGGCCGGCAGTCAGATCCAAATCCAGAGCGCCACCGCAGCCGTGAGCTATAGCTGCATCCAGGGCGGCTGGGGCGGTGCGGGCAACATCGACGACGACCCGTTGTTTGTCGATCCGGACGGGCCTGACAACGATCCCGGCACATGGGCGGACAACGACTATCACCTGTCGGTGGGCTCGCCGTGCATCGAAGCGGGCGATCCGGATTTCGTGCCGCAGCCAGATGAGACGGACATGGACGCCGAGCCGCGGATCATGGGCTGCCGCGTCGATATGGGCGCCGACGAGTTCACTGCCGGGGAGCTCCATTCCGGCGATATGGATGCCGGCGGCACTGTTGATCTGCCCGACGTTCCACTGTTTATCAGCGCACTGCTGGACCAGGGGTCCGAAGTCGACGAATGTGTAGCCGACACGAACGGCGACGGGGCGGCCGACGGCCGCGACATCCAGCCGTTCGTGAATGCCCTGTTAGGGCCGTAGGCGCGCGACGCCAACCAGCCATATCGTCGGCCAATCGATGGCCCCCGCCATCTCGGCGTAAGCGCCCTGCCGGTACTCGCAAAGTTTGGGGAGCATCGGCGTCCCGCCGGTACGAAATCCTTCTTTTCGACCTACCTACCGGCTAGAGGCCGATGTCCCCCCTTCAAACTGTACCAGTACGGGTCCATGACAGTTTAGGCGGCCTTGGTGTGTGGCGGTCGGGTGTTCCAGTGCGCTGTCCGCGAAGCGGACGACGGAGTAAAGCCCAGGGCGAAGCGCAGCGAGCCCTGGGTCAACGTGCCGAACGACACGAGCCCCCGAATGGGGGCGACGGAACCTGCGAGCGAGGATTCGACCAGAAAACCCATAAACGAATGCGGTTCCGTCACCCCCGTTGGGGGTTCAGATGCCGGTGTGGCACCGAACCCAGGGCTCGCTGCGCTTCGCCCTGGGCTCTATTCCGCCACCCCCTTTGGGGGTTCATTCGATCCTGTCTGTGTTCATTCGATTCTTTCGAGGGGTTTGTTCGATCGTCCATTGCTGCACCGCCTAAACTGTCATGGACCCCGTCGTTGGCTGCCAGATCCGAAGGGCTTGCGGCCGCTACTTGATCCGCTATAATGCTGGGTTCGGTAGAAACGAATCCGCCAACGGCGAGGAAGGCTCATGAAAAAAGGCATTCACCCGAAATACCACGAGTGCACCGTGACATGTGGTTGCGGCGCCACGTTCGTGACGGGCAGCACACAAGAGAAGATCTCCGTCGAGATCTGCTCCGCTTGCCATCCGTTCTTCACCGGCACGCAGAAGTTTGTCGACACTGCCGGCCGGGTCGAGAAGTTCCAGAAGAGGTTCGGCACGAACTACCTCGCGAGCTTGAAGAAGAAGCAGGACGCCAAGTCCTAGCTGCGCGAAGTCGATACCACGCCGTGGCGATGCGCGAAATGCCGCAACGCGACGGCGTGTTTCTATTTGGCACGAGTCGGGGGGTTTTCCGTCATCCGTGTCTGCACATCGTGAGGCCGCACCATGGTCGATCTGAACGAAAATCCGAGCTTCCTCGCAAAGCTGGACGAGATTTGCAGGCGATACGACGAGGTCACTCAGCAGATGAACGATCCCGAGGTGGCTGCCAACGCCGCGAGAATCGTCAAACTCGCGAAAGACCACGCCGGTCTCAAGCGAATGGCGGAGCCATATCGCGAGTATTGCGGCGTCCGCGAGCAGATCGAGGAGGCCGAGTCGATCCTTGCCGACGGCGAAGGTGATGCGGATCTGCGCGAGCTGGCCGCCGCCGAACTGCCGGACCTCAAGACGCAAGCCGGCGAGATCATGACCGGCCTGATCGATGGCTTGATCGTCGGCGACGATGCGAACATCGATTCGATCATCCTGGAGATTCGCGCGGGCACGGGCGGCGACGAGGCGGCCCTGTTCGTTCGCGACTTGTACGAGATGTACTCGCGGTATGCCGGCGCGCACAAGTTCAAGGTGGACGTGCTCCAGATGTCGGTCGCCGAATATGGCGGCTGCAAGGAGATCATCCTCAACGTGAAGGGGCCCGGCGTTTACACCTACTTCAGCCACGAGGGTGGCGGTCACCGCGTCCAGCGCGTGCCGGAAACCGAGTCACAGGGGCGCATCCACACATCCGCGGCGACGGTGGCAGTCTTGCCCGAAGCCGAGGTGACGGAAGTCGCAATCGACTGGGAGAAGGACGTCATCGAGCACGTGAGTCGCGCCGGAGGACCCGGCGGCCAAAACGTCAACAAGGTTTCCAGCGCGATCAAGCTCGACCATACGCCCACAGGCATCACCGTCTCGATGCAGGACGAGAAAAGCCAGCACAAGAACCGCGCCAAGGCCCGGCGGATCCTCGCCAGTCGGGTGAAGCAGCACTACGACGATATCGAACGGGCAGAACGAGACTCGACGCGGCGGGCGATGGTCGGTTCCGGTGACCGCAACGCCCGAGTTCGGACCTACAACTTCCCGCAAAACCGCTGCACGGACCACCGGGTCGGCCAAAACTACTCGCTGGAGAAGATCACCGCCGGCGAACTGGACACGATGATCGACGACTTGCGAAAGCTGGATCGCCAACAACGATTGGATGAAACTTGACGGCGAGCATGACGTCTGGACGGAGGAGCAGCGTAACACGCCAGGGAGCGGGCGTGACACTTCCGGCGGGCTGCAACTTCGAAAGTAGCGTCGGCCCCCCGTGGCCGACGTGAAATGTCGAGGGATTCCCCCCGCGCATACGTCGGCCACTGGGGGCCGACGCTACTTTCCTTAGGCTTACTTTTTCACATCGATGACTTCGATTTCCAGGCGGCCCAGCAGCGGTAGCAGGGACATGACCTGGTTGAGCATGCCTTCGTCGTTGAGCGGCATGATGGCGACGGCGATGTGCGTGGGATCGCAATCGGTTTGTCGCAGTGCCGCGTCGATGTCCACCCACTTTCCATCGATATAGACCTGCGTCCACATGTGGTAGCCAAATGCACTGCCCTGGGCCGGCGCCAGTGAGCCGGCGGGGATTTGGACGATGCCGCTGACGCCTCGGGCGGGCAGGCCCGCCGCGCGGGCGAGGGCCGCCAGCAGGACGCCGTGTTCGGTGCAGTCACCCTCCCTGGTGCGCACGACCTCCGAGGCGGTGGCAAAAGCTACATCAAGGCTTTTGTTTCTGACGAACTTGGTGACGTAGCGGCGCAAAGCGTCGGCCTTTTCGGCGGGTGTCTCGCACCCTTTGACAGCCTTTTTGGCGTAGCGTTTGATACGTTTGTCATTGGTGTTGCAGTCGGTCGAGGCGCGGAGATATTGTTTCAGCTTCTTGTTGCGTTTGACCTTGGTCTTCTTGGCCGTGCGGATCTTCTCCCAGTCGTGACGCTGGATGGTCAGCACGACCTCGTGGTCGCTGACGCGTTTGACGGCCTGCATGTCCGTGTTCGGCAGGTCGGGCATTTTGTACTCCGCGTCGGCCGGGAGGCGCAGTCGCAGCTTGACCTGGCGGGCGTCCTCCTCGATTCGGCGTTCGACCCGGACAAACGTCTTGACGAACAACTCCGGCGCGTCGGCGTCGGCGAGGGCTTGCTCCTTTGTTGCCACGAAGACTCTGACCTGTAGGATGCCCATGTCCACGACCGTGGTGATCAACTCGCCGTCATCGTCGACCCACGTCTCGGTGGGGATGGGTGGCGTGATCAACATCGTGGCGGTGATGCGCGTGAGGAACCGCGTCTTGCCAAGGACGTCCACTTTCTCCTTGCCGCGCACCTTGACCTCGATCTCGATCGGCTCGGCAACGTTCTGGCTCGGCTCGTAGGTCTTGATGGTGTACGTGGTGCCGGGCTTGAGGCCGCGCCGGCGCTGTTCGAGAAACTGCCCCCAGGCGAATTTGACGTCGGGATCGAAGTCGTAGGTCGCCTTCTGCTTTGCTCCGAACTGCTCGGTGACGAGCTTGAGTTTGCCGTCCTTGATGATGCCGGTCAATTTCTTGGGCATGGTGCCGAGCGTCATCTCGTGCTGAAAGCCGAGGGGACGACCATCGAGGGTCTCGCGGTAGTTCTGATCCATGGCGATCTCGACCTTCACCTCGCCGCGGGCGATGGCCATTTTCATGAAGCTTCGCGTGTAGACCTCGTCGCCCACTCGCTTGGTGACGGTGTGCATGTAGCCACATTGTTGGCCCTGTAGCTGCACGACATACCAGTGCTCCTCGTCGATGGGCCCGTCGTCCTGACCGACAGCCTTGCCGCATCCCACGGCGATGACCGTCGCGGCAAGCCACACCGACACGAATTGTCGAAGACCTTTCCCGATCATGATTTCTCCAAGGCTCCCACTCCGATTAACGGCCGTGCGACGCGACGTTTTCGAGCCGGCGGAGTCTAGCAATGTCGCGGTGGAGAAAAAAGGGGTCAGGCTACATTATCTTGGCCAACTCCTCGAATAGAGCGATGACTCTGACGATAAAGTAGCCTGACCCGAATGCCATTAAGTTAAGCTGCATCTCCTCGTTTTCGCAGGTATTTTCGCAGTTTTTCGCGTGGTTGCGTCATGCGGGCGTACTGCTTGGGCCGGCGCTTGATGCAACGCGGCTCGATACGTC
>JAUVGW010000455.1 GCA_030593565.1 Phycisphaerae bacterium | reverse complement strand
ACGCCCGCATGACGCAACCACGCGAAAAACTGCGAAAATACCTGCGAAAACGAGGAGATGCAGCTTAACTTAATGGCATTCGGGTCAGGCTACTTTATCTTGGCCGATCCCTCGAATAGGGCGACGACTCTGGCGATAAAGTAGCCTGACCCCTTTTTTCCCCAGCAGGAGGCAAGCCCCAATGGCTGAACGATTCCGACAAGTCGTCGTGTATGGCAGGGTGACCATCCTGTGCCTGCTGGCCGCGGCCGTGGTCGTTCTGGTTGTGAAAAACTGGGACTTCAAGACGAAGTTCTGGCCTGGTGCGTCCGACCGCGACGTTCCCACACTGTGGCTGATGGCAGCCACCGCCGCGCTCGCTATCGTCACATTCTGGATCTTCTGCAGAATGCGGCGTGTGTTCGGCGATCTGTCAGACCTCCGGGCGGAGCGGGCGCGAGACCGCCAGATCGCCGACCAGGAGCACCGCACCAAGACCCTTGACGAGCAGGAACGCCGAATCGACGCCAAGATCCAGAAGGCCCTCGAGCCGGAGAAGCCGACGCCATCGGAAGAATCGCTCGAAAATCCTGGATAAGCGTCGGCGCGGCTCAAGAACCCCCGAACTTGTATGTGTCCAGTGGTAGGTGTGGCACGGACAAGGATCGCCCCTGAGTGGCTTCAATCGAACCGAATACGCTTCAGGGCGATCCTTGTCCGTGTTTTCTCGGGAGCGACTTGCGCCGTCGAACGCCCACGGACAAGCTCCGTTGCTTGGATCGTGATGCGTCCCCTCGCTATCGAAGCTGTTTTCCTTATCAACACCACCACGTCTCAGACGCTTGTCCGTGCCACCCCTGGGGGACGCCAAACACGTACCCGAGCTTGCTCGCTCGGGGGGTTCGCTCCAACGGCGCGCGTTGCCACCCGATGCCCCGTGAGCCCACTACGACTGGTACCCGCATCGAATCCTCCCCAAAATATTGGTGCAGGCGACGGTTTCCGTTGACCCACGCACTCCTTCCTGGTATAGAAACGAGTGAAATGGAAGGTTCGATAACTCGAACAGGCCTCCTTCGCACGGGTAACGCGAAGCGATCGCCTGGCTGTTCAACTTGTGGAGGAACGACTGATGACACGGATGACGCGCCCTCAAACCCTGTGCCTACCCCTCGCTGTCTTGATGTTCGGCATTGCGATGGTCGGCTGCGGTCCCGACCCGCAACTCAAGATCCAGGATCTCACGGCCGAGAACGAGCAACTCCGGACCGATCTCGCCGACCGCGACCGCCAGCTCAATGACGCCCTGGTGCGCGAGAACGACGCGAGGGAGTCCATCGACGATCTCAACCGCGAACTCGCGATGATGCGGGCCAACAGGAACGACATCAAGAAGGCCGGCGATTGGGTCTCCACGCCCTCCTTCGACATGATCTCGATCTCCGACTCCGTGCTGTTCGCCTCCGGCAAGGCCAATCTCAGCAGGAGCGGCCGCTCGAAACTCTCGCAAGTCGCCAACGACATCCGGTCCCGTTACGGTGACCGCGACATCTGGGTTCTCGGGCACACCGATGCCCAGCCGATCCGAAAAAGCAAATGGAAAGACAACCTGCAACTCGGCGGGGAGCGATCGGCCATGGTAGTTCGTTCCTTGCGCGACCTCGGCATCCCGAGCACGCAGTTGATCGCGGCGAGTTGTGGCGAATTCCGCCCCATCGTCACAGGCGGCACCAGCAAGAACCAAGCCCGAAATCGGCGCGTCGAGATCTATGCAGTGCGAGCCGGCACGACCATCACCGATACGACGGCGGCCCGCGGCTACATGGACGACTAGAGCATTTTGCTTTTAAGTGTAGCGTCCGACCCCCGTGTCGGACGTAGAATCATTGGACAATCTACGCCGACAGGGGCGTCGGCCGCTACAGACAAACGCGAAATGCTTTAATGTTTGAGCAGTGTGGGTGCCACTGGCGGTGTGGGTGCCACTGGCGGCTTGTCCGCCAGTGCCCGCGCAGGTGGTCGACGCACGGGCAGGCAATCTGCCCGTGGCACCCAAGTTGAACCTCGACGCAATCCAATGATCGCAATTCTGGATGGTGAGTGCGGCAACACGCAGCACCTGGCTCGGTCATTCGACCAACTGGGCGTGGAAGCCCACGTCGTCGATGCCATTGACGCGATCGAGCGGGCAGGGAAGATCGTCGTTGCCCGAGGCACGTCGTTGCCACGCACATTGCGGAATCTCCGCGACCGTCAATGGGTCGGGCCGTTGCTCCGCGCAGCCGACGAAGGTCGACCGATCCTGGGCATCGCCTACGGCATGCACGCTCTGTTTGACGTCAGCTTCGAGGACGGCACCCACGTCGGACTTGGGCTTGTTCACGGCAAGGTCGGTCCCTTCGATCTCGGCACACACCCGGCAGCGCAGCATTTCCACATTCCCCACCAGGGATGGAACGAGGTTCGATGGTCGAGTGATTGCCCGCTGACCGCCGGGTTGTCCCCCGGCGAGTACTTCTATTTCGACCATGCCGCCCACGCCGAACCGCTCGACGCCGCTGACATACATGCGACGTGCAACCACGGCATCGACTTCACGGCCGTCATTCGTCATGGCCACATCTTGGGCGTCCAGTTCCTCCCGGAGAAATCCGGCGACGCCGGCCTGAAGGTCCTCGCCAATTTCGCCGCGTTGTAGGTGTCGCCGCGACATGCGATTGACTGCGCCGGGCTTCTCGCCGGCGCTCCAACTGATACGGCGCGCACAAAGTTTATGCGCTCGCGTACAATACGAGGCGCATCAAGTCACTGCGCCACCCTATGAGGGGCTCTCCGGACCGACGATCGTGGGATGGGGCAACTGCTCATCAGAGCCGCCCTCTGTGAGGGCGGTGTCCTTCCAAAGACAGAACCTCATCGCGGTGGAAGACACCGCCGCGACACGCGGCGGCTCTGACCGGCCTTCGGGCACTTGGGTTGCGGCCAAATGCCGTGCC
>JAUVGW010000378.1 GCA_030593565.1 Phycisphaerae bacterium | reverse complement strand
GCTAGCCCCAACACCACGCCGCCCAGCACAACACCCAGCCAATAACGCCGCCGAATCAACACCAGCATCACAGCAATCAACACCGTCCCGAGCAGGACGGCCAACGCATCGTTGGCCACGCGCGTGCAATTCAATAGGGATAGCGGCTGGAGCCCGACCAGCAGCCCGAGCGCATAGCGCCACGGCCCGTCTCGGGTAATGTGCCCAACGACCGCGAGCGCAAGAAACAGGGCGGCCGCCCCAAACAGCACGTTGAGCACGCGCAGTGCCGTCACCACGGCGAGCACGTTTTCCGCACCGCCAAACAGGGTAAACATCGGCAATGCAAGTCGGTAGTACAGCGGCGTCTGTTGGGCCTGATACAGCCGTAGCGGACCGGCCTCGGCAGGCACAACGGGCGGTGTCTCCCGAAGCCAAAACTCGTCGTATGTCACAGCGCCGATCTTGCCGAGTTGGTCGACGACGCACATCTTGCAGTGCGGATACCGTACCAGCTCCGCGTACAGCGACCGGGGAACGTCGTTTCGATCGTTCAACACGGGACTGCGGCCGTTCTCGTCCAGGTAGGCGATATAGGCCAGATGTTGGTGTTCGTCCCACCCCTCGAACGGCGGCAGCACCGACAGCACGAACACCGCCCGCATCAGGAAGATCACCGTCATCAGCGCGCAGAACCACCGCCAATGTCCGAACCAACCCAGGACTTGACCGATGACATCGCGCATACTCGGGGGCAAGTCTCCGCAGGCGCCCCGGGAAGTCAACCCACTACCGACCTGCATGCAACGTCGGCTGGCAGTGATTCTCGGACGCATTGACGCCACACGCTCCTTGGTCGAATAATGCCGCCTCCGATATCAATACGCAGCCGGACGGATTCGATGTAAGATGCGGACTCCTTGGCAAGCGCCCCGAAACACCTGTGCCACAATTTGGTTGCATCGGGTGGATTCAGAGCCGGGGCGTGTCGCCCCGGTCCGGCTCGGCACGAGCCGGCTCTGATGCTTCGGCACCAGCGCCACAGGAATTTTGGAGCGATTTCCAGGAATCGAGGACTCGAGCTGTGTCAATCGCCACGCTGCCCAAAACCGTTCGTACCTTCGCACGCCTGCGTGTCATTGCGCAGGTCCTGTCGAGGCACGGATTTGGGCACTTCGTGGATCGCCTGCAACTCGGCAGATACGTCCCGTCGATCGATTGGCTTCGGCGCGGAAAGCCCAAGGACGAGCCCGAGGTCCACCCCCTCACCGCGATCGGCATCCGGCTCGTCAAGGTCTGCGAGGAACTCGGGCCGACCTTCATCAAGCTCGCACAGATGGCCTCGACCAGGCCGGACATCCTGCCCGCCCAGATCCTGACCGAACTCGAGCGACTTCAGGATGACGTCAGCCCGTTCCCGTCGGAACAGGCCCGGCGTATCTTTCATGATGACACGGGCGCGACGGTCGGCGAGGCTTTTCGCCGATTCGACGACGAACCGTTTGCCAGCGGATCGATCGGCCAGGTCCACCGTGCGGAGACGACGGACGGACAGGATGTCGTCGTCAAGATCAAACGCCCGGGCATCGAGAACATCATCCAGCTCGACATCTACGTCCTGCAATGGCTCGCGGACCGAGCGGAATCGCTGTTTCCCGAGCTGCGGCCGTACCACCCCAAGATGCTCGTCGACGAATTCGCCCAAACCATCCGCAACGAGCTGGACTTCATCAACGAAGCATCGGCCACGTCACGTTTCCATAAGGCGTTCGAGGAGGACGAGCACATCCGCACGCCGGAGGTCCGCTGGGACCTGACGGGCAACAGCGTGTTGACGCTCGAGTTCATGGATGGCATCCACCTTCGCGAGGCCCTGGGTGATCGGGCCGCGGATTGTGACCACAAAGCGCTGGCCCGCAACCTGTCCGAGTGCTTCTTGCGGCAGTTCTTCGAGCTCGGCCTGTTCCATGCCGATCCGCACCCCGGCAATATGCTGATCCGCCCCCCGGGCGACATCACGCTGTTCGACTTCGGGATGGTCGGGCAGATCGACGACCAACTCATCAGCCGTCTGGTCATCGGGATCGTCGCCGCGACCAAGCGCGAAGTCGAGGTCATCGTGGATGTCCTGGCCGATCTTGGCGCCCTCGGCCGCAACACCGACCGTGGCACGCTGGGCCGCGACCTGCGATCCTTCCTCGAAAAATACTACGGCCTGCCGCTGAAACGCCTCGAACTCGGCACGATATTCCGCGAGCTGATCGAGACGGTCCGCCGAAACGACGTCACCCTCCCCCGCGATTTCGTCGCGATGTTCAAGTCGCTGGCGACGGCCTCCGGCGTGGTCCTGCAACTCGATCCGGAACTCAACCTCCTCAACCTTATTCAACCACGGTTATCCGAATTAGTCCGCGATCGCTTGTCTCCGAAGCGATTGCTCCGCACGGCAGGCCTGTCGGCATGGCACATCGCCAGCATCCTCCGAGAAGCCCCCCGTCTGGTTCGGGACCTGATGCGCGGTATCGGACGCGGCCAGTTTCAGATCAACATCAGACACGAAAACCTCGATTATCTCGCTAGCGAGATGGACCGATCGAGCAACCGGCTCGCCCTCGCGCTGCTCGCCGCATCGACGACAATCGGCAGCTCGATGCTACTGAGCACACCGGCCGACGCGACGGTCCTCGGCATGCCGATCCGGTACCTCGGATTCGTCGGCTATGCGCTAACGTTCCTCATGGTCGTTTGGCTGCTGATCGCCATCTTCCGTAGCGGCAAGATGTCGTAGGAAACGTCGAAACGTCGAAACGTCCGGAAGAATCTCGCCACATGGCTTGCTGCTTGGCGGATGTTGACAGAATAACCTCGCCACATGGCTTGCCGTTTGGCGGATCTTCGCAAGATCAGATGGCTCACGAGGGGACCATCCGTGAACGAACCAAGGACCGTCACACGCCACACCAGGGCCGCCCTTCCTGACGGACGCGAAACAGACGAGGTCGTCACCTGCGCCACCACCCGGCAGACGCAAACCGAATCTGGAACACACGAGACGGACCTGACAACCAACAACAACGCCCTACCGGCGCTGTGGTGCCGCCGCCCGCTCCGCAAGATCGACCTGATCCTTGCGGCGGCACTGGTCGTCGCGGCGCTCCTCGCCCGATGGCCATTCATCGAACGCGGCGAGACGCTGCTCCACTCCGACGAGGCCATCGTCGGCATCATGGCCCAGGACATCGCCGCCGGTGATCGGCTCCCCATCTACTTCTATGGCCAACGCTATATGGGCGCCCTCGAGGCCTACGTGATCGCCGCGATTTCGCCCCTGTTCGACGACCCGATCCACGCCCTCCGCTTCGGACCGGCGTTGTTCTTTGCCTTGATGGTGGCCGTGCAATACCTGATGCTGACCCGCTGGTTCGGCCGTGCCGGCGGGCTTATCGGCGCGGCCGTCCTCCTGGCCGCGTCGCCCATGTTCACGCACTGGTCGATCTCCGCGCGAGGCGGCTACGCCGAGGTGCTCCTGTGGGGCTCCGCCCTGATCTGGGCGTACTCCGAATGGTTCGTCGATCCCGTGCCGGCCGGGCTCCGGCGTAGGCAACGGTTCCTATTCGGCCTTCTCCTCGGCTCGGGCTGGTGGATCAATCCCGCCATCGTGATCTTCATTCTGCCCATCGTCGCACATTTTTTCCTGAACCGTCCGATGGCTGCCATCCGCGCCTGGTGGTTCCGCCAAGCCGGTCTTCCAGCGAGCCGGCTCGTCTCGAGCCGGTCTTCCAGCGAGCCGGCTCGTTTTGAGCGGGGTGCCCCATCCTTTGCGCAGCAAAGGGTGGGTGATCACCCTCCTGCACGACAGGGAAATATCCCACCCTTTCTGGAAGAAAGGGTGGGGCACCCAAGCGTAGCCAAGGCCGACCTCGTCACACGAGGCCGAGCCATCCTACGGACCAACGCCATGATGATCCTCGGCATCCTCGCCGGATCGATCCCCACCATTCTGTACATGCTTCAATACCTCGCCGGCGCCCGCCCGCTCGACCCGCTTGGCCCAATGGGCATCCGCCCCATCTGGCAGGCAGGTGACGCGATGGTCTTCCTGCTCCACGGTCTGCCGGTCCTGTTCGGGGCGGACCCGCGGTCGTTCCTGCAACTCGCCACGATAGGACGTGACCCAACGATCCAGCCGCTCGATCTCATCACGTCGGGCTTCGCGGCCGGGGCCGACTGGCTCGTCCTCGGTGCGATCGTGACGATGTCGTTGATCTTCCTGCTGTCCCAGCGCGACCGACTGTCAGCGCTGCTCAGATTGCGGCCGGCCAATCATCCGCCTGACATGCTGCTGGTGCTCGGCCTGCTGGGAACGGTCACCCTGTACCTGCTTGGCACCGGCTCGTTTGACTTCATGTCCATTCGATACCTCGTGCCGTTGTGGGCCTTCGTGCCCGGTGTAGCCGCCGCCGTGTTCGTTTCGCGTAGATTCCGCATCGCGGCACGCGTTGCCCCGATCTGCGCCTGCGCCGCCTGGGCCGTCGGCCAACACGCCATGGCCCGGCAGATCGGCCACGCGCATCCGCTCCGGCCGGTGGCCGACGCCCTGATCGAGCATCGAATCGATCCGGCCGTCGCCGGCATGCTCGACGCCCACCTGCTGTCATATATGACCGGCCAGCGCTGCCGGACCGTCGAGTTCGAGCCTTTCTGGCCGAGGTTGTCCCACTACCGCGAGCTGCTTCCGCAAGGCGACGGCCCGATCGACTACATTGTGAATACGCGCGAGACGGACCGTGCGATGGACTGGATCGCGGGCGGTTGGCCGGGCGAACCG
>JAUVGW010000271.1 GCA_030593565.1 Phycisphaerae bacterium | reverse complement strand
GTCATGCGTACTTCGCCATCCCAGTGATTCCCGCCCATGGTGGTTTCGAAGACCTCCCCGGCGACCTCATGGTCCTCGTATAGGGTTGCGCCTCCGCCGGTTTCAGCGAGTTCCTCGGCGGTTGCGTAGCCAAATAGCTCGCAAAAACTGGCATTCTGATAGAAGTGGACGCCATCGGGGGTGGACATGGTGACCGCGTCAGCAGCACCGTCTACCGCCATCTTGAACCGACTGACTTCCTCCTCCGCCCGCCTGCGATCGAGGGCTTCTTGCCGCAGCGTGCGGGTCCGTTCGCTGATTTGGTTTTCCATGCGTGCCGCTCGGCTGAGGCCGGCTAGGAGATACGCGCCCAGGAGTCCCGTGAGAATCAGCCCGCCTGCCAGTGCGCCCTCGGCGTACCACGTACTGCGCCCAGCTTTGAAGTCGGGCGTCGCCGTGCACAGAATCGACCACTGGCGTCCGCCCAGCTCAAGGGCCACTGCTTGGCGGATACCTTGCGGATGCCGGCTTTCCGGCTCTGTGTTCCCTCCCCATGAGCCTTGGCGAAGGTCCGACGCGTGATAGTAGAGCAATCGCTCGCCCACCGGAGCCGACATGTCGCGCAGTTCCACGTCGACGCCCCGTGGTCGCAAGTGCGCCAGGGCCGCCTCGACGACATCACCAAATCGGAATACCGCCAGAACAAAACCCTGGAGGCTCTTCCGGCGGTCTTGCACGGTATCAACTGGCATACCTCCCCGGTAAACCGGACCGTAGACCAGGAACCCGAATTGCGTGCCCGTTTCCTGCACGAGTGTGATTCTCGCCGTGGCAACAGCTTGCCCGCTGTCGCGCGACTGGTTGAGTGCCTTCAGTCGCGCAGGGTTGGAGGCTAGGTCAAATCCCAGAGCCGCCTCGTTACCCCGGAATGGCTCCACGAAGTAAACCGGGAAGTATTCCCCGCGCGGTCCGGCTGGAATCGTCTTCCCTTGGGCCATTCTCTCAGTGATTTGGAAATCCTTGAATCCGTCCCGCCTGGCGGCCTCTTCGTATTCAGCACGCTGCCCATCCAAAACACGGGGGATCCACTCGAGTGCTTGGATCCCGTCGATGTGAGGCAACAATGGACCCACGAACTCCTTAAATTCATGCCGCTCGACCTCCTTCGATCCGGCGTAGAACCGTTGGATCGACTGCAGCATGAGCATATCGGTCTCGAGCACACGCTCTAGGGTCGACACTATGCCTTTCGTCGCGTCTGCAAAGTCGTCCAGTATCTGCGCGGACTCCCGGGTGCGGGCTTGGGCGAAGATTGCCAGGGAGAGCCCCGTTCCCACGCAGATCGTTAATACTGCTGGGACGTAGCATTTCCAGGTCGCCGTTCGGTGTGCGGCTTCCGATTCCTCATTACTGTTCATCGTTGACTTCCTGCGGCCCATTGCGGATCAGGCCCCGATCGTGGCGCCGGCGGTCTCGCTCCAGGGTCCTTTCTCGGAGGTCGCGCTGATCCAGCGGAGCATGTAGTATGCCGTTACGCCGCCGTCGTGGGCGACGTAGGGTGTGCGCGTGTCCACTGACAGGAAGCGCAGCTAGGTCTCGTCTGGGGGGCGGGTCGCCCCGCTTGACCCATGTATCCGCGTCCATCACGCCTGCCGGCCTGGCTTTGCGCGTGTGCGCGGACTCGTCGGCAGGCGGAAGCGTCGCTTCCGGGCGAGAACGGACCGCTCCCTGGAATGTATCATCGGTACCTCAAAGCGGGCCGGTTACTTTCCGGTGTGACAAACCCGCTCCGAAAGGGTGATTGTTGGCTCGCCGGCATGGAAGGACCGCTCCCCAGCGGTAAGGGAACCCGCCCGATAATGAATCGCCGGGGCGGCCGACCGGAAACCGGCTTGGATCACAGTGCCTCGATAGGCAAAGAAGCCGCGCCTTCGTTCCGGAGACGGCCCCTTCGCAGCCTTGCGTGAATCATCACATCGAGCGTCAGGTTGGCGACGATGATTCGTCGCCCGAGATGAGTGCATCCTGTTCGCTGGTTGGGCGGCGCGGCGCGCTTGTTCGATTCAGAACCAATCCCGTTAACTCCTGTGGCACAGGCGTTCCGCTTGTGTTGACACCGCCTTTGGCGGCGGTGCCACAGATATTGGGACGGGCTCTTACGCGGCGGGCTGGAGTCTGTCGAGCAGGTCGATGGCCGCCGAAGGATCGGGTGCGTAGCCGCTGGCGCCGATCTCCTTGGCGAATTCCTCCGTTACGGGCGCCCCGCCGACGATGACGGTCTTGTCGGGGAAGCTTTCTC
Source organism: Phycisphaerae bacterium (assembly GCA_030593565.1). Lineage (GTDB taxonomy): Bacteria > Planctomycetota > Phycisphaerae > UBA1845 > UTPLA1 > JAFGQA01. The sequence continues at coordinate 5,058 of JAUVGW010000271.1, read as the reverse complement.
GAATGGCTGACACGGCCTTGCCCATCGCGACCATGGTCGTCGTCAGGAGTGCGGAGAGGCCGACCGCGCAATCGGGATGCTCCTTGATCGCGGCGACGAGTTTTTCCGGTGCGCAATCGACGCCGACGTCGATGATCCGCCATCCGGCCCCTTCGAGGAGCATGCAGACGAGGTTCTTGCCGATGTCGTGAAGATCGCCCTGGACGGTGCCCATGACGAAGGTGCCGCGGCTGGGCATGTCCTGTTCGGCGAACAGGGGTTTGAGTTTGTTCATGCCGGCGTGCATGGCGCGGGCGGCGATCAGGACCTCGGGAATGAAGACCTCGTTGGCGGCGAACTTCTTGCCGATCACCTGCAAGCCTGCCATCAGACCCTCGGCGAGGATGGTTTGTGGGGGCACGTCTTTGGCGATGGCCTGGTCGACCCATTCGGCGACGCCGGGCTGGCCCTTGGACCCCATCGGGATGTTCATGTTTGCGTCGGCTTTGCCGGTCTGTACGCATTGGGCGATGTTGGCAAGGATGTCCTTCGGGGCATCAGTCGTTTCAGTCATTGGTCGTTCTTCCTTCTTGCGTTGGTTTGCGGAATCAGAGTTTGTCGTCGTCGATTTCGTAGGCGCCCGGGACGAGATCGGGCTTTGTTCCCAGGCACGCTGCTTTGATGGCGGCCTCCTCGTCCGTGGGGATCATCTCCAGTTGCATTTGGAGCATATCTAGCCAGTGTTTCTCCCTGTCGTTGAGGTGCAGGGGGCCGTCGGTCGCGCCTTCACGGAGGATGTCGAGCGTGACGGCAATTGTCTCGCGCGAGCGGGCAAAGGCGCCGTCGGCTTCGACGATGGCCCGAGCGACGCGGATGACGTTGTCCGGCGTCAGGACGTACGCCTGTGGATCAAGGGCTGCATCGGATCGGACGAGCCAGTCACGTAGCATTCTGGCGGCGTCCGCTCCGTCCGCAGCGGCGATGTTCATGAGCCGACAATCATAGGCCAGTTGCTCGAGCGACACGACCGGGGCATCACCGCCCAACAGGCGGACGTTTTGCACGCTTTCATTGCTCCAGAGATCAGCGGTCGCCGCGGCGATGTTGCCGATGCTGGAAAGGTGGGCGCAGGCGGCCGACTTGCCTTCGAGCGAAATCGGAACGCCGGTGATGGCTTTGATGTACGGCCCTTCATAAGCGCAGTCCTTCGTCGGTCCCACGGCGCCGTGCTCGTGGGCGACGAGGGTGCGCACGGTCGAGAGCGTGCGGACGACAGCAGCGAAGACCTTGGGGATCATTTTCCTGTCGGCAAGAACCATGGCGGTATTGGCGAATCCGCAGGCGGTGTCGCCGGCCGACAGGCATTGCGTGCCTTTGCAGGCCTCGCCGATTTCGTCCCACAAGAAGGCCATGTCGCGCGCGCCAAGAACGCCGAGGGCGACGAGCATGGTTTGAAGATCGCATTGCAGCAAGGCGTCGTCGCTGGCTTCCTTGCCGCCGGTGGATTCGATCGAGAGCATGTCGGCCCCGGCCGAGACGCAGCGTCGGAAGCTGTCTCGCATCGCCTCCCAGTAGCGGCCGGACCGGCGGCGAACGGGTCGTTCACCGTCTCGAACATCGGTGGGCGTGGCCCGCAGGGCGATCTTGAGGCCGTGTTTGTCATGGTAGCCGTCCAGCGCGCGGCGCAGGAGGGCGACGATCGACTCGCCCCAAGCAGGTTCGATCGTCATGGGCGGGAGCAACTCGAATTCGACGACGAGTCCCGGCACCTGAAGATCGACGGCCCGTTGACAGACGCCGTCGATGATCTTCTGGTACTGATCGAGGACGGCGGGCATGGTCGATTCGGTGACTTCCATCGGCGGCAAGGTGAAGTTGATTTCGGGATAGACGGTGCCGGCGCCGATCGTCAAGTCGTGTCCGCAGGTGACCGGGTGCGGCGCGCGGCCGAAGATCAGGTCTTCGCTACGGTCGATGGTGAGGTTCGTGTAGTGCCTTACTGCCATGAGTGTTCCTAGGGGCCAGGGGGTCAAGGGGAGCCGCCAAACGGCAAGCCATGTTGTGACGTTTGCATGAATTGCTACATTTCTGAGGCTCTACACTAGAACCCTCGACCCCTTGATTCCTGGGCCCCCCGTTGCGTCGTTTTTCGTACCTTGAGTTCCTGGCCGGGGATCAATCGATGTATCGGCGCCTTCGTGGGATTGGCGATCAAGTCCAACATCACCTGCGCGGCCTGACGTCCCATTTCCTCGCATGGTTCTTTGACGGTTGATAGCCCGATGCCGCGGTGGCCGGTCATCGGAAGGTCCCCCATGCCGATCAGCGCGAGGTCCTCCGGCACGCGAATGCCTCGCGCATCGAGCGCGTCGAGCAGCAGCAGCGCGATCCCGTCGTTGAGGGCGAAGATGGCGTCCGGATGCTCACGGCCGGGGGCCAACAAACGCCCCAACGACCAATCGAGGATTCGCTCCGGCGACCAACCGATGGGTGCATTGACGATCCATTCGTCTTTGGGAGACAGGTCCGCCTCGCTGAGGACATCGAGGTATGCCCGGAAACGTCCTCGCGTCATTTCCATGGGGTAGTCCACGCCGACGAAGGCGATCCGCTTGCGACCCGTCTGGACGAGGTGTTCCACGGCAATGCGCGCGGCAGCAGTGGAATCCCAGCCGACGAAATTCACTTCCGGGAGGTCAGCCGGCCGGTCGCCCAGGAAAATCAGGGGGACGCCGGACCGGCGGATAAGGGCGTAGAGTTCCGCTTCCGCAGGCATGGGCTGACAGATGATGCCCTCGTCGCGTCTTTGGAGACATGAGACCAATTCCTTGTGAGCAAGTTCGGCGTCGAATCGATGAATCGCGACGAACGGCGTGTAACCGCTGGGGCGGAATACCTCGAGCATGCCACCCATGATCGACTCGGCCCAGTCCGCCCTTAGGTTGCTTACGACCACGCCTATCATGCCTGATCGTTGCAGGCGCAGACTCCGGGCCATGTGGTTCGGCACGTAGTTCAGTTCTTTTGCGGCGTGGCGGACCCGAGTGATCGTTGTTTTGGAGATTTTGCGTTCTTTTTCCTGTCCCCTGAGCACGATCGACACGGTCGACCGGGAAACGCCGGCCTGGCGTGCGATCTCCTCGAGCGTGACTGGCTGGCTAGTTGTGGTGGACATGACGTTCCTCATTGGTGAACAGCGTTGCGTCGCGTCGGTCCTCGATTGACATGTTCGCACGCCACTACGCCCCGCAGTGTTTCATCAGGGTCGTCGTGCAGAATACGAGGGATAGAGCCGACAAGTATATCGTTCTACTTGCCATTCTAACCCACAAGTCAAGCATGTTCAAGGGTAATCGCCTGAGATGATCGCGTGTGCGATTTACTTTAGCACTACAGCGCAAAGTCCTTCCGTCGCCCCCGTTGGGGGCTTCAGATTCCGTGATCTGGTGCCCCAGGGCTCGCTGCGCTTCGCCCTGGGCTTTATTCCGTCGCCGCTCCGCGGCTGGAATCCGGTGAACAAGACGACTTTGCGCTGTAGGCTTAGGATGCGTATCATACGGGATCAACAGGTTTTTAAGGACGAATTCACTATACGGCAGGCAACATCTGCGGCTGGCTGGCGAATACTGTCCCTCGTCGAACCGTTGTGCCTGTGGATTGGCGCGTGACATTCGTCGCCTTCATACGCCAATCGGCCTTGTGATCCGTAATCACAGCTCCTATGGGCCGATATTATCGAACGCAGGAGCGCGAGACATTCGTGACGGCAGACGCCGCAAATCCGGCGCACTGCGATCTCAGGGACGATCGCAAGTTCTTCCAGTCAGCGTGTGTCGCACCGGGCGTACGCCTGCTGATCGGATCGCCAGGTAGAGCGGGAGAATGGTGATCGGAATTCGTACGCGCCGGCTTCGAGTTGGAAGACGGCCACGCCATCTTCGTCGCCTGTCTTCCGCACACCCATGCGGCTGTGCGCCGGGCGGCCTCCTTCGGAGATGTCTTCGCCTGCGGTCGTGGGGACATACGCGGTGGCCGTCGTGTTGGGGGGGACGGTGATTTTCCAATGGAACGTGTCGTCCTCGATTTTCCACTCGCTCACGATCGGTCCATACAGTGATTCGTGCGAGGCCTTGGCGGGCGCCAGGCCGGTCGGAGGGTACGGTCGCAGCAAGATGTGCTTGAAGCCCGGCTGATCGGGATCCGGCCTGATTCCCGCTACATACTCATAGAACCAGATGCCGAGGTCTCCGACGAGCATGAGGTGGTTGTGGGAGTTCATGGCCGGATTGGCCGTGTCGCCGTTCCATAGCTCCCAGATTGTCGTGGCGCCTTTTTCGACCATGTATCCCCAACTGGGATAGGAAGTTTGCGTAGCGAGGGTGTGGGCCACATCGGGGCGGCCGAAGTCGGATAGCACGCGCAACAACCATTGGCCGCCGACGAGACCGGTGGCGATGTGGCCTTCGTTCTTGACGAGGATGTTGTCGACGAGGTTTTCGAAGACCGGCTTCATGTGTTCTTTCGGCACCATCCCGAAGGCGAGCGGCAACACATTGGCGGTCTGCGTTCCGTTGTCGTACTGGTGTGTTTTCTCGTTGAGGAACTTGTTGTTGAATGCGAGCTTCACGTCTTCGGCGAGGTTGCCGAACCGCTTGGCGTCATCCGGTTTACCGAGGATCGCGGCGTAACGAACCACGAGACTGAGGATGCGATAGAAGTAGGCCGTCCCGAGCAACGCGCCGGCGGTCTTGCGATCCGGGTCTTCGGAATGTATCAGGTGCGTCGACTCGGGCGGCACACACCAGTCGCCGTAGTTATCGCGAGGCATGATGCCGTCTTGCAGAAAACTGGCAAGGAATTCTACCCATTTGCACATGCCGGGATAGTGCTGTGCAATCGCGTGATCATCGGCGGGTCCATGACAGTTTAGGCGGCGTGGCGATGGGCGATCGAATAAACCCTCGAAAGAATCGAATAAACCTCCGACGGACACGCATGAACCCCCGAAGGGGGTGGCGGAATAGAGCCCAGGGCGAAGCGCAGCGAGCCCTGGGTTCGATGCATACTTGCATCTGAACC
>JAUVGW010000151.1 GCA_030593565.1 Phycisphaerae bacterium | reverse complement strand
CATGACACCTCAAATGAGGGGTTCCAAGGGTGCCACTGGCGGCTTGTCCGCCAGTGTACGCGAGCAGGTAAGCTGCCAGTGTCGGCACTGGCGGACAAGCCGCCAGTGGCACCCATCATTTGATCTGTCACAAAGCACTAGAGCAGTCTCAACCCAAGCGTAGCGAGCTATTGCGGTTTGCCTTCTTTCGTAGCGGCCGACGCCCCTGTCGGCCGGCGGAGACCGTTGGCATTCAACGTCCGACACGGGGGTCGGACGCTACGGTTGCCCTGAATCTGCGCCAGTAGGTGTGGCACCGGCTCGAGACGATCCGGCTCGCTGACTCGGGTCGTCATAGTCGGTCGCTGAGGTACTCGACGACGCGGGATTTGTCGATGCGGTCCTGGTTGCCTGTGTCGCGGTCGCGGACGGTGACCGTGCCGTTTTCTTTCGTTTCTCCATCCACGGTGAAGCAGTAGGGCGTGCCGGCTTCGTCCATGCGGGCGTAGCGTTTGCCGATGCTGGCCTTGACGTCCATCGCCGCCGGCCAACGCTTCTTCACGTCGCGGTAGATGGGCTCGGCGATCTCGGGGAGGCCGTCCTTGTTGACTAAGGGGAAGATCGCGGCCTTGATCGGGGCCAGTCGCGGGTGGAATTTCAATAGCTCGGGGCTGGGGCGCGATTCGTCTACCGTGTAGGCCTCGCAGATGAAGGCGAGCGTGCTACGGTCCGCGCCGGCCGAAGGCTCGATGACCGTCGGCAGGAAGCGGTAGGGGAGGCCCTGCTTTGCCTTCTTCGCGTCGCCCTTGTCGGGGAACTTGTCCTTGTCGCGCAGCCAGACGTCGTCGTCGAAGTAAGTTAGGTCCTTCTTGCTCGCATCCTGGTGCTTGCCGAGGTCGTAGGTGCCGCGGTGGGCGACGCCTTCGAGTTCCTGCGGCTCGTCGGCGAACGGGAAGCAATATTCGATGTCCGTGCAGACCTTGCTGTAGTGGGCGAGTTCGTCGGCGGTCTGCTCGCGTGGGCGGAGGTTTTCGCCGGCGAGGCCGAGGTCCGTGTACCACTTGATGCGGACGTCACGCCAGTATTCCCACCACATCATCGCGTTTTCTTCCTTGCAGAAGAACTCGATCTCCATCTGCTCGAACTCGCGCGAGCGGAAGGTGTAATTGCGCGGGTTGATCTCGTTGCGAAAGGCCTTGCCGATCTGGGCGATGCCGAACGGCAGCTTGATCCGCGTGCTGTCGAGGACGTTTTTGTAGTTGGCAAAGATGCCTTGGGCGGTTTCGGGGCGGAGGTAGGCGACGTCGTCTTCGGTGGCGGTTGCTCCGATGAAGGTCTTGAACATCAGGTTGAACTCGCGTGGTTCGGTAAGCTCTTGGCCACAGTGTGGACACAGGAGAGGTTGCCAACCCTGATCTTCTGATTCATAGAAGAAAACAACGGCGTCGACCGATCCGAGAAAAACGGGATCACCCAATCGCTTCTTCTCCTTGGAAGAAAGCTCACACGATGCGCGTGCGTCCTCTGCACTGGAAGCGACCACGAACTTCCACAGGGGATTCGGAAACTGATGCACCGCTGCTGTTGTATTGAGTACGGTCTCAAGCACCGCGGACGGAGTGACCTCGCCGCCTCCTTCATGTATTGATCTCAAACTGTTGCACGCCTCGTGGGGATTCTTCAACAAGGCGTCGCGCGCGTCCTCATATTCTCGTCGCGGCAGCCAGCCACACGCGAACAGTTGGTCTCCACGGTACAACCGTTTACAGCCTTCGGCCTTGCACACGACCATCGGATCGCTAAAGCCGCCTACGTGGCCTGATGCTTCCCAGACCTTGGGGTTCATGATGATCGCGGCGTCGAGGCCGACCATTTCTAGTTCCTTGCCGTCGGGGCCGGTGGGTGGATTCGTCACCATGTCGTGCCACCAGGCGTCCTTGACGTTGCGCTTCAACTCGACGCCGAGGGGGCCGTAGTCCCAGAAGCCGTTGATGCCGCCGTAGATCTCGCTTGATTGGAAGATGAAGCCCCGGCGCTTGCAGAGGGAGACGATTTTTTCCATTTGCTCGGATGATTTTGCCATCTTGTCTTTCTACCTGTCGTCAGGGCCGCCAAACGGCAAGCCATCAGGGGAGCTGTTTTGTTCTCGGTCGCTTCGTGCCATCCTTGTATGGTCCCCGGTCTGTAAACGGTTCCGTGTCACCGGATGATGCCGTTTGGCATCGGTTCTTGTAAGACCGGCCCACCTATGGGGTTGTGGCGCGAGGCGTGTTGCAGCACCACAACGTCGTCGTCGAATCGCATCAACCTATCATAATCGGCGTAGATCGCCCAGGTCCCCAACAGACAATTCATGCTCGTAAGGCCTTTTTTGAGCCGGGTTTAGAACGTCCTATCACGTGTGCGAGGACGGCGGCCACCCGGAACGGTCCGTGCCACCTGGTGGTGCGGGAAGAGAGAGCCGATCGGCGGCCGTCACGAGGCCGCCGGCGAGAGCAGGGGATTTTGAGATGTTGGTGGTCATCGCAGACACAATGACGGATTACTTCCGTCGCCAATCGAAGCTGTTCATTCTCAGCTTCTTCACGTTTGCGGCCCTTTGCTAGGGGTGGCATTCGGGATTCACGCGTGATTCTTCGTGTGAATGCACGTCTATCTTGCTGATATTTCGGTCTTTTGATGATGGGGAATGTGCGTTACCCGTGGGGGCACCTCGAGGTTCCTTGCCCACGGGTAAGCTGCGCCGCTTAGCGCGGCTCCGCTAACCCATGCCACCCCGGCTGTCGATTGATGCCACCCCGGCGCGGCTGGCGTGGGAACGCGCTCCCCTGCTGGTCGCGGCTAAACGGGGATGGGGAGTACGCTGGTTCGCGATTGTGGGGTCTTGGTGGCGTGGCTAAGATGTGATGTCGGGGGATGTTGCGGGCGTTTGGTGCAAGGCATGGGATTCATGGTTCTGTGGCCGACGTTGAAACGAAGGGACTAGGGATGGGCAGGCGACGGTTGGATGACTTGCCGCCGCATAGCCGGCGGGGCTTTTTTGCGACGAGCCTGTCTCGTTTGCTACGGCCGTTGGCGGAGGCGATCGAGGAGCGGCTGCCGATGGAGTTGCCGGTGGTGCGGATGCATTTGCGGCCGCCGGGCGCGATCGAGGAGAAGGCATTTCTCGAGACGTGCTATCGGTGCGGTAGTTGCGTGGATGCCTGCCCGGTCGGCGCGATCCTACAGAAGAAGAGCGGTGAGGAGGATGAGACGAACGGGACGCCCGTGATCGCGGCGAATGTCCGCGCGTGCGTGGTGTGCGACAAGCTGGCGTGCATGAATGCGTGTCCGAGCGGGGCGTTGAAGCTGGTCGACAAGTACGGGATCCGGGTCGGCCTGGCGGTGGTGAATCACGAGCTGTGCGTACGCGGGAAAGGGGAGGAGTGCCGCGAGTGCATCGATCGGTGCCCGATGGGCAAGACGGCCATCCAGCTTTGGTCGAACGGCATGGTGAATATCATTGATCCCGAACGCACGGGGCGCGGCTGTGTCGGGTGCGGGGTGTGTCAGCAGTACTGCCCTGTGGAGCCCCAGAAGGCGATTCAAATCAAGCCGTATTGACGGGTGCCGAAAGCCGAAAACCGAAAGCCGAAAACAGAAAGTCGAAAGCCGAAAGTCGAAAGCCGAAATTAGAAAGCCGAAAGCCGAAAACCGAAATAGGAAAGTGGTTGGCGGTCGGCTTGGTGGTCGGTGATGGAGAAGTCCGAAGGTAACCTGGTCAGATGGATCGCGTCGCGGTACGGGGCGAGGGGGGATCGCGTCCTGCTGGGTGTCGGTGACGACATGGCGATGGTGCGGGGCGGGGCCGACGGCCGACTGTTGCTGGCGTCGGACATGCTGCTGGACGGGGTCCATTTCGATTCGTCGGTACACACGCCGGAACAGATCGGTCGCAAGGCATTGGCGGTGAACCTGTCGGATTGCGCGGCGATGGCGGTACGGCCTGTGTGTGCGGTGGTGAGTGTGGCGTTGCCGTCGTCATGGACGATGTCGCAGGCACAGGGGCTGTACCGGGGGATGGAGCAGCTTGCCCGGGAGTATGATTGCGCGATCGTGGGTGGGGATACGAATAGCTGGCCGCGGCCGTTGGTGATTGATGTGGCGATTGTGGCGGAAGGCTGGAAACGTCGAAATGTCGAAACGTCGAAAGCCGAAAGTCAAAAGCCGAAAGCCGAAAGCCGAAAGTCGAAAGTTGAAAGTCGAAAGTCGAAAGACGAAAGTCGAAAATCGAAAGTCGAAATAGGACAAGCGACAAACGGAAGTTGGCAGGTCCAAGGGCCGGTGCTTCGGAGCGGGCTTTGTGTTGGGGATGGGGTTTGGGTGACGGGGCGGCTTGGGGGTAGCCTGTCGAGTGGGCATCACCTGGCGTTTTCGCCTCGTGTGTGGGAGGCTCGGGCGTTGGCTGAGGGCTTGGGGCCGGCGTTGCATGCGATGATGGACCTGAGTGACGGTCTGTCGATGGATGGGGATCGGTTGGCGGCGGCGTCGGGGTGCGGGATCGAGTTGGATGCCGTCGCGCTGGAGACCGTCGCGAGTGAGGCTGCGCGGGCGGCGTCGGCTGAGGATGGGCGCAGTGTGGTGGACCATGTTCTGAACGATGGCGAGGACTTCGAGTTGCTGTTTGGCGCTGGCGCTGGCGCGAATTGCGAATTGCGAATTGCGAATTGCGAAAAGGCGTGCATGCCGGCGGGGTGTTCGTGCTCGCGGATCGGGACGGCAGTTGAGGGGGCGGGGGTTTGGCTGGTGAGCGGAGACGGTTCGCGCGTTGCGGTGGAGCCGGGGGGATGGGAGCATTGGAAGGACTGAATGCGACCAAGGCGGGAGCATGAAGGGTGAAGGGTGAAGGGTGAAGGGTGAAGGATGAAGAGTTCAGGGTTTTTGGGAGTGTTTGTGTTGGTGGTGAAGCGGTGGGCTTGAGGTTTGTTGATGTTGGGTGATGTGGTGCTTGAGGTGGTGACGCGGAGTGTTGGGGAGACGTTGGCTGTTGGGCGCGGGCTTGGGGGGTGTTTGGAGGGCGGCGACGTGGTTGGGTTGGTGGGGGTGTTGGGGGCAGGTAAGACGCATTTGATGAAGGGGATCGCGACGGGGCTGGGCGTGGCGGATGATCGTGATGTGACGAGCCCGACATTTGTGCTGGTGAACGAGTACGAGGGCCGGTTGCACGTTTTTCATTTGGATGCCTATCGATTGTCGGGGGGGGATGAAATGGCGTCGTTGGGCTTTGAGGAGATGTGCTCGGCGGGGGGGGTGGTGGCCGTTGAATGGGCCGACCGCGTGGCGGGGGCGTTGCCGGACGGGGCGTTGTGGATTGAGTTGTTGGTGGAGGGCGAGACGGATAGGCGGTTAGTCGTGCGAACGGAATCCGCGGCGCTGGCGGCGAGATTGAAGGGGGCGGGGCTTGACCGATGCGTCAGAAGGATGAAGGATGAAGGCTGAAGGATGGGCTGGTGTGGCGGATGGTCCAGAGTGACTTGAGATAGGAGATGCGATGGCGCGAGTGGATGGACGTCGAGCGGGCGAACTTCGTGCGGTGACGATTCAGCGTGGCTTTACGCGGTCGACGCCTGGTTCGGTGCTGATCAAGGCGGGGGAGACGCATATTTTTTGCACGGCGACGGTGGAGGAAGGCATGCCGGCGTGGCGGGAGCGGTCTGGGCTCGGCTGGGTGACGGCGGAGTACGAGATGTTGCCTGGCAGCACGGGGGATCGGCGTGCCCGGAATCGCGGCGGGAAGATCGACGGTCGGACGCAGGAAATCCAGCGATTGATTGGCCGGTCGCTGCGGGCGATCGTGGATATGGAGAAGCTGGGGGCTCGGACCATTTGGCTCGATTGCGATGTGTTGCAGGCGGATGGCGGGACGCGAACGGCGAGCGTGACAGGGGCGTACGTGGCCTTGGTGGATGCGGTGCGCCATTTGCGTCGTGCGAAGTTGCTGAAGGCGGATCCGATTGTGGATTCGGTGGCGGCGGTGAGTGTCGGGCTCGTGGGGGGCAAGACGTTATTGGACATGTGCTACGTTGAGGATCGTGACGCGGAGGTGGATTTCAACGTGGTTCAGACGGGGAAGGGCCGGTTTGTCGAGGTGCAGGGGACGGCGGAGGCGGGGACGTTTGACACGGCGGAGATGTCGAAGTTGGTGGGGCTTGCTGGAAAGGGCATTCGCGCGTTGTGTAAGATCCAGCAGGCGGCGTTGTCGCGGCGCTGCCGGGCATGAGGGATCGCCGTGATGCGGAAGACAGCGCGTTGGAGAAGGCATGATGGGTGGTTCCCGGCGGTGAGGCGAATGTGATGCGTCGAGCGGTGATGTCGGTGATGGCTGTGGCGTGTGTGGCGACGGGGCTTGGCTGCGGCGGGACCCATGAAGATCGCGTGCGGGCATGGGAGGAGGCGTTTGACGAGGGAGGGTCTGGGTCAGGTCGCCGCGTCGGCGAAACGGAGGTCTGGACGATTGAGTGCAATTCCTACAAGGGATCGCGCAGAGAAGCGATGGCAGATGGGATGGCGAAGGCGCTGAAGCGCGTGCGTCAGCTTCGTCCGAAGGACGTTTGGGTGGAGCATGGCGACGAGCAGAGTTGTGTGTACTACGGGCAGTACAAGCTGAAGTATGTTGAGGCGCAGGTCGGCAGCGACACGCGTAGCAGGGGTGATGCGTATGTGAAGCTGAACAAGGAGATTCGGCGGGACTTGCAGTTCATCAAGACGTTGGCGGTGGGTGAGAAACACCCGTTTTTGCAGTCTCGGCCGATACCGAAACCGTTGGAGAACGTAGGCCCCTCGGAGTGGGATCTGCGAGAGGCCAAGGGGGTCTACTCACTGCAAGTGGGAGTGACGTACAACACGCCGACACTGCACAACTATAAGAAGGCGGCGTTGGATTGGGTGCGTGTCTTGCGTAAGGAGGGTCACGAGGCGTACTACTACCATGATCCGGACGAGCCGCGGAGCTGTGTTTATGTCGGGACGTTCGGCGAGAATGCGTTGATCGAATGGCATGAGTCGGTGCCTCACGAGGAGACGGGCACGTTACAGAGCGTTCGACGGGCGCGGTACAGTGATGCCGTCAAGGCCTTGCGCGCCCAGGCGGATTTTCGGTACAACCTGGAGAACGGGCACAGGATGTATCGGAAGATGCGGAATGAAAAGACGGGTGAGACGGCGAGGATGCCGAATGGTTCTTTCCTGGTGAAGATCCCGCGTCGCGAGGCGTCGGACGGCGATGAGACTGAATGGTAAGGAGTCGCGCAGGGATAATGTCAACGGTTGATCCGCCAAACGGCAAGCCAGTCGGCCGGCCAATTCACCGGGTTCACAGAACCCGGCTCCGAGGGCGGCACAATCGATCATGTTATTTTTGCGCGATGCCTATCGGGAGGCATGTGTGTGGGTCGGGAGATTCTGATTGCGACGGGGAATCCGGGGAAGCATCGGGAGATCGTGGAGATCCTGTCGGAGGAGCCGATCGACGGCAGTGGGGCGACTGTGTGCTGGCGTTCGTTGGAGGATCTGCCGGAGGCGATTCCGGAGCCGGTGGAGGATGGGAGGACGTTTGCGGAGAACGCGGCGCTCAAGGCGCGGTACTACGCGCGGGCAAGCGGGCTGTGGACGTTGGCGGATGATTCGGGGCTGGAAGTCGATGCGTTGGGGGGGGAGCCCGGCGTGAGGTCGGCGCGGTATGCGGGGATGTCGGGTTCGGGGTCTCGGGGCGAGGCGGACGAGGCGAACAATCGGCGATTGATATCGGAACTTGCCGGCGTGCTGGCGGAGCGGCGGACGGCGCGGTTTCGGTGCGCGGTGGCGATATCCGATGGCGAGTGTTTGTTGGCTGCCGCGGAGGGGCGTGTGGAGGGGCGGATTGTTGATGAGCCCCGGGGGGATAACGGATTCGGGTATGACCCGCATTTCTTGGTGTTGGAGTTGGGGAAGACCACGGCGGAGTTGGGTTCTGAGGAGAAGAATCGGATCAGCCATCGTGGGGTGGCGATGAGGCGGCTTCGCGTGGCGCTGGGGCGTTTGCTGAGTGGGGCGTAGGGACACGCGGCGTTGGGGATGGTCTGCGTGCGGTTGGGCAGCTCGGGCTTGATTTTGGTATGATTCTGTGATTCGTTCGCGCAGGCGACGGGGTTTTCCGCCAAACGGCAAGCCAAGTGGTGAGCTCCGCCAAGTGGTTGTGGAGCGTCGTCCAATGGCAAGCCTTGTGGTGGGGTCTGTCTGAATCGTCGTATTTGTGAGGCGGTGCGTGGAGAGTGGGCGTGTGGGGGCGAGGCTTTGTGTGATGTGAAAGTGTTGCTGGCGAGTCCACGGGGGTTTTGCGCGGGCGTGGACCGCGCGGCGAAGATTGTGGATCTGGCGCTCAAGGTGTTTGGGCCGCCGGTTTATGTGCGGCGTGAGATCGTGCACAACAGCCACGTGGTCAGCGGGCTTCGGGCGAAAGGGGCGGTCTTCGTCGAGGAGCTGTGGGAGGTGCCGGAAGGCGCGTTGGCGATTCTGAGCGCGCACGGCGTGGCGCCGAGCGTGTTCGCGGAGGCGAAGGAGCGTTCGGTACGGTTGATCGATGCGACATGCCCGTTGGTGACGAAGGTGCATATGGAGGTGCATCGGGCCGTCGCGCGGGGGTATCATGTGATCCTGGTCGGTCACAAAGGGCACGACGAGGTGATCGGGACGGTCGGGGAGGCGCCGGATCACATGACAGTGGTGGAGGACGAGGAGCAGGCGCGATGTGTTTCGCTGCCGCAGCACGAGAAGCTGATGGTGGTGACGCAGACGACGTTGGGCGTGGACGATACGGCCGGTGTCTTGCGCGTGTTGCGTGACCGGTTCGGCCATCTGGAGCTGCCGCCGGCGGATGATATCTGCTATGCGACGCAGAATCGTCAGGATGCAGTGCGGGCGATGACGGAGCGGGGGATCGGGCTGTTGTTGGTTGTCGGCTCACCAAATTCGAGCAATGCAGCGCGTTTGGTGGAGGTGGGCGTTGCGGGGGGAGTGCAAGGGCATTTGATCGACGGCTCGGCTGAGATTCGGGAGGCGTGGCTGAGCGGCGTTGACTGTGTGGGGGTGACGGCCGGCGCCAGCACGCCGGAGGGGGTTGTTCAGGAAGTTCTGGAGCGGTTGAAGGTGTTGGGAGCGGAAACGGTGGAGCGGTGTGTGACGGCGGAGGAGGACACGGTTTTTCAGTTGCCGCCGGCGCTGAGAAGGAGATAACTTAGTTATGCGGTAAGGAGTCGCGCAGGAATATCGTAAACGGTTGATCCGCCAAACGGCAAGCCGGCGGGCCAGCCAATTCACCGGGTTCACAGAACCCGGCTCCGAGGGCGGCACAATCGGTCATTTTATTCCTGCGCGATGCCTGAAAGGGTAAATATCGGTCTGGAAGCGGTGTTTCTGACCGTGAAGACCACCGGTGAGACGCCGGTCCCACCATTTTTCCGTGGGCGGTCGAGGAGACGTGTTGATGGTTGAAGCGGACGAATCGAAGACAGCGGGGGGGGGATCGTTGGCCAAGACGGCCTTGGCGGGTGGGCTGTCCGCGCTGTCGGCGGCGCAAGCGGGGGCGAAGACCGGCGCGAAGATGGCGGTCGGGACGATGTTTGCCGGGGCGAATGTACTGTTGGACCTGGGCGTGCGGGTGACGCGTAAGCTGCCGTTGGAGGCGGGGTCCGACGTTGCGTTGGAGACGGCCGAGGGGCGCATCCCGGTCACTGTGCGGAAGTTTGGGCGGTTACCGGATGGCGGGCGGGCGTTGGGGTGGTGGACGCCCGGTGAGTGGCCCGCTGATGTGGGTGAAGCGGCGGTCTGGTCGGCGCTGCGTCAGGTGGGGCGTGACGTGTTTGTCGTGGACGATGACGGGGCGGTCGCGGCCGGTTTTGGCGGGCGTGCGGTTTTGGGGGCGGACACGGCTGGGGTTGATCCGAGCTATCCGGTGCGGGCGATCGTGCCGGCCCTGCATCCATCTATGCTGGGTGATCCGCTGTTTCGATCGAGGCACGGCTTGCGCTATGCGTATGTCGCGGGTGCGATGGCGAATGGGATCGCGTCAGAGGAGATGGTTGAGGCGATGAGTCGCGGGGGGATGCTCGGGTTTTTTGGGGCGGCGGGCCTGCCGCTTTCTCGCGTGGAAACGGCGATCGATCGTTTGCAGCGGAATCTGGGGGATGGGCCGTTTGGGTTCAATCTGATTCACAGCCCGGCAGAGCCGGAGCTGGAAGCGGCGCTGGTTGACCTGTACTTGCGGCGCGGTGTTCGGCTGGTGAGTGCGTCGGCGTATATGGATTTGACGTTGCCGTTGGTTCGCTATCGTTTGCGGGGGATTTGCCGGGATGAGAACGGGTGCGTGGAGTGCCCGAACAAGGTGATCGCGAAGGTATCGCGGGTGGAGGTCGCGGCCAAGTTTTTGTCGCCGCCGCCTGGGCATTTTGTGCAGGCGTTGGTGGAGTCTGGGGAGATCACGGCGGAACAGGCGGCGATGGCGGGCGAGGTTCCGATGGCGGAAGACCTGACGGCGGAGGCGGATTCTGGGGGTCATACTGACAACCGTCCGGCGGTGTCGCTGTTTCCGGCGATGGTTGCGTTGCGCGACGAGATGCAGGCGAAGCACGGCTATCGGGTCGTGCCGCGGGTGGGGGCCGCGGGCGGGATTTCGACGCCTGCGTCGGCTGCGGCGATGTTCGGCATGGGGGCGGCGTACGTGTTGACGGGTTCGGTGAATCAGGCGTGCGTGGAGGCGGGGACGTCTCGGACCGTTCGTGAAATGTTGGCGAAGGCGCGTCAGGCAGATATCACGATGGCGCCGGCGGCGGATATGTTCGAGATGGGGGTGAAGGTGCAGGTGTTGAAGTGGGGGACGATGTTCGCGGTTCGGGCGAGGAAACTGCATGAGTTGTACCGGTCGCATGGGGGTATGAATGAATTGCCGGCAGCGCAGCGGGCGGTGCTGGAGCGAGACTATTTTCGTTGTTCGCTCGATGAGGCGTGGGACGAGACGCGGCGTTTCTTCGAAGAGCGCGATCCGAAGCAGATTGACCGTGCGGAGCGTGATCCGAAGCACAAGATGGCGCTGGTTTTTCGATCGTATCTCGGGCGTTCGTCACAGTGGGCGAACAGCGGGGAGGCGTCGAGGAAGGCGGACTATCAGATTTGGTGTGGCGCATCCATGGGGGCGTTTAATGAGTGGACCCGGGGATCGTTTCTGGCTGAGCCGGAACGTCGTGACGTGGTCACTGTGGCGCTGAATCTGCTGGTTGGGGCTGCGGTGTTGACACGGGCGAACTGGATGCGTACGCAGGGTGTTGCGTTGGGCGGTTCGGCCGGGCGGTTTGTGCCGTTGGAGGGGGATGTCCTTCGTGAGGTGCTGGCGTCGTGACTGGTTGAGATGGCGTGTTGCTGGAACTGCAAGCGACCGGGGTCTGGGATGTCCGCCAAACGGCAAGCCGTGTTGTGGCGTTTTCTTGAGTCGATGCATTTGTGATGTGAGAAGATGCTAGGGGGTCAATGTCGATGAGGGGTCGTCGGTGAGTATGTCGAGAGAAGATACCGTTGGCGAGGTGCATCCGGTCGCAATCGTCGGGATGGGGTGCATGTTTCCCGGCGCGCCGGATTTGACGTCGTTCTGGCGTTTGATTCGGCATGGTGTGGACGGGATCACGGATACGCCGGCGACGCACTGGTCGATGGAGGACTATGTTGATTCTGATCCGAGTGCGCCGGACATGACGTACTGTGGTCGTGGCGGCTACTTGTCACCGGTGGCGTTTGATCCGACGGAGTTCGGGATACCGCCGACGATTCTGGAGGCGACGGACACATCGCAGCTACTGAGTTTGGTGGTGGCGAAAGCCGCGTTGGAGGATGCCGGGTATGGGGAGGGGCGGGAGTTCAACCGGGAGCGTGTGAGCGTTCTGTTGGGGGTGACGGGGACACAGGAGCTAGCGTTGCCGTTGTCGGCTCGGCTGGGTCATCCGTTGTGGCGTAAGGCACTGCAGCAGGCGGGGGTTGCGCCGGAGGTGGCGGAGGATGTCGTTCGCCGCATTTCGGACGGGTATGTGTCGTGGCAGGAGAACTCGTTTCCGGGCTTGCTCGGGAACGTGGTGGCGGGCCGAATCGCGAACCGGCTGAACCTTCGCGGGACGAACTGTGTGGTGGATGCGGCGTGTGCGAGTTCGTTGTCCGCGGTACATCTGGCGATGATGGAGTTGGCGACCGGTCGATGCGACGTTGCACTGACGGGCGGCGCGGACGCCTTGAACGACATCTTCATGTATATGTGTTTCAGCAAGACGCCGGCGTTGTCTCCGACGGGAGATGCGCGTCCGTTTTCGGATGAGGCGGACGGGACCATGCTCGGTGAAGGCATCGGGATGGTGGTGCTGAAGCGGCTGGCGGATGCGCAGCGGGATGGGGATCGGATTTACGCGGTGATCCGGAGCATCGGAACGTCGAGCGACGGCCGTTCGCAAAGCATCTATGCGCCACATGCGGCCGGGCAGGCCCGGGCGTTGCGGAGCGCGTACCGGTT
>JAUVGW010000137.1 GCA_030593565.1 Phycisphaerae bacterium | reverse complement strand
ACCGTGATGGTCAGTCCGGTCTGGTTTGCCATTTTCTGCAGTTCGACCTTCCACAACCGATTACGGGCGCCATTGCTTCCGCCACTGTCCGCCATTATCAAGAGATGCGATGCCGTCGAGTAAGCCGGACGACCCATTTTCCGCCACCATTGCAGAATGCCGGCTACTGCAAACGCAGCCGTATCGTGATCGATACCCACACTGACCCAGCCGTTGTTTCGAGTCAGATCATATACCCCGTAGGGCGATACCTTGCCCAGTTCCTTGTCTATGAAATCATGAACGCGAACTGTTTCAGGGTCACCCTGTGGACGCCATTCCCGCCCGGCATTCTTGAAATCGCCCACCAATTCCTTCTTCTTGGTATCTACTGAAACAACAGGTTGACCCCTCCTTTGCTGCCCTCGCGATTTCTGGTTGATGTAATTGAATTGCGCATCGGGGTCTGGATGTTGCTTCCCCTCCCGCGTCTTACGATTGGCTTGAAGACTGTAATTCATCTCACGCAAAAGCGATGCCACCGTACTGTGGCTGACTTGGTGCCCCCGCCGATTAAGCTCTCCAGCCAGTTTCCGAACGCTCTTGCAGGTCCACCGCAAAGGGGATTCCGGGGCACCTCTTGTGTACGGCGAAATCAATTGCTCAAGGTCTTTTCGTAAAGTCGGATCTCCCTCAACCTGCTTCTTCCGGCCTCCACCAGGTCTCCGTATTCGATCCGGCTCCAGTTTCTTTTCTGTTTCGAGATCCTGCAAGCCTCGTGAAATCCTGTCACAAGAGACTTCAATCGCGCGAGCGACGAGAGCAATCCCACCCCGCCCCAAATACTTCGCTTCTGCCGCAGCAAAAAGACGAAGCGTCCTTTCATTTAGCTCCGGAGCGAGCATCTGGTATTTATCCCGTATAATGTCTTCTCGGCTCATGGTCCATTATATCGGAAAATATGATGCACTCACCTTAGTTATTCTTTGACAATCCCTTACGTGGAAAGAATGGCGTTCGCGAACAGTTGGATGTCATTGCCGTCGACGAACGTGTCGCCGTTCATGTCGGCCCTTTCCGCGTATTCGGGGTGCTCGGGGGGCGGTCCTTGCAGCAAGACCGACACGAACAGGTCGAGATCGACGAAATCGACGTCGCCGTCACAGTCCAAATCGCCGGGTGAGGAGACCAGCCTCGCTCCAGCCCAATCGGCGTGGTCCCAACTGATCCCATTTCCGGCGTCGGTCACCACCAGTCGTAGCTCATTGGTGCCCGTCACATCGACATCGACGGTTTGCGTGGGGCTCGTTCCGGTCATCGGGCCGCTGTCATAGACGTTCACGCCGTCTGCCCACACCTCGAAGGTGATCGAGCCGAAATCGCCGGTCTCGTCGTCAACTCCGACATCACTCACCAAACGGCAGAAGTCGCCGCCCAGGTCGTAGATGATCTCGCTGTTGGCGTGGGTCCCCAGTCCTTTCTCGTAGTCCACGCCTTGAAGCACGATAGGATTTCCCTCGACACTTGTGTCCTTCTGTAAAGTCCCCCAATCCTGCTGACTCGAAACCTCGGCCATGTCGCTGAGGTAGATCCCGCCCGGAGGAGCCGTGGTCGCCACGGCCACGGTTATCAGGCTCGATGCTGAATACGTTCCGTCGCTGACTTCAAACAGCAGATCGAGCAGAGTGCCGGCGGGCGTGTCTGCCGCAACCGCGATGGTGTGAGTGGCGATCACCTGCTCTCCGGGGTTGATCACGCCCAGTTCAACCAGCGGTGTCAACACCGTGACATACTCGGCGGATGGGCCTGTGGCGGTACAACTGACAGTTGCCGGATCGGACGTCTCAAATCCGACGTTGGTAATCCCAACCTGCAGGTCCGCGCTCTCACCCGCATCGAGAATGCCATCACCACCCTCGTCGTCGAGACCGATCAATTCGATGGAGAACGCAGGCACGGCATCGGGGAAAAGCCGGGCAAAGGCCCAATCGGAATGGTCGGCCGCGATACCGTTTCCGGCATCCCCCACCAACAGCGAGAGTTCCTGGACCCCGCTCACGTCGACGCTTGCGGTCTGCGTGGGGCTTGATCCGGTCATGACTCCGCTATCGAATGCCAGGGCGCCGTCGAGCCATACCTGGAAGACGACTGAGCCACCAATGTAGATTTCATCATCCACACCGATCTCGGACATGAACCCGGAAAATGCCCCCGCCAGATCGTAGCGAATCTCGCAGATGGCATGGGTGCCAAGCCCCTTGAGGTACGTGACCCCTTCGAGTGTAAGCGGTAGCCCCTGATTGCTGCGGTCCCGCCGGATCTCCCCATATCCATTGGAAGCATAGGTCCAGTTCATGTCGCTGAGGCTGAGGACATCCACGACGAAATGCGTGCCCCAAACCACGCTATCCAGTGCGTCTGACAGAGTCAGGGTGAGCTCGATGAAGGTCCCGGGTTCGGCCGATTGGGAAACCTCGAACGGGATCGTCACGTTGATGGCCGAGCCCGGCTCCATGATCCCAAGTGGAAAGGTCGCGGTGGGAATGGTGACCAGATTGCTCTGCGCGCCTGTTGCCTCGACCTCGAGCGTGGCCGGCAGCGTCGCACCCGTTCCACTGTTCCGCGCTTCGACTACCAACTCAGAGGATTCCCCCGCTTCCACCATGCTCTGCCCGTTTCCCAGGCTGGTCAGGCTCACAAACGCAACACTCATCGCCGGGGAGGGCGTAAGGAATACCTCGCTTGTTTGCACCGCGTCCAGGCCGTCGCTGAGCTCGAACTCCACCTCGATAACCGTTCCCCGGGGCGTGGCCGGATCGATGATGATGTTGTGCGCAATGGGGAGCGTCGTTTCAGGGTCCAGAATGCCTAGGTCGATCGTGGGGTTGAGGACGGTTACCCAGAAACTGCCGGTCGTGACGACACAGCTCGCGGTGGCGGGCAGCGATGCACCTGTGCCCGTGTTGGCAACCGTCAGAGGAAGGTCTGCCGTTTCTCCCGGGTCAAGCAAACCGTCACCATTGTCATCACCTGTGACGCCCTCAAAGGTCAATGAGAGAGCGGGGGCGGGTGTTACGAAGGTCTGCACCAGCTCGTTGGTCTCGGTGCCGTCTGACAGTATCGAGGTCACGCGCAGCGGCGTGCCGCGCGGTGTTTGCGCGTCGACGGTAACGGAAACCTGAGCCGGCAAGGAATCACCCGGCTGGAGGATGCCCAACGGAACGGTGGGATCCAGTATTGTCAGAAAGCTGCCGTACGGGCCGGTAGATGCGACGGTCAAGATGGCATCCGCCGAGGGAAGCACGCCCAGGTTGGAGGCTTGGAATCCGATCGTTGCCGACTCGCCGGGGTCCAGGTAGCCATCACCATCATCGTCGGCGAGAATGCCCAGGCCATCGAGGGCCAGAAACGGAGTCGCCACCGTTGTGAGCCGAGCCGCCGCCCAGTCGACGTATTCGTAGCCGCCGTCTCCCGCGTCCGACACAACCAGTTTCAGCTCGTCAATCCCCTCGACATCAACGACGACGCGATGTGCCGGATCGGCGCCCGACAACGTCCCACTGTCGAAGACTAGCGTGTTGTCCGCCCACACTTCGAAGCCGACGGTTCCGGAATTGCCGGATTCATCGTCAATGCCCACCTCGGCAATGAAGAGGTGGTAGGCGCCGCCCAAGCTGTAGCGCACCTCGTTTCCGACCACCATGCCGAGTCCGAGCGCGTATGGTTGAGATGCGAGCGAAAGCACGTATCCGTGACCGTTGACATCTTTGCACGTGGTCGAGGGTGCGCTGGCAAAACTCCAGTCGAGCGAGCTAAGCGGGATCGACACGGGGTCGGGGAGAGGCGGTACCTCGACGACCCGCGTGGCTTGCTCTGTGACGCTGAGCGTGATCGAGGAAATCGGCCTGCCGTTCAAGGTGCCGGATTGAGCCGGTACGGGGACGCCGTCGAGGAGAAGCTCATCATAGTTCCCCTCAAACTCGGCCACCCACTGAATGTCGGGACCTGAGTTGTTCGTCAAGGTTGTTTTCGTCAGGCCGTCATGCCGCACCCGAATATCGTTCGTGCCGAACGGAATGTGATCCACGTCTACCCAGGGAATCTCGCGAACCAAGCGAGGGATAGTGAAGACCGTTTGCGCCGGAGCGTCGGGTCGCACTCCCATGAGCCCCGCTACGGTGTTGCTGATGATGAGAAATGACACTTCCGGGTAACTACTGCCGCTGCGGATGACGTTGAGATGCCAGTGCCAGGCGAGTGCATTGCGTCCGTGATGATAATACATCTCGGGCAAGTAGGTCTTGGCCTCGATGTTGATTCCGTCTTCGTAAATGTTTTGGTGAATGTATTCAAGATAGCATGTCGTGCGTTCCGCCTGATCTCCGATTCGTTTCAACGGGATGAAGAAGCTGTTCTCGTGCCCGAAATCATCCCTGAACGTACCATCTTCCCGAAAACCGCGGATATACCGCTCGGCCAGGGGGGAGTACCACACCGTCTCGAAGTGGGCGCGCAGATCGTCCGCCTTCGAGGCGTAGAACACAGCTCCGGGCTGATCCCCCCGAGCCTCGAGAACTGCCGAGTACGCAAGGTAGGCCCGGTACTGGCTGCCGATGGCATCCCCGGCCTCGATAAAATCATCAGTCTCCTGTTCCCAGTAGGTGCACAGACCCACCGCTTCCTCCGCGACACCATTGCCGTTGACATCCTGCATCGCCACGAAATCGGAGCAGATGTTTGTGTAGTAGTCGAACATGACTGAGTCCATGAGCCAGTCAGTGTTCCCCGTCCACAAATACTGCTCGTAAGAACGGTGAACAATCTCAAACGGTGCGGGCAGTTCTTTGAACCCGGCATCCATGTAGTACGGTTCTCCGAAGAAGTCGTACGACCAATAGGGCCAGTACCCGTTGTCTACCGTGGCGTCCTGGGCGAAGGTGCGCAGCATCGACCAGTTCTCGAGGTCGAGCCCGAGCAGGTGTCCCGCTTCCACTTGATGGCAGATATCGCGGCTGTAGAACGCCTCACGATCTCGGTATGCTCCCCAATAGGCGGGGATGTAGTCTGGATCCTGCCCCGTCACAACGAGCTCAGACAGAATCTCGGTCTTGGCTTCCGCGAACGCGGTTTGAAGTTCCACGTTAGCCGACGTCAGCGTGAGATCGCTCGTAGGCTGGGCAAGTGCATGGCCCACGTGAACGCTGCAGAGTACGGTCACAGCCAACCCGCACAGGAGCTTTCGACGACGTATGATGATCATGATGAAGAGCCTCTTCGGGGCATACGGCCAGCGACCGTGGGCTTAGAAAGGTGCTAATGCAGCTTCCATTGATCATAATACCCCGTCAGCCCGACTCGATTCAAGCAAGGCCGGTGTGCTGGCCCAGGTGTGCGATGAAGAGTCCGTTGTTCCAGCAGGTGGAAGTCCTGCGCGCTATTCCACGAGAGCGGGGCCAAAATGTCGAGCATCCCCCAGTTCACTCGCAGGGAAATGCCTCGATAATCTGCTGGGCTGTCCATCGAGCATCCGTTTCCAGGAACCGATTTACGGTTCCTGGATGGTGTTAGTCACACTGCATCTCGAAGATCTCGAACGCGTCGATCGCGCCCTCGTCCTTCGAATTGCTCGGATTGTCCTCCACGCTGAACCGGACCTTCATCTGGCTCGTCAGCGGCGTCACGTAGTTCGTGATATAGATGGACCGTTCGACCCAGCCAGGTGGGATGTTCATCACCGTCTCGACGGGATACCATGTTCCACCGTCATCGTTGGAGATTTCGACAGCCATCGGATCATCGTCCTGGTCATCATTGGCCCACCATCGGGCGTAGCGAAGGACGGGATTCGTCAAGCCGTCCAGGTCGATCGTCGGGGAGATCAGGATCGTCGGACCGCCGTCCACGTCGACATGGTGTGCATTGGCCGTCACATAGCAATACCCCGATCCGTCATAGTCCTCCGTGGGCTCACCGTACGAGCCGTCGGTCGAGGGTACGGCACGTTCCCAGGCGCCTGCGGCCAGGTCGATATTCTCGACCGTCCATCCCAGGTCGCTATTGAAGTCGTCCTGTATGATGCTGATGAAGCTGCCGACGAAGGAGACGTAGGGCGTTGATGCGCCGCCGCCGGGGGCATAGATGACACCGGTCACGGCGCCTGTCGCGCTGAAGTAGTACTCGGGCTCGTCGTCGCAGCCTGCCGCGGGTAGCGTGCCGCTCCACAGTTCACCGGCGATCTGCTCCAACTCGACGCTCTGCCAGGTTTCGCCGTCGTAGCGGTAGTGCAGCAGGGCCGAGCCAGCCAGGAGCGTGTCGTTGCCTTCGAAGATTTCCACATCGATGTTCGTGGGCGTTCCCGGCGGGATAAGCTCGGGTGGCGCGATCGGCAAGCTGATCGCCATGGGGACGAAGTAGGGCGGATAGTCGTTCGTCAGCATCAATTCGTCCACGACGATGCGGCCTTCATTGGATCCCCAGGAGGGGCCGAAGTCGAAGCGAACCGCCACGATGTCCGTCAGGTCCAGGCCGGAGCCGTTGGTGAGGAAGTCCGACGGACGAATGCGGATCACCTCCATCTCGTTGTGCCAGCCGCCCTGCCGCTGGTAGGGCTGCTCGATGCCGCCGCCGTAGGCGCCGATGTGGATGGAGCTGCTGACGCCGGTGCCGTCACGCAGGGTTAGCGTGAAAGTCTCGTCGCCGAGGAAAGCCAAGGTATGCGGATGCTGGGTGCCCTGTGCGCCGCGAAAGGAGATGTAGAGGTACTGGCTGAAGTCGCGAGCCCCGGGGACGACTTCCCACTCATAGCAGCGATCGGCGTCGTTCCAGTCGAACACCACGCCGCGGCTATCGTCGTCGGGGCCGGCTTGGGTCGCGCCGTTGAAGGGATCGCCGGTCGACCAAGTGAAGTACCAATCGTTGTCGTCCAGCCGCCCCTCCGTGAGGTTTTGCACGGTGAAAGTAACCGTGCCGCCGGAACTGCTTGTGCCCGCGTCGTGCTGCGACTGGTAGTCGTCGATGAAGAAGGCGCCGTTCGCGGGGTCGGGACGGCATTCATTCGTAACGACAATGCAGGGGTCCGACACGTCCACGCCGATCGGATGGAACCGCTCGTACTGTCGATAGAAGAAGTCCGTTGCCGGGGTGTTGCCCTCTGCGAAGTGTTTGATCAGTGGAAGGAACAACCCGAGTTGAATCAGGTGCGTGTTTTCCTGACCGATTGAGCAGGGTCCCTCGAACCAATCTCCCCAGGGCTCAGTGCCGGTGTGAAACCAGGCGTGCCCCGTGCCCTGCACCGTCGTCGACATGCGCCACCCCGTCGCCCGCTCGTACAACTGGAACGTTTGCCCCATGTCACCGTAAGCCGAGCCGCTCACCTGGGAATCGCCCGAGGCAGTCCAGAGGTGGTAGTTGACATTGTGCGGCAGCGCGCCGTGCGACGCGGGAGGAGCCGGCGGGAGCATGCTGCTGATCAGCACGATACTGTCCGTCGTGTAGTGGGTGGGCACATACTCGCCGGTGACCAGCTTGTTGTACGAGATCACCGCGCTGATCGCCCCAAAACTGTGGCCGATCCACACGATTCGGCTCGAATCGATCTTCCCGTCGATCAGCCCGCCGGCGATCTCGTCCTGAAGCTCCAGGATCGCGTCCGTGTGCCCGAGTGCCGTGGACACCGGGTGGTCCTGGTGCGACATGACGATGTAGCCGTAGGAGGCCATGTGATGCCCGATATGATCGTACCAGGTGTACTCGTGGCCTGATCCGTGGCTAATGACAATCAGCGGCCGCGGCTCCATCGCCGCGATATTGGCGGGGTAGTACAGGACTTCCATCGTATGGTCGCTGGGGATGTCGAAGATCGTACCGACGCTGTATGGCGGCGTTTCTGTAACCGCCAGTGGGCCGGGTTGCGTCGTGTCGTGTACGACATACAGACCGGCTTCCCAACCGAGCCCGTCGATGTAGTCGCCGGTGTCGAGCACGCCGTTCTGATTCATGTCGAGCACGATATCGTAGCCGTGACCCAGGCCCGTGTAGTCGCCTGTTGCCTCGACGAACACCGCGCTGTCGAGTTCGTACGGGCCGGTGATCGTGAACGTGTTGTCCTGGATGGTCGTGCCGCCAAAAGTCTCGGTCTGCGGTCCACCCGCGGACACGTCCGTCAGCGTGGGATCAGCGTACCAGCCGCCGGGCGACCTGGCTTCGACAATGTAGATGTCGCCCGTCTCGCCGACGATGTCGGGGAACCGTGACGGGTCGATCGCCACTTCCACGGTGGCGTCTTCGTTGAACGCCTTGACGAATTCGAAGTAGGGATACTCGCCGAGCGAGTTGCCGGCGAGTTGGGTTGCTGTTGGTGGCTCCGTCGGGCCGCCTCCCAGCAGTTCGGCAACGAATCCGGGAATATCAGCACCGTCCTCGAACCCATCGCTATTCATATCCGCCTGTGTGATGTCGCAGCCTGGATAGGCAGTCCCGTAGCCCGCCGGATCGACGAGTGCCAGTACGAAGGCACCGACATCATCGACGGTGACCGAGCCGCTACAATCCAGGTCGCCCGGCAGACTCCATGCTGGACTCGCTATCGCAAGAATGCTGACAGCGGCAGCGCACCATCCCCCACAAAAGGCGACCCCTCTTCTCGCCATCGCAATATCCTCCCTTTCCGGCTCGCGCGAGATGTGTGTACTCGGGATTCTCCAATTACCGGGCTTACGATCTTCATCATATCACGTGACGCCTCCCGATTCCAACGGGAAGCGGATCCCGGCCATGGTTCCGGGTCCATGACAGTTTAGGCGGCATTGCTCCGAAGGGTCCAACGGGTGCCACTGACGGCTTGTCCGCCAGTGCCTCAACAGATAGCGCCCTACACGGACACTGGCAGGCAAGCTGCCAGTGGCACCCCGCCGCCGATTGTGTCATGGACCCCCATGGTTCCTGCCCGTCTGGGTACTCCAGCGTCCCCATCCTGCCCTTGACGCCTCGGTGAGGACGGTACCCGGCCCGTTTCCGCGCAGTGGCGTAGGTCGGTTCAGCAGGCCCGACACTTGGGTCCGTAATGTGAATATGCATGGTCGGGTCAACGGACCCGACCTACAGGGCTACTCGGTCAGCGCGTTGAGGGCTTCTGACAGCAGGTCGTACACGAACGCCTGATCTCCGCAGTTCGTGATCCAGTCCCGCCCGGGCCCGTTGCCGTCCGGCGCGCCTCGTAGCGCACAGCCATCGGTCCGGCTCAACGTCTTGTTGAGTTTGTTGATCGCCTCTTCGGTATCTCCGATCTGAAGCGCCCCGATGACCTGCGTCAGGAAGTTCCCCAGGGCCTTCTGGTTGCCCTTCGTCGTGACGCTCGATTTGGGCAGTTCACCAACGATGTTCAACGCATCCATCGTCTGGATCTCGGCGAAATCCTCTGCCGAGATCACGGAGATGACGACCTCGTCCGGCGCCGAATCCTCGAAGCCGTCATTGACGACGAGCTGCACGTGGTAGGCCCCGGGCAAGTCCGGAGTAAACGACGGCATGTCAATCGTCGGGTCGTCTAGCGCCGCTGTACTTCCGCCCGGCGCCTGCGTGATAGACCAACAGTACGTGAAGGGATCGTCGTCCGGATCAAGGCTTCCCGTGCCGTCGAGCGATACGGGGTCGCCGACGACTGCTCCAACATCGCCGCCTGCGACGGCGGTGGGTGCGAGATTAAGCGAGGAGACCGTCAGCGTGTCAGGTTCACTTAACAGGTCCTGCGTGTCGGTGACGACCAGGCTGGCCACATACGTGCCTGGAAGATCGGCGAAGAACCAGGGCTCGATCGTATCGGCGTTCGCAAGTACCGCCGTGCTTCCTGCCGGAATCTGGGTGAGCGTCCACGCATAGGCGAGATCCTGCGAGGCATCGTTGTCATCGAACGACGCGCTGCCGTCCAGGAAAACGATCACGCCGGCGTGGATCGCCTGGTCGCCCCCGGCCACCGCCGTGGGCGGCTCGTTGGCGGGGCCGACGGCGCCCTCGTACGCCCCCATGTCCACGTAGTCGCCAACCACGCGAGCGTTGCCGTCGAGATCGAACGGAGTCGCCTCACCCGTATCGCCGTCGCCGTCAAGATCCGCCACATCGGCGGGCAGCAGGGTTTGGTCGCCGGCGTCGAGACACGGCGAGCCGGCCGCAAGGTGAAGGTCGTCGTCTTCCGTACCGTAGGTGTCATCCTCGCCGTCCGCGTCAACGAACAGCGGGCGGTTGGAGACGTTGAGAGTGATGTTCCCCGTCCCGCCTGTCCAACCGCCCTGAATAGCGTTGTGGTTCACCAGGACCGGTGTTGGATGGGAAAGCTGGGCCGACGAGTTCTCCCAGAAGATGCAGTTGCTCACGTTGGCCGTGGTCCCGCCCGCATAAAATCCTCCGACGGATCCGGCGCCACCCGACTGGTTGCCCGCGAAGGTGCAGTTGGTGATCGAAGCGGTGTCACCGGTGCTCCAATAGACCCCTCCCCCGGAGGTGTAAGCATAGTTGCCCACCACCGTGCAGTTAGTCATGGTCAGGGAGTTGCCCGTACTAGATCCGTAAATCGCTCCTCCCTGAGCGCCGTCGGCATGGTTACCGGTGAACGCGCAGTTGATGAACTTGAGATGCGAATCCTTGAAGCTGCAGATGGCACCACCGACGGTCACCGCCCAGTTATCCCGGAAGATGCAGTTCGCGAAGGTGGCATGTCCGGGGTGGCCAAGATTCGTGCAGTTGACGGCCGCACCCGTCTTCCACTGGTAGGAGGAGCCGGACCCGCTCGCGTAACCACCGGTGATGACGAACCCATCGAGCATGGTCGCGGAGTCCGTGTCAGTGGCCGACAAGACGTGAAAACTGTTGTCACTACGACTGGCGAACTCGGGCCCATCGTTACTACCGAGATCACCGCTGAGGATGGTGACGAAGGCCGCCGGGTCACGCAGGTCGGGGTTAGTTTCCCCGTAGCCCGCGAAACCGCCGACGACCGACACGTCGGGGAGCAATTGGAAGGTGGCCCAGCGGTAGCCAGTGGACGACGGCTTGTATGTGCCCTGGGCTACTCGGATTTCGGTGCCGGCCCCCGCCGGGACCAGGGCGGCCTGCAGATCGTGATAGGCGTACTCCCAATTGTTGCCCGGCCCGTTGTATGGTGAATCTGCATCGACGTGCAGCACCGTTTGGGCGGACGATATGGAGGCCGCCGCGGCAACGAGTGCGGCAACTACGACAAGACGGTTGATGTGCTTCGGACCAAACATAGTGACACCTCCTCATGCAAAAAAGAACGAATTCCATTATTCTAGCTACTGTGCCCAGTATGGCGTGTTTAGGCCATCAAGGCAAGCTCCAATTCCCACGATTCTCGATTCTTGGACGGGTGGCCCGGGGCCTGTGGCCCTGGGGGGGGGCGATTGCCTCTCGGTGTGGCGTCAATCGAGACCCCAAGTCTGAAGACTTGGGACGGGTGGCCCAGGTCCTGTGGACCTGGGGGCGTGATTGCTTCTGGTGCGAGGTTAATCGAGATCCCAAGTCTAAAGACTTGCCCCCCCCCTCCGATCACCGCTTGATCCCTCCTCGGCTGATCGCTGACAGCTTTCCCGCGGAACGGCGAGCAAATCTACAAGATGAACAAGGTAAAGCCCTGACCGTCGCCACGTCACACGCGAGGCCAAAAGTTTGCGGCAGTTTGCGGCAGTTCGCAGTTTTTTACTGCAAACGGAGCCCAACAGGAGGGAGACCAAGACGGTAGCTCCGACGCACATAACTTATTCTGAAAAAAATTACGGGACGATTGCTTCTGGGCGGGAGGATAGGCTGATCACTCGAGGTCGCGTGCTCGCGGCTGGCGATTCAGTGCCATTCCACACGGCATTTTGGTAGGGCTTGCACGAAGCGTCGGCCGTAGAACTTTGTCTTGATGCGCTTGTCCAGCACGACCACGATGCCGTGGTCGGTTCGGCTGCGGATCAGGCGGCCGAAGCCTTGCTTTAGCTTCAGCACTGCCTCGGGCAACTGGAACTCCATGAATGGATTGCCGCCCTCTGCGCGGATGGCGTCGATGCGGGCCTGGATCAGCGGGCGGTCCGGCACGGCAAACGGCAGCTTGTTGATGATCACGTTTTGCAGGGCGTCGCCCTGGATGTCCACCCCCTGCCAGAACGAATCGGTGCCCAGCAGCACGGCCCGATCGACGTTCTTGAATTCCTCGATCATCCGCCCGCGCGGCAGGCTGCGGCCTTGAACCAGGAGCGTCATTGCGTGTTCTTCGCAAAACGGCGCCAGGATTTCCTCGGCCTGATTCAACGCGCTATAACTGGTGAACAAGACGAACGCGCGGCCGCCCGATTCTTGCAGGTAGTCTTTGATCCGTTCGCAGGCCGCCGCCGTGAAGTCTGGCGCGTTGGGCTCGGGCAGCTTGGTCTCGATGTGCAGCGTCACCTGACTGCCGTAGTCAAAGGGTGAATCGAGCAGTTTCTCGTCCGCGTCGTCGATGCCGAGCCGCGTGCGAAGATAGGCGAATCCGTCGTCGCCACCGGTGGACATCGTCGCGCTGGTCAGGACCACCGACTTGGTCCGCTCGAACAGGGCCTCGCGGAGGATGCCGTCCACCCGGAGCGGGGCGGCACGCAAGGTCGTGCGCGGCTCGCGACCCTGAGCGAACTCGATCCAGTAGACGTGGTCCTCGACACCCTGCGACAACAGCGCGTCCAGGATGTCCGCCGTCTCCTTGCAGCGCTCGGCGTAGCTCCGCAGCTCGAACTTGTCGTCCTCGCGTTCGAACTTCGATCGGAGTCCCTTCAATTCTTCCGCCAGCTCCTTCAGCGCGGGGCCGAGCAGATTTGGCACGTCGGCGGGCTTGTGCAATCGGGCGGCCCCCCGGCGATCGGGGGCCGCGTTTCGCACCGCGGAGAACAGCGCGTCGGTCCTGGCGTGGGCGTCCACCACCAACTTCACGACGTCCGGGCACTCGAGCATGGCGAGAAAGCCGCGACCGGTGCGCTCGTTGAACAGGCCGTTGAGCAGAAAACGCACCTGCGCGTTGGAAGCGCTCATGCCAAAATGGTCGCCGGCGACCGATTCGATGTTGTGGGCCTCGTCGAATATGACAAAGTCGTAGTCCGGCAGGAAGGTGACATTCTGGAGCCGCAGCGCGAGATCTGAGAAGAACAACGCGTGGTTAACGACGAGCAAGTCTGCATTCTCCGCCTCGCGCCGGGCCTGCTGATAAAAGCACTTGTCGTAGAATTCGCAGCGCGCCCCCATGCAGTTGTTGCTCTCGCTGCGAACCCGCTGCCAGACGTGCGGCGCTGGCTGAATGTTCAGATCGGAGAGCGACCCAT